>NZ_JBIAQC010000011.1:0-314651 GCF_042888685.1 Streptomyces sp. NPDC002779
CTGGCCATCTTCCTGATCCTGCTCGTCGGTATCGCCATCGACCTGCTGATCTTCAGCCCGCTGGAGCGCTGGGTGCTGCGCAGCCGCGGCCTGCTCGCGAGGAGTTGAGTCCCATGCGCCACCAGCCGGTCCTCCTCGTCATCGCGCACGGCAGCCGCGACCCGCGGCACGCCGCGACCGTGCACGCCCTCGTACGACGGGTGCGCTCGGCGCGGCCCGGACTGCGCGTGGAGACCGGCTTCCTGGACTTCAACATCCCCACCGTGCAGGGCGTGCTGGAATCCCTCGCGGCGGAGGGCGTGCGCGATGTCGTGGCGCTGCCGCTGCTGCTGACCCGCGCCTTCCACGCGAAGGCGGACATCCCCGCGGTGCTGCGGGACGCGCCCCGGCGGCTGCGGATCCGGCAGACGGAGGTGCTCGGCCCCTCCCCGCTGCTGCTCGGTGCGCTGGAGCGGCGGCTGTACGAGGCGGGTCTCACGCCCGCCGACAAGTCCTCGACCGGGGTCGTGCTGGCCTCGGCGGGGTCCACCGACCCGGAGGCGAGCGCGGTGATCGCAGACATCGCGCGGGAGTGGCGGCGCACCGGTTGGTGTGCCGTGCGGCCCGCGTTCGCCTCCGCATCCCTGCCCCGCACGGAGGACGCGGTACGGGAACTGCGGGCCCTCGGCTGCGAACGGGTGGCCGTCGCGCCGTACGTCCTCGCCCCCGGCTTCCTGCCGGACCGGATCGCGCGGGGCGCCGCCGGGGCGGACGTCCTGGCCGATGTCCTCGGCCCGGCACCGGAGGTCGCGCGGCTGCTGCTGGACCGCTATGACGCGGCCCGGGTACCGGTGCTGGCGGCCGTGGGCGCCTGACGGCGTCTCCCGGGAGCGGGCTGCCTACCCTCCGGTCATCTCCACCAGCTTGACCACGGTGTTCCAGTTCCGGGTGGTCGCGGTCAGGCCCTTGTTCAGGCGTGGCCTGGCCAACTGCTCGGCGAGCTTGGAGCGGCCGAGGCCGTTCGGGGCGTACAGGTACAGGCAGCGTTCGCCGAGCCGGAACTCCTCCGGCAGGAAGGCGGCCGGGGCGGTCTCGGCGAAGCGCTCGGCGGTGACCGGCTCGGAGAAGTACGTGACGTGCAGCTGCTTGCCCTCCAGCTCGGCGGCCGGGAAGGGACAGCCCTCGACGACCGCCGCCAGATAGGCGTGGTCGCGGACGATGACGTCCACGGCGAACCCGAACCGCTTCTCGACCGCCCGCGTGATCTCCGCGGCCCAGGTCTCCTCGTCGCCGCGCGCGGCGGAGAAGACGGCCTGGCCGCTCTGGAGGTAGGTGCGCACGTCGTCCAGGCCGAGCCCGGCCATCAGGACGCGCAGCTCCGCCATCGGGACCTTCTTGGCGCCGCCCACGTTGATCCCCCGCAGCAGCGCCGCATACCTCGTCGTCATCCGCACACCATAAGGCTGCGCGGGGGTGGGCAGTCGGCACATAGATGTAAGGGGCTTCCTCCTCCCCAGTGGGGAGAAGGCGGGGTCCAGGGGGATGATTCCCGCCGCGTTCAGCTCACCGATCAGCACGACGAGATGCCTTTATCCGCCGCATACCTTCAAAGCGGAAGGTGGCGGCAGGGGGCTGCCACCGCATACAAGGGGGCAAGCCCATCATGGGGAACGGAGACATACGGGTGCGGGGTCTGGCCGCCCGGGCAGGCGGCTGGAGCGTCCGGCACCGATGGGCTGCCGTCGGCATCTGGGTGCTGTTCGTCGTCCTGGCGATGGGGCTCGGTTCGGCGGCCGGCCGGGTGGACGTGGACGAGAGCCAGGCGCTCAAGGGCGAGACGAAGACCGCCGCGCAGATCATCGACGATTCCGGGATCGACGAGCCGGCCGGCGAGACCGTCCTGGTTCAGGCGAAGGACGCCGGCCTGAAGGCCACCGACACCGAGTTCCGCGCCGCGGTCACCGCGGTGATGGACGCGGTCGAGGCGACCGGCAAGGTCACCGGCGTCACCTCGCCGTACGACGCGGACACCCTCTCCGAGGACGGCCGCAGCGCGCTGGTGCAGTTCGACATGCGCGGTGACGCGGAGACCGCGAGCGAGCGGGTCGAGCCGGTGCTGAAGGCGGTGGCCGAGGTCCAGAAGGACCATCCGGCGCTGACGATCGAGGAGATCGGCGCCGCCAGCATGATGAAGACGTTCGACGACGCGTTCGGGGACGACTTCAAGAAGGCCGAGTACTCGGCCGTGCCCGTGGCCCTCGGCATTCTGCTGATCGCCTTCGGCGCGCTCGTCGCGGCGCTGCTGCCGGTGCTCCTGGCGATCACCGCGATCATGGCGACGATGGGTCTGATGGGCATCGTCAGCCATGTCATGCCGATGGGCGATGTCGCCAACTCGGTGATGCTGCTGGTCGGTCTGGCCGTCGGCGTCGACTACTGCCTGTTCTACCTGCGCCGCGAGCGTGAGGAGCGGGCCGCCGGCAAGGACCCGCAGACGGCGCTGCGGATCGCCGCCGCCACCAGTGGCCGGGCGATCGTGGTCTCCGGTGTCACGGTGTGCGTGGCGATGGCGGGCATGCTGTTCACCGGTATCGCCGACTTCGAGGCGATGGGTCTTGCCTCGCTGATCGTCGTGGCGGTCGCCATGGTCGGTTCGGTGACCGTGCTTCCCGCGGTGCTGTCCCTGCTGGGCCACCGGGTGGAGAAGGGCCGCATACCCTACCTGCACCCGGAGAGCAAGCTGCGCCGCAAGCGCGGCAACGTCAACCGGGACAGCCGCCTGTGGACGGCCATCCTCGGTGCCGTGCTGAAGCGGCCGCTGATCTCGGCGGTCGTCGCGACCGGCGCGCTGCTCGCGGTCGCCGCTCCCGCGGTCGGCATGAAGACCCAGAACCTCACGCTGGACCAGGAGTTCGGCGACTCGCTGCCCATCGTGCAGACGTACAACCGGGTCAACGACGCCTTCCCCGGCGGCTCCGAGCCGGCCGAGGTGGTCGTCAAGGCGGACGACATCAACGCCCCCGAGGTGCAGAGCGCGCTCGCCGACTTCAAGCGGGAGGCCGTGGACTCGGGCGCCTCGCGCGGCCCGGTCGAGATCAAGCTGCACGACGAGCAGAACCTCGCCTTCGTCTACGTCCCGCTGGTCGGCGGCTCCGACCTCGACAAGGCGGGCGAGAGCCTGGAGAAACTGCGCGACGAGGTCCGTCCGGCCACGCTCGGCAAGGTCGACGGCCTGGAGGCGCCGATCACCGGACAGGTGGCGGGCAGCCACGACTTCAACAACCAGCTGGCCGGAGCGGTCGTCCCGGTCTTCGCGTTCGTGGTGGTCTTCGCCTTCCTGCTGATGCTGCTGTCCTTCCGCTCGCTGACGATCGCGATCACCTCGATCGCGCTCAACCTGCTGTCGGTGGGCGCGGCCTACGGCATCCTGGTCGGCGTCTTCCAGCACGGCTGGGGGGCGTCCCTGGTGGGCGCGGAGGGGGTCGGCGCCATCATCAGCTGGCTGCCGCTGTTCCTCTTCGTGATCCTGTTCGGCCTGTCGATGGACTACCACGTGTTCGTGGTCTCCCGGATCCGCGAGGCGCGGCTGAAGGGCCGTACGACGAACGAGGCGATCAAGCACGGGGTGGTCACCACGGCGGGTGTCGTCACCAGCGCCGCGGTCATCATGGTCGCCGTGTTCGGGATCTTCGGCACGCTGTCCATGCAGTCCATGAAGCAGATGGGCGTGGGCCTCGCGGCCGCGGTGCTCATCGACGCGACGATCATCCGGGGTGTGCTGCTCCCGGCGGTCATGGCACTGCTGGGCGAGCGCAACTGGTACCTGCCGAAGTGGCTGGAGCGCCTGCCCGACCTGACGCACGACGAGGCGCCGGAGGCGGTCGCCCAGCCGGCGCGGGACGACGAGGGGGAGCGCGTCCCGGTCTGATCCGGACCGCATGACACGAGGGCCCGTCGGTCACGGGGGAACCGACGGGCCCTCGGCTGTGCTCACCGGCCGGGGAGTTCGGCCTCGATGAGGTCGGCCGCCCGCCGGGTGCCGCCCTCCTCGGCCGTCCGCGCCGCGATGTCCTTCAGCCGCCCGGCCACCTCCGGGTCGTCGACGAGGGCGAGCGCGGTCTCCCGCAGCGCCTCGGCGGTCGCCTCCTCGGTGGACAGCTGCCGGGCCACACCGAGCGCCTGGAGCATCTCCGCGTTGCCGAACTGATCCACGGCCTGCGGTACGGCGATCATCGGGGTGGCCGTGGCCATCCCCTCCTGGCTGCCGCCCGCGCCGGCGTGGGTGACGAACAGGTCGGCCTGCTTGAGCACGGCCAACTGCGGCACCCAGGACCGCACTTCGACGTCGGCCGGTACGTCTCCCAGCTCGGCGGGGTCGACATGCCGGCCGATCTGGAGCACCAGGTGCCAGCCGGGCAGTTCCCCGAAGGCCTTGACGCACTCCCGGTAGAAGCCGGGCTGCTTGGTGAAGGACGAGCCGAGCGAGACGAGGACGACCTTCTCGGCCCCGGCGGGCCGCTGCCACTCCCCCTCGGCTCCCCGGTCGCCCTGGCAGGCGCCCACGAAGGAGTACACCGACTCGTCGACCCGGTCGGCGTTCGGCTGCAGCGCCTTCGGGATCAGCACGAGGGAGCGGTCGGGGCGGCCCGCGAACCGGTCCGGGTGCAGGGTGATGCCGTTCTCCTCCAGCCAGGACCGGAAGCGGGCGTAGTAGGCCCGGCCGCGCTCGGTGCTCTTCGGCTCCGCCCACATCGGCTCGGCGACCTCCTCCTCGTAGCCCTCCCAGGCGACGAGGTTCGGTGAGAGCGAGATGGCGGGGACGCCCCAGCGGTGGGCGAGGACGCGGGCGGGGTAGGCGGTGATGTCGTGCAGGACGAGGTCCGGCTCGTCGCCCCGGTAGGCCTCGACGAGCTGGGGCAGCGCCTGGATCGCGTCGGCCAGGAACGGCTCGACGTTGTCCAGCAGGGTGCTTCCCCAGGCCGCCGGGTCGGCGTCCGGGCCGGGCAGGGTGGAGTGCCACAGCTTCGGCTCGGCGCCGGTCTCGGCGACCTTCCCGGCGAACGCGGGCGGGATCGCGTAGGTGACCCGGTGTCCGCGCGCGACGAGCTCACGGATCACTTCGAGGCTCGGGTTCACGTGGCCGTGGGCGGCGATGGAGAACATGGCGATGTGCGCGGGTGAGGTCATGTCCCGGAGACTAAGCGAGACGATACGTCTCGTGCAACTTATATAGAGTGCGGGGCGGCGCCGGCACCTCTGGTTGTCGGGCTGTCACCTCTGGTAGCGGGCGAGGACCAGGTTTCCGTCCTTCTCCAGGCGCTCGCGCAGGTCGTCGAGTCCGATCGCTCCGCTGTAGTACTCCTGGAGGGCGGGGGTGGCGACCTTGTCCTTCCACTCCGGGTAGCCGCGGACCGACTGGGCGGGCGCCGAGCGCAGGTGCTCGGCGAGGGCGGTGCCGGTCGCCCAGTCGTGCTCGGCGGTGCGCAGCGCCGGGTCCTTCAGCGCCTCGGTGCCGGTGGGCAGCATCCAGTCGCCGAGGGCGAGCCGGACCATGTTCCGCGGCTGGAGCAGGAAGTCGATGAACTCGGCCGCCTCCTCCTGGTGCGGGCTGTCCGCGGCGATGGAGAGCGTCTGCGGGCTGACGCCCTGGGTGAGTCCGTCCGCGCCCGCGGGGGCGGGCAGCACCTGCCAGTCGAAGCCCTCCGGGGCCTGCTGCACGATCTGCTGGCGGTAGGAGAAGCCGAGCGGGACCATCGCGTACCGGCCGCCGAAGAAGCCGGGCAGGGTGTCCGAACCGCCGCTGCCCAGGGTCGAACCGGAGGCGCTGCCGTCGGAGTTGACCTGGTCGTGGATCGTCCTCGGGACCACCTCGTCGGCGGTCCCGAAGCGGATCTCGACCTTGCCGTCAAAGTCCCGGTGGAAGAGCTGCCCGCCCGCCGACAGGGAGAGGTTGAGGGTGGCGGAGACGGGTTCCTTCAGCGGCCAGGCCACGCCGTAGGTGCCGTCGCCGCTCAGCTCCTCGGTGATCTGCCGGAACTCCGGCCAGGTCCAGGGCCGTTCGGGGGTGGGGATGCGGACACCGGACTTCTTCAGCCAGGTGGCGTTGGCGATGAGCACGCGCGGCTCCTGGAGGAACGGCACGCCGTAGATGCCGTCCCCGAAGGTCACCGTCTGCCAACTGCGCTCGGGGATGTCCGCCTTGAGACGGCCGGAGAGCAGGCCGGTCAGATCGGCGAGCTGGCCGCCGTAGGCGAAGTCGGCGAGGTCGTCGGAGGCGTCGTGCACGATGTCGGGTGCCTCGCCGCCCTCGAAGGAGGTGAGCAGCTGGTCGTGGACGCTGTCCCAACTGCCCTGCACGTACTCGACCTGGACGTCCGGATGGCGCGCGTTCCACTCCTCGACGAGTTCCTTGTTGACGGCGACGGACTCCTCCTGCCAGGCCAGGGACTGGAAGCGGAGGGTGATCCGTCCGTCGTCGGGCTCACCGTCGCCGGAGCAGCCCGCGAGGAGGAGCAGGAGGACGAGGATCCAGCGTGCGCGCATCAGTTCTTCACCGCCCCGGCGAGCATGCCGCCCGTGATCCGGCGCTGGACGATCGCGAAGACCACCAGGGAGGGCAGGGTCGCGAGGAACGCGGCCGCGGCCAGCGGGCCGAGGTCGGCGACGCCCTCAGCGCCGATGAAATGGGTAAGGGTCACCGGCAGGGTCTGCTTCTCCGGGGTCTTCAGCAGGACCAGCGCGAAGAAGAACTCGTTCCACGCGGTGACGAAGGCGAACAGCCCCGTGGCCACGATGCCCGGGGCGAGCAGCGGTGCGGTCACCGAGACCAGGGTGCGCAGCTTGCCGGCCCCGTCGACGGCGGCCGCCTCCTCCAGTTCGGTGGGCACGGCCCGGACGTAACCGACCAGCATCCACAGCGCGAACGGCAGCGCCCACACCACGTACACCAGGATCAGCCCGGCCAGGGAGTCGATCAGCCGCAGGTTCTTCAGCACCAGGAACAGCGGGATGATCACCAGGACCAGCGGGAACGCCTGGCTGACGACGACCCAGCCGGTCGCGGCGCGCGCGAGCCGGGTGCGGTGCCGGGCCATGACGTACGCCATCGGAGTCGCGATCACTACGGCGATCAGGGCGGCCGAGACCGCGGCGATCAGGGAATTGCCCGCGGCCCGCAGCAGCGGCTGTTCGTCGAAGGCCTGGCGGAAGTTGTCCAGCGTGGGGTTCTCGGGGATCCAGGTGGGGTGGAGGCTGCCGAGTTCGCGGGGCGGCTTGAAGGCGGTGGAGATCAGCCAGAGGAAGGGGAAGGCGAGGAAGACCAGATAGCCGAGCAGGGCGGCGTACTGGCCGGCGCGGGCCGCGGGGCGCGTCCTCATGACTCGTCCCCTCCCCTGAGCCGGCCCACGAGGAACAGGGCGAGCAGGACCGAGACCAGGGCCACCATCACACATCCCATCGCCGCGGCGTAGCCGAACTGCCCGTAGCGGAAGGCCTCTTCGTAGGCGAAGAGCATCGGCAGCCGGGTGCGGCCGCCGGGGCCGCCGCTGGTCAGGACGTAGACCAGGGCGAAGGAGTTGAAGTTCCAGATCAGGTTGAGGGCCGTGATGGCGAGGGCGACCGGCCGCAGCGCGGGCCAGGTGACGGTCCGGAAGCGCCGCCAGGCCCCGGCGCCGTCCACGGCGGCGGCCTCGTGCAGTTCGCGCGGGGTGTTCTGCAGGCCGGCGAGCAGGGCGACGGTGGTGGTGGGCATGCCCGCCCAGACACCGACCACGATGACGGCGGGCAGGGCCGTGGCCAGGCCGCTGAGCCAGTCGCGTCCGTCACCGAGGTGCAGGTCGCGCAGGGTTTCGTTGAGGATGCCCGCGTCCGCGTTGTAGACCAGCCGCCACATCACCCCGACCACGACCTCCGGCATGGCCCACGGGACGATCGCCAGGGCCCGGGCCAGCCAGCGCAGTCTGAGGTCCTGGCTGAGCAGCAGGGCGAGACCGAGCGCCAGCAGGAACTGCGGCACGGTGACCCCGACGGCCCACACCAGACCGATCCGGAACGACTCCCAGAACAGGGTGTCCTGCCACAGGTCCCGGAAGTTGAGGCCGCCGATCCACTGGGTGGGCTCGGTGCGCCCGGACTGCGAGTCGGTGAAGGCCAGCAGGATCCCGTACAGCAGCGGTCCGACGCTGAGCAGCAGGATGGGGATCAGCGCGGGCAGCACCAGGAACCAGGCCCCGCGGTCCAGCGGCGCCTTCCGCGCGGACCGCCTCGTCGCGGTCACCAAGGTCACGTGAGCGGCTCCTCGTGGGGCTCGTGACGATCTCGGACTGGGCCTGGTCATGGTCGTGACCGGGGCGGGCGTCGTCAAGACACCGCGCACACGTTCCGACCTGTGCGAATGCGAGACTGGCCAACGGATGACCACTCACCGAGGGCGACATGGAGGCGGACGATGGACGAGATGCGGGCCCGGGAGGTCCTGGCCGCGGCGGGCGTGCTGCCCGGTCCGGCGCGGGACGCGGCTCTCCTCGCCCTGGGCGAGAACGCCGTGTTCGCCGCCGGTGACCTGGTCGTCAAGGTGGGCCGCGACGCCTCACTCCTGGAGCGGGCCCGGCGCGAACTGGACATCGCGGGGTGGCTGGCCGAGGCGGGCGTCCCGGCGGTCCGGGCGGCCGGGCCCGAGCCGCTGCTGGTCGAGGGACACCCGGTGACGGTGTGGCACCGGCTGCCCGATCCAGTACGCCCCGCGGAGCCGCACGATTTGGCCGAACTCCTACGGGTCGTCCACGCCCTGCCCGCGCCCTCCTTCGCCCTTCCGCCACGCGACCTGCTGGGCGGCGTGGAACGCTGGCTGCGGCTCGCGGGCGACGCGGTCGACCCGGCGGACGCGGCGTATCTGCGGGCGCGGCGGGACGGTTTCGCCGCGGCGGCGGCCCGGCTGACGCCGCGTCTGCCGGTGGGCCCGATCCACGGCGACGCGCTGCCGCGCAATGTCCACGTGGGCGCCGATGGGCCGGTGCTGGTCGACCTGGAGACCTTCTCCGCCGACCTCCGCGAGCACGATCTGGTCGTGATGGCGCTGTCCCGTGACCGGTACGGGCTGCCCGCGGCGGCCTATGAGTCGTTCGTCGCCGGGTACGGCTGGGATGTGCGGGAGTGGGAGGGGTGCTCGGTGCTGCGGGGGGCCCGGGAGACGGCCAGTTGTGCCTGGGTGGCTCAGCATGCGCCGGGCAATCCGAAGGCGCTGGAGGAGTTCCGGCGCCGAGTGGCTTCGCTGCGGGACGGGGATCCGACGGTGCGGTGGTATCCGTTCTGAGCGCCTTTTGATGGGGCCGTATGTCGTCGGGCGGCTGCGGGCATCCTGCGGCTGAGCGCGCAGTTCCCCGCGCCCCTAGGGGGCTTGGATCGAGCCGGCCGCTTCGCGCAGTTCCTTCAGTACGGTGCGGACCGCCTTTCTCGCCGTCCGCTCCGGGCGGTAGAGGGCGTCGATGGTGCGCCTCGCCCGGACTCCGCTGAGGGGTCTCAGCGTCAGTGCCGGGTGGGGGCGCATCGTCCAGCGGGGCATCAGCGCGATGCCTCCTCCGGCGGCCACCGCCTCGGCCACCACCGCGAACTCGTTGATGCGGTGGGCAATGCGGAGCCGCCGGCCGGCCGCCGCCGCGATGGCGTCGATGGTGGCCATCACCGGGAAGCCGTCGTGCACCGTGATCCAGGGCTCGTCGGCCACATCGCGCGGGGTGACGCGGCGCTTCGCGGCCAGCGGATGCTCCTTGGGCATGGCCACGTCCAGCGGCTCGCGCAGCAGCGTGGTCACCGTGACCGTGTCCGGCCAGGGCGGGGCGTGCTCCAGCCGGTGGGCGAGGACGATGTCGTACTCCCGGGTCAGCCGGGGGAAGTCCTCCTGCGGTACGTCCTCGTCGGCCAGCCTCACCTCCGGCTTGCCGGGACCGGCGAGGGCGCGCAGCAGGAGCGGGAAGAACGCGCCGCCCGCGCTGTGGAACGCCGCCACCGACACCTCCCCGTCCGGCCGCCCCACGAACTCCTCGACACTGCCCCGAGCCCGCGCCAGCGCCGTCTCCACCTCCACGGCCGCGCCGGCCAGCGCCTGCCCGGCGTCGGTCAGCACCAGCCGTCTGCCCTGCCGCTCGGTGAGCGGGACCGGGATCGCCCGCTGGAGCAGCCTGAGCTGCTGGGAGATCGCCGAGGGTGTCACCAGCAGCGCCTCGGCGACCGCCGTGACACTGCCCAGTTCGCCCAGCTCCCGCAGGATCCGCAGCTGTCGTTCGTCCACGCCCTCAGTGTAGGGACCCGATGTAGCGGCGCTAAAAGATCCTTTTAGAAACTGGCCCTGGGCTACAGAGACGATCCGGGGCACCGTAGGGGCGTGTCCGACGTCCGACGTACCGATGCGGTACTCCTCCTTGTCGCGATCGTCTGGGGATCCAGTTATCTCTCCGCCCAGACGGCCACCGCCGCCCTGCCCGTCCTGCTGGTGCTGTTCGCCCGCTACGCCCTCTCCGCGCTCGCCTGTCTCGGCGTCGTCCTCTCCCGGCGCGGCGCCCGCCGGTGGACCCGGGACGAGCTCCGCGCCGGGGTGCCGCTCGGTCTGACGCAGGCCGCGGTGCTCATCGTGGAGACGTACGGCGTCGCTCACACCACCGCCGCCAACGCCGGGCTCATCATCAGCCTGACCATCGTGCTCACCCCCCTCCTCGACCGCGCCGGGCGCTCCGGCGGCATGCCGGCCGCCTTCTACGCCGCGACCGGCGTGTGTGTCCTCGCCGTCGCCCTGCTGATGTCCGGCAACGGCTTCCACGCGCCCCGCCTCGGCGACCTGCTGATGCTGGGCGCCGCGCTGATCCGGGCCGGCCATGTCGTCCTGGTCGGACGGCTGACCGTCGGGCGGGCGATCCGTCCGCTGCAGCTGACGACGGTGCAGACCCTGGTCGGCACGGTGCTGTTCCTGCCGGCCCTCGCCGGCTCGGGGCTGCCGACGCTGGCCCGCGCCGACGCGGCGACCTGGACCCAGCTGGTCTATCTGGCCCTGTTCTGCAGTGTGTTCGCCTTCCTGGCGCAGACCTGGGCCGTGCAGCGGACGTCCGCGAGCCGGGCCAGCCTGCTCCTGGGCACCGAGCCGCTGTGGGCGGTGGCGGTGGGCATCGCCCTGGGCGGCGAGCACCTGACCGCGCTGACCGGTCTGGGCGCCGCCCTGATGCTCACCGGCACCTACTGGGGCCAGGCCGTGGAACGCACCCACCGCACCCCTCCTGCCCCGCCCGATCTGCCCGCCCCTCGCACCGAACAGGACCCCGCATGTCCGAGCACGCCACTTACCAGCGCCTGATCTCCCTGCTGGACGGCGCCGGCGTCGGTTATGAGCTCCTCGACCACGCACCCGAGGGCGCCACCGAGGCCGTCTGCGCGCTGCGCGGCCACCCCGCGTCCCAGGCGGCGAAGTGCATCGTGCTGCGCGTCAAGACCGACCGCCGGACCACCCGGCACGTCCTCGCTGTGGTCCCCGGCGACCGCCGCGTCGACCTGGACGCCGTCCGCTCGCTGTACGCGGCGCGCTACGCCGGCTTCAGCGACCCGGAGACGGCCGAGCGGCTGGCCCGCTCGGTGCCGGGCACGGTCCTGCCGTTCAGCTTCGATCCCGAGCTCGACCTCGTCGCCGATCCGGAGGTGGTGCGCAGCCGAAGCTGTACTTCAACGCGGCCCGGCTGGACCGGTCGATGCGGATCTCGGGCGCCGACTACGCACGGCTGGCCGAGCCGCGGATCGAGCGGATCGCGGGGCCCGCCCCCGAGTGACCGGAGGGCTCACACGGTCTCGTCCGCCGGCACCCGCAGCGGCCAGGTGCCGTCCACCACTGCCTGCTCGTCGCCCTTGCGGCGCAGGAAGTCCTGGAAGTCCGCCGCCCACTCGGCGTACCACGCGATCTGGCGGCGGTGGAGCTCCGCCGGACCGAGGGACGCGATCTTGGGGTGGCGGTCGGCTATCGCGCAGGCGAGCCGGGCCGCGGCCAGGGCGTCCGCCGAGGCGTCGTGGGCGGCGTCCAGCCGGACGCCGTACTCCGCGCAGACCGCCTCCAGATTGCGCTTGCCGCGGCGATAGCGGTCGACCCAGCGGTCGATCGTGTACGGGTCGACGACGGGCGCGGGGGCCGTCCCGCCGAGGCGCTCCCGCAGCGACGGCAGGCCGTAGCGCCGCAGTTCGGCGGAGAGCAGGCTCAGGTCGAACGCGGCGTTGTAGGCGACGACCGGCACGCCTGTCTTCCAGTAACCCGTCAGGACATCGGCAATGGCGTCCGCCACCCGGTCCGCGGGCCGGCCCTCGCCGGCCGCGCGTTCGTTGCTGATGCCGTGCACCGCCACCGCGTCCGCCGGGATCACCACGCCCGGGTCGGCCAGCCACTCCCGGCGCCCGAGCTGCTGCCCGCCCCTGACCTCGATCACGGCCCCGGTGACGATACGCGCCTGGCCCGGATCCGTCCCGGTCGTCTCCAGGTCGAATCCGATCAGCAGCTCACGGTGCCAGCCCATGGGCGGTCCCCCTCCTTGGTGGTGCTCTCCCCCAGTGGTCTCCACCCTCCCACGGGCCACTGACAATCAGAGGAGCGCGTTCCGCTTACCCCTTCGGGCACTTCGGGCAGACCGCCCGAAACGCCCGCATGGATTCAGGACACCGGCCTCGAATCCGCCCACGCCACCTCGAACTCCTCGCGGTATGTCGGAAAGAGCCCACTGTCATGCCGGTCGCCCGACTTGACCACCCGGCTCCCGCCGCGCAGCACCAGCACCGGCGCCTCCATGCCCCGGGTGCGGCGCAGATAGGACTGCAGGACCGCGATGCCGTCCGAGCCGTCGCCGTCGACCAGGTAGGCGGTGAAGCGCGGCGTCTCGTCGTAGACCTGGATCTCGAAGGCCCCGGGGTCGCGCAGCCGGGCGCGGACCCGGCGCATGTGCAGGATGTTCATCTCCACCGAGCGGCTCAATTCGCCGCGCTTGATGCCCAGTTCCCGCTCGCGCCGCTTGACCGCGCTGGACGCCGGGTTCAGGAACAGCAGCCGCACCCGGCAGCCCGACTCGGCCAGGCGCACCAGACGGCGGCCGGAGAAGTTCTGCACCAGCAGGTTCAGGCCGATGCCGATGGCGTCGAGCCGGCGGGCCTCGCCGAAGATGTCCTCGGCCGGGAACTGCCGCAGCAGCCGCACCCGGTCGGAGTGCACGGCCACCACATCGCCGTACCGGTCGCCGACCAGGTCCTCGACCGCGTCCACCGGCAGTCGGCGCGCGGACGGTACGTCGCCACCCGCGCCGAGCACCTCCAGCAGCCGCGCCGAGGCCCGTTCGGCCTGGCCGAGCACCGCCTCGGACAGCGCCCGGTTGCGGGAGACGACGTTCCGGGTCACCTCCAGCTCGTCCAGGGCGAGTTCGACGTCCCGGCGCTCGTCGACATAGGGCGCGAAGCACGGCCAGTGCTGCACCATCAGCTCGCGCAGCTGCGGCAGCGTCAGGAAGCTGAGGACGTTGTCGTCGGCGGGGTCGAGCAAGTAGCCCTTGCGGCGGCTGACTTCGCGGACGGCGACCGCGCGCTGCACCCACTCCTGCCCGGCGGGGCCGGCCGCGGCCACCACCCAGTCGTCGCCGTGGACGGGCTCGTAGACGGGACGCAGAACAGCGGCCACCACCGCGCGCAGCCGCTGTTCGACGAGGTTCAGCCAGATGTAGGCCCGGCCGGCCCGCTGCGCGCGGGTCCGCACTTCCTGCCAGGCGTCGGCGTCCCAGTCCAGTTCCGGTCCGATGGCGCCGGCGTCCATGGGGCGCGCCAGGGACACCGTGCCGGGCGGGACGTCTGTGGAGTTCCCCTCGTGACCCTCGTCACCAGGGGGCAGCTCCCGCCCTCCCGAGCCCACCCGCGCACCGCCTTCCGCTCCCCCGAGCACTCCCCGTGTCAACGATCAAGGAAGGGTACTCCGGGACCGGTGGGCGGTGCAGCCCGATGGACAGGGTCGTTTCCCAACTGGCTCAGTCGAGACGCCCGTTCGCGCCGGCCAGCTCGGCCGGAGTGAGCGGATTCATAGCGGTGACGTCACGCGGCGCGAGCGAGAAGCCCTGCCAGTGGACCGGCATGGGCTGCTGGTCCTCGTCCCGGGCTATGTGGTGGAAGCCGACGTTCACCCACATGATGGGGTTGGTCAGGGTCTGGCCGTCGACCCACTTGTCGACCGACTTGGGGTGCCCGGTGGGGCAGTTGCCCTTGTTGTTGCTGGCGTACTGCTCGCACTTGTTGTACTGCGTGAAGTACACGTCGTGCTTGGTGAACCCGCGGCCGCTGTACTTGGCGTTGGGGCCGGCGACGAGCTCGTAGGAGCGCGGGTGGCCGTCCTTGTTCTTGCCGGTCGCGCTGACCACGCGCCACCAGCGCATGTTCTTGGCGTCGCCCGCGGTCTCCTTGGTGATCTTGGTGCGGGTGGTCTTGTTGGTGGGCGCGCGGTCGCCGGGTGCCTGCGCGGTGACCTTCGAGTCGTACTGCTCGACACGGCCCTTGGAGGAGCCGTCCAGCCCGAAGTTGAGCCGCCAGAAGACGTTGTGGCTGTGGCTGAGGGGCCTGGCCTTCGGGCCCTTGCCTATCGGCCAGCCCTGGCCGTCGCCGGCGTCGTAGTCCTGCGGTGCGAGGCTGCCGGTGGCGCCGACGTTCAGGTGGATGGTGCCGTCGTCCGAGAAGCGCCACTCGGTGATGTACTCGTACCAGCTGACCTTGTTGACGGCGTAGACGAGCAGGTCCTTGCCCTGCTTCTGGTAGAGCTTCTGGCCGCCGCTGACCGGCTGGTTCAGCATCCGGTACGCGTGCCCCCGCGCGCGTGTCGTGGTGCACAGGCCCTTGACGTTGCGGGTCTCGGTCGACTCGGGCGCCCGGACCTTGACGGTGCGGATGGTGCCGCCCGGGCACTCGCCCGCGGCCAGGTTCTCCAGACCGTCCCCGAAGTAGTAGCTCGTGATGTCGTCGTACTCCTCCGAGCCGTCGTCGTAGGGCACGTGGATCTGGGCGAGCTTGGAGCTGTTGAGGACCTTGATCGGCTTGCTCTCGCCGGGCGGCTGGTAGGTGATGTCCTCCAGGATCATTCCGGCCATGGCCTCGTGGCGCCAGCACATGCGCCAGGTCGTGCCGTTGGAGAGCTTCTGCTCGATGCGGTAGGCCGCGCTGCAGTCGGGGGCGGCGGCGGGCGCCGCCACGGGCTGGGCGGTGGCCGGTCCGGCGCCCGTGGCCGCGCCCGCCGTCAGCCCGGCCACGGCGAAGGCGGCCAGGGCCGTCCGCGTGCGGGCACGGCTCACTCTGTTGACGCGCATGAGGAATGGACTCCCTTGCATAAGGAGCGAAGGCGGAAATGGAGTGAAGACGGAGAAGGAGTGAAGGCGAGAAGGAGTGAAGGCGGAGAAGGAGTGAAGGCGGAGAAGTGAAGTGATCAGCGGTCGAGTTCGGCGACCGTGCGGGCGCTCAGGTCGATCACCAGGTGCCGCATGTCGATCCACGGCCCGTTGAGGGCCTTGGGGAACAGCCGGGCACAGCGGTGTTCGCCGCACCGGTCCAGTGCGGCGGGCTGGGCGCCCGGAGCGGCCCGGAAGACCATGCTGTCGACCTCCAGCTGGTCCGGGGAGGTCAGTTCCTTGCCGGTGGCGTCCTTGTAGTCCGCCTTCAGACCCGCGCTCAGCGGGCTGGCCAGCAGGATCTTCATGGCCTCGGTGTTCTCGGAGCGGCCCAGCGGCGGCTGGACGCCTTGCTCGGTGCCGGTGTGCTCGACCTTGCCGGTGTCGAGGTTGACCGTCTTGATGACCAGCGTGTCGTCCTTGTAGTCGTAGAACGTCACGTCGGCGCGCCGCGGCGCGGCCGGGTCGTCGAGTTCGTCGGTCTCCGGCTCGGCGAGGTCGATGCCGAGGGTCTGCGGGCCGCGGTCGCCGTCGACGTCCTCGCTGGACCGCTGCAGCTGGCGGTTCAGGGCGATCCGCTCGACCCTGGCCAGCTCGTCCTCGGTGAGCGGGTCGCGGCCGGTCCCCCGCTCGCCCTCGGCGGGCGCCTCCTGGACGACGCCGGGCTCGACGGCCTGGTCCTGGCCCGCTCCCTGCGCCTGTCCCGGGGCGCTCTGCCCGGTCCCCGTGTTCCGGTCGCCGGTGTCGTCGGCTCCGGCCGTGCCCGGCAGGGTGACCGCGACCATGGCCGCGGTTCCGGCCAGCGCTATCGCCGCGCCGGCCACCACCTTGCCCAGATGGCGGTGCACTGTCTTGCGCACGTTTTTCCCCCTACTCCCCCTGGGTCCCCGGGAGTATGTGATGTGCCCCACTGGTTCGGCATACCTGGGTATGCCTGGTCGATCGATAAGAGGGACATAAGTCGGGGGTGGTTCCCTCACTTTCGGGGAGACTCGAAGCCAAGGCGCCCCGACGGGGGCACTCCACCTGAAAGAGTCGTGTGCATGCAGGTCTGGCCTGGAGAGGCATATCCACTCGGTGCCACGTATGACGGCGCCGGCACCAACTTCGCGGTCTTCACGGAGGCCGCGGACAGAGTAGAGCTGTGTCTGCTGCATGACGACGGCTCGGAGACGGCGGTGGAACTGCGCGAGAGCGACGCGTTCGTCCGGCACGCGTACGTGCCGGGCATCATGCCGGGACAGCGGTACGGATTCCGGGTGCACGGGCCGTACGCCCCCGAGCACGGCATGCGCTGCAACTCGGCGAAGCTGCTCCTCGATCCGTACGCCAAGGCGGTGAGCGGCTCGATCAGCTGGGGCGAGGAGGTGTACGGCTACCACTTCGGCGCGCCCGACAAGCGCAACGACCTGGACTCGGCGCCGCACACCATGTCGTCGGTCGTGGTCAACCCCTACTTCGACTGGGGCGACGACCGGCGCCCGCGCACCGAGTACCACCACACCGTGATCTACGAGGCCCATGTCAAGGGCCTCACCATGCGGCACCCGGGGCTCCCGGAGGAGCTGCGCGGCACCTACGCGGGCCTGGCGCACCCCGCACTGATCGAACACCTCACCGAACTGGGCGTCACCGCGCTGGAACTGATGCCCGTACACCAGTTCGTGAACGACCACCGGCTGGTCGACATGGGGCTGAACAACTACTGGGGCTACAACACCATCGGCTTCTTCGCCCCGCACAACGCCTACGCGTCCTGGGGCGACCGCGGCCAGCAGGTGCTGGAGTTCAAGTCGGCGGTGAAGGCGCTGCACGAGGCCGGCATCGAGGTCATCCTGGATGTCGTCTACAACCACACCGCCGAGGGCAACCATCTGGGCCCGACCCTGTCCTTCCGGGGCCTGGACAACCTCTCCTACTACCGGCTCACCGACGACCCCCGCTACTACATGGACACCACGGGCACCGGGAACTCCCTGCTCATGCGGTCCCCGCACGTCCTCCAGATGATCATGGACTCGCTGCGGTACTGGGTCACCGAGATGCACGTCGACGGCTTCCGCTTCGACCTCGCGGCCACCCTGGCCCGGCAGTTCCACGAGGTGGACCGGCTGTCGTCGTTCTTCGACCTGGTGCAGCAGGACCCGGTGGTCTCCCAGGTGAAGCTGATCGCGGAGCCGTGGGACGTCGGCGAGGGCGGCTACCAGGTGGGCAACTTCCCGCCGCTGTGGACCGAGTGGAACGGCAAGTACCGCGACACCGTACGGGACCTGTGGCGGGGCGAGCCGCGCACGCTCGCGGAGTTCGCCTCCCGGCTGACCGGCTCCTCCGACCTGTACCAGCACGACGGGCGGCGGCCGCTGGCCTCCATCAACTTCGTCACCTGCCACGACGGCTTCACCCTGCACGACCTCGTCGCGTACAACGACAAGCACAACGAGGCCAACGGGGAGGACAACCGCGACGGGGAGAGCCACAACCGGTCGTGGAACTGCGGAGCGGAGGGAGAGACCGACGATCCGGCCGTGCTGGAGCTGCGGGCCCGCCAGATCCGCAACTTCCTCGCCACCCTGATGCTCTCCCAGGGCGTGCCGATGATCAGCCACGGTGACGAGTTCGCGCGCACCCAGCACGGCAACAACAACGCCTACTGCCAGGACAGCGAGCTGGCCTGGCTACGCTGGCCGGACCCCGACGACGAGGACGGCAACCGGCTGCTGGAGTTCACCCGCGCGATGGTGTGGCTGCGCCGGGACCATCCGGTCCTGCGCCGGCGCCGCTTCTTCCACGGGCGTCAGGTGGAGGGCACGCACGACGACCTGTCGGACATCGCCTGGTTCACCCCGCAGGGCAAGGAGATGACCCAGCGGGACTGGAACTCGGCGCAGGCGTCGGCGCTGACGGTGTTCCTCAACGGCAACGCGATCTCCGAGCCGGGCCCGCGCGGGGAGCGCATCAGCGACGACTCCTTCCTGCTGATGTTCAACGCGTCGCCGAAGACCCTCGACTTCGTCGTACCGGTCGACCACGGCCGGCAGTGGCAGGTGGTCGTGGACACCGCGCGCGTGGACGGCGTTCCGCCCGGCACCGGGCCCAAGGTGCAGGACGGGGACCGGCTGACCCTGGTGGACCGCAGCCTGGTGGTGCTCCAGCGGCCGGTCTAGGAGCGGGGGTGCGGACGCCCGGCCACGCGCGCGTGGCCGGGCGCGTCATGTGAGGGGTACGACCCCGCCCGCGCGGTCAGCGCGAGGACGCAGGCGAGGGCGGCGGCCAGGCTCGCCGCCCCGAAGGCCGCGGCGGGGCCGTACGTCTCGGCGAGGCGGCCGGTCACGGCGACCGCCAGGGCCTGGCCGCCCACCAGGGCGCTGGTCGCGACGGCCATCGCCTCGGCCAGCCGGACCGGCGGCACCACCCGCTCGGTGAGCCCGAACACCGTGATCAGATGCGGCGCGTAGGCCACCCCGAGGACGGTGACCACGGCGTACAGACCGGCCAAGCCGTTCGTCCACAGCAGGGGCAGCGACAGCGCGAACGCCGCCGCGGTCGCCGCCCGCCACCGCGCCGGGAGCCCCACGCGCGCGGGTACGGCGGCCATGGCGAGCCCCGCGACGGCGCTCATGACCCCCATGGCCGCGTACACGAGTCCGGCCTGCTCCGGCCGCCCGAGCCGCTCGGTGAGCGCGGTGATGCCCGCCTGGCAGGCGCCGAACATAGCTCCCTGGAGGGCGAGCGCGGCGCGCAGCGAGTGGACGGCGCGGGGCATGCGCCCGAGCCGCTCGGTGCGGCGCGCGGCGGCCGGACCGGTCACCGTGGCCGTCGGGTGGAGGGCGAAGGCGCCGCCGCACAGGGCCACCAGGAACGCCGCGCCGAGCAGGGCGTGGGCGGGGTGGGCCAGGACCGCGGCGAGGCCCACCAGGGCGGGGCCCAGCACGAAGGAGACCTCGTCCAGGGTGCTCTCGAAGGAGAGCGCGGCGCCGACCACCGGCTCGGGTGCCCGGTGCCGCCGGGCGAGGGCGACCAGGCGGGCGCGGGCCAGGGGGCCGACCAGCGGCACGCTCGCGCCCGCGCACGCGCCGAGGAGCGCGAGCCAGGGCGTGGCGAGCCCGGCGAGCGCCCCGGCCACCAGCGCGGTGATCGCGAGGGCGTTGGCGAGCGAGAAGGCGAGCACGACCGTGCGCTGCCCGTGCCGGTCCGCGAGCCGGCCCACGAGCGGTCCGCAGACCACCTGCCCGACGGCCAGCGCCCCACCGGTCAGACCGGCGGCGGCGAGGGAGCCACTCGTGCGGGCGACGAGGAGAACACTGCCGAACTGGATGGTGGCCGTGGGCAGTCTGCCGAGGAACGACACCCCCGGCAGCAGCGGCCCGGTCAGGCCGATCACCTCACGGTATGTGTCCAGCGCCCGGCCCCGCCCCACGGATCCCATCGCTCGAAACTAGCCACGCGCGCGGGGCCACGTGGAGGGGACGATGACACGAAGGGCGGCTGGGCGGGTACGTACGTTTCCATGACACCTGAGCGACCTGACACGGTGGCGCCCACGGCCACGTACCGGCTGCAAGTGCAGCCCGAGTTCCCCTTCGCCGCCGCGGCCGAGGCGGTGCCGTACCTGGCCTCGCTCGGCGTCTCGCATCTGCATCTGTCCCCGGTGCTGGAGGCGGTGCCCGGCTCGGCGCACGGGTACGACGTCGTCGATCACGGGCGCGTGCGGGAGGAACTGGGCGGCGAGGACGGGCTGCGCGCGCTGGCCCGTACCGCCCGGGAGCACGGCCTCGGCCTGATCGTGGACATCGTGCCCAACCACATGGCGATGGCGCCGCGCCACAACCGGGCCCTGTGGGAGGTGCTGCGCGAGGGCCCCAAGTCGCCGTACGCGCGCTGGTTCGACATCGACTGGGAGGCACAGGGCGGGCAGGTGCTGCTGCCGGTGCTCGGCGGACCGCTCGGCCAGGAGCTCGGCCGCCTGGAGGCCGACGGCGACGTGCTGCGCTACTACGACCAGGCGTTCCCGCTGCGCCAGGGCACCGAGGACCTGCCGCTGCCCCAGCTCCTGGACGCCCAGTGGTACCGCCTCGGCTGGTGGCGGCTGGCCCGCACCGAGCTGAACTACCGCCGGTTCTTCAGCATCTCGGAGCTGATCGGGGTGCGGGTGGAGGACCCGGAGGTCTTCGAGGCCACGCACGACAAGATCCTCGCGCTGCTCCACGAGGGCGTGATCGACGGGCTGCGCGTCGACCATCCCGACGGGCTCGCCGACCCCGACGGGTATCTGCGGCGGCTGCACGAGGCGACCGGGGGCCGCTGGACGGTCGTGGAGAAGATCCTCTCGGACGGGGAGCACCTGCCCGCCGCCTGGCCCGTCGCCGGGACCACCGGCTACGACGCCCTGCGGCACATCGACGGCCTCTTCACGGACCCGGCGGGGCACGAGGAACTCCTCGGCGAGTACCGGCGGTTCGCGGCCCCGCAGACGGACCGGGGCGGACAGTGGGAGACGACCGTGCGGCGGGCCGCGTACAAGGTCCTCACGCACGAGCTGGCCGCGGAGACCGAGCGCCTGACCCGGGTCGCCGACCGGGTCTGCACCACCTCGGCGGATCCCGCGCTGCGCGACCGCGCGCCCTGGGCGCTGCGCACCGCGCTCCAGGAGCTCCTGGTCCGGCTGGAGGTCTACCGGCCCTACGCCTCCGGCGACCCGGCCGCCGTCGTCACCGAGGAGGCGGCGGCCGAGGCACGGCACGCCTTCGTGGTCCCGGAGGAGGCCGACGCGGTCGACGTCGTACGGGACCTGGTGCTCGGCCGGGACGGGGACGGGCCCGACCGGACGGAGTTCCGTACCCGCTTCGCGCAGACGGCGTCGGCGCTGCGGGCCAAGTCCGTGGAGGACACCGCGTTCTACCGCTATGTGCCGCTGCTGTCGGCGACCGAGGTGGGCGGCAACCCGGGCGGTCCCGCGATGTCCCCGGAGGACTTCCACGCCTACTGCGCGCGCGTGCAGCGCGACTGGCCGACGACGGGCATCGTCGTGTCGACGCACGACACCAAGCGCAGCGCCGACGTCCGGGCCGCGCTCGCGGTGCTCACCGAGTGCCCCCAGCGGTGGGCGGACGTGCTGTCCGAGGTGACCCGCGCCGGTGAGAACGTGCCCGACGCGCAGCTGGCGTGGGCCGCCTGGCAGACGGTGTTCGGGCTCGGCCCCGCGGACCCGGAGCGGGTGCGGGAGGCGCTGCTGAAGCATGTGCGGGAGGCCGGCCTGTACACGAGCTGGACGGAGCAGGAACCGCCGTACGAGGAGGCGGTGGCGGCCTACGTCGAGGCGGGGCCCTGCGGTCCGCCCAGCGCCCACGTGGCCGCCCTGCGCGACCGCCTCGGCCCGCACATCCGGGCGAACCTGCTGGGCACCGCCCTGGTCCACCTGACGATGCCGGGCGTGCCGGACGTGTACCAGGGCACGGAGGGTGAGTACCGGGCCCTGGTCGACCCGGACAACCGGCGGCCGGTGCGCTTCCCGCCCCTGGAGACGGGGGAGAAGAACACGCTGACCGCGGCGGCGCTGCGGCTGCGCGCACGCCGGCCGGCCGCTTTCGGTGCGGCGGCGACGTACACCCCGCTGTCCGCGCAGGGTCCGGCGGCGGCGCACTGTGTGGCGTTCGCGCGCTCGCAGGAGGTGGTCACCGCGGTGACCCGGCTGTCGCTGCGGCTGGCGGAGGCGGGTGGCTGGCGGGAGACGGCGCTGGAGCTGCCGCCGGGGCGGTGGGCCGACGTGGTGACACCGGGACGGGAGTTCACGGGGCACGTGCGCGTGGAGGAGCTTTTCGGGCCGCTTCCGGTGGTGCTGCTGGAGCGGGTCTGAGGGCACGGGGGGCGGGCGCGCGCCACGGTGGCGCGCGCTGCTGGGCGGGCCGTACGACCGGCTCGCCGCCGCGCGCGCTCCCCGCGTCCGCCGCGTGCGGGCGGCGCGTCGTGGTGTGCGGGCGGCGCGTCGTGGTGTGCGGCGCCGCTCCCTCCGTTCCCGGCATGTCGGGGGCCGCCGGTGCCCGTCCCCTCCCCCACGGCTCCCGTCGGCACCGGCCGCCCCGCCGGTCGGCGTGGCATGCCCCTGGGCGCCCCCTGGAGCCTCCCCCTGGGTCTCCTTGACAGTGCTCGGCGGCCGTGGGGTACTGCGGATTGCGAGGCCGGGCGGATGTGACGGGGGTGAGTCTCCTGCCGGAGCTGCGCTACCCCTCGGTGACCGAAGTCGTCTCGGCGGCCCGGGCGTTGGCAGCCCAACGGCCGGGCCTGTGCACGCTGCGGGAGGTGGGCCTCTCCCGCGCGGGCCGCCCCCTGCAGCTGCTGTCCGTGGGCCGTGGGCGGCGTGCCGTGCTGGTCGTCGCGGGCGCCCACGCCAACGAGCCGACCGGCGGCCCGACCCTGCTCGCGCTGGCCGAACGGGTCCTGGACGAGCGGACGCTGCGGTCCGGCACCTCCTGGCACTTCCTGCTGTGCGCCGATCCCGACGGGGCGAGCCTGCATGTCACTCCGGCGCCGCGCAGCCTGTTCGACTACCACCTCGGCTTCTTCCGGCCGGCGGGCCCCGAACAGCCGGAGTGGTCGCCCGCGGTCCTGCCGCCCGACCGGCTGCCGCCGGAGACCCGCGCCCTGACCGGGGTCATCGACGAACTGCGCCCCTACCTCCAGGCGACCCTGCACGGGACCGAGCTGGGCGGCAGCTGGGTGCAGCTGACGAAGGACCTGCCCGGGCTCGCCGAGCCGTTCGCCAAGTCGGCGGCGGAGCTGAACATCCCGGTGGAGACGGGCGCCTCGGACGCCGCGGGCTGGCCCGCGTCCGGGCCGGGCGTGCATGTGATGCCGGCCGCGGGGGCGGGAGCGGCGTACCCGAGCATGCCGGACGACGCGCGGCAGAGTACCTGGCACCACGTGCACCGGTACGGGGGGATGACGGCGGTCGTGGAGGTGCCGATGTGGGCGAGCGACCTGGTGGACGACCCGGTACCGCATCCGGCGCCGACGGCGGCGATGCGGCGGCTCGCGGGCCGGCTGCTGCGGGACACGCGGGAGGTGGAGCGGGTGCTCACCGAGGTGCTGCCCCGGCTGGACGGCGCCGACGGACCGCTGCTGCGGGCCACCCGGTGGGCGCTGGAGCTGGTGCCGGGGCTGGCGGCGGACTGGACGCGCGGGGCGCCGGTGGACGACACGCGCGCGTACATCGGCAGTGTGGACGCCTTCGCTCGCCGGCTGCCGCTGCGGGCGGCGGCCATGCTGCTACGGGTGCTGCAGGAGACGGACGACCGGGCGGCGCCGGGTCTGGAACGGCTCGTGGCGTCCTGGAGCAGCTCCTTCGAGCGACGGTTCCGGGCCCGCTGGGTGCCCTTGGAGCACCAGGTCGAGCACCAGTCCCGCACGGTCGTCGCGGCGGCCCGGCACGCGCGCGACCGGGTGGCCTGAGAGCCGCCACGCGCGCGTGCCGGGGGCGCGCACCGCTCAGTGGTCCAGGGCGAACACCGCCCCCGTCCGCGCCGCCAGCTCGCACGCGTTGCTGAACTCCCGCCGGTACTCGACCGGACGGCCGTTCCACTGGCCGCTCGCCCGGGCGGAGACCGGGGCGTAGATCATCGGGCAGATCGCGTCCCGCTGGGACAGGCGGTCGAGGGTGCCGTCGACCGCCGCGAGGGCCGCGCAGGCCTCGGCGGCGCGGGCGTGGCCCTGGGGCGGGCCGCACATCAGCAGCGTGCCGCGGGTGTGACTGGAGTGGGCGTCGCCCGTGGTGAGCGTGAGGTAGAGCCAGTTGCCCGGGAGGGTGTCCCGCTCGCCGGCCTGCGCCGGAACCGTCGCGAGGACGAGGAGGGAGGCGGCCGCGAGCAGAACGCCCCGGACACCGGCCCGTCCCGCCTTCACCGTGGTGGAGTGTGTCATTCCCGGTGCATCGGCACCGCGGCCTCGGAACCCCACCCCTGCTCACCCGAACGGGAACCCCCGCGGGCGTGGCGGGAGGCCAGGTCGAACGCGGCGAGCACCACCCGGGACTGGTATTCGACCTGGCGTGCGACCGGTATCCACCGCGCGCCGCAGCCGTCGCGGTAGTCGGCGCACCACAGGTCGATGAGCCGGTCCAGCTCGGGCAGCACACCGGCCGGGTCGCGGCCGGAGCCGGCCACCAGCCGGTGCAGCAGTCCCGCGGTGCGCAGCGCCAGCCGCCGCCCGGCGATGCGCAGGGTGGCCAGGTGGGCGGTGCTGAGCGGGGGCAGGGGATGGGCGTCGGCGGTGACGATGTCGGGGTCCCACGCGTCGGCGAGCCCTGGGCAGACCAGGACGTAGTCGTCGACCGGGGCGAGCAGGCGGGCGGTGTCCTGGGTGGCGGGCAGGTGGTGGCGCAGGCGGACGAGGAGCCGGGCCAGCAACCGGGAGTCGTGCCGCAGGGCGCGGCTGACCGTGCGCAGGACGGCCACCGCGTCGGCGGGTGCGGTGTCGTCCTCCACCGCGGCCACGCCCCACATGGGTGCCTCGACCACCGCGGTCACCGTGCCGTAGCGGTAGGGGTGGAACCAGGTCGACTCCACGGCGGCCTCGGTGATGGCCGCGGCGAGGTCGCCCCGGCGCGGCGGCGGAATCAGGTAGACGGCCGGCCCCAGGCGCGGCCAGTACAGGGTGTCGTACGGGCCGAGTTCGCGGGGGATGCGCAGGCGGGCCGCGGTGTGCGCGAGGCGACGCGGGAAGCCGGGCAGGTCGTGGGTGAGCTCGGCGAAGCCGCCGCCGACGTCGACGCCGTGCAGCGAGCACTGCAGGAAGGGGCGCAGTTCGTCCTGGAGGTCGAGCAGGGCGCGGGTCTCGGGCAGCGTGACGCGGTCCGCCCCGTCGGGCAGCCACTCGGGCTGTTCCAGGAAGCCGGGGCGGAAGAAGTTCCGGAAGTAGCGGCCGAGGGTGTACGGGCCCTGGAGCCAGCCCTCGTTGCGGCGCAGACCGTCGGGGTCGAGGCACAGCAGGAGGTTCCAGGTGGCGTCGGCGTCCTGGTGCCGGCGGGGGTCGGCGAGGGCGCGTTCGGCGAGCCGGAGGGCGGTGGCGCCGCCCACGGGTTCGTTGGCGTGCGGTCCGGCGACGACGAGGGCCTGGCGGCTGCCGTGGCCGACGGAGAGCAGCCACAGCGGGCTGCCTCCGCGGGAGGTCCCGACGCGGCGCAGCCGGGCGTCGGCGGGGTGGCGGGTGACGAGCGCGGCCGCCCGGACGCCCAGCTCGTCGGCGGTCGGGTAGCGGAGGAGTGGCAGCAGGGCGCACCTCCGCGAGCCGGTGCCGTCGGTTCACCTGTTGTGCCTGAGGTACGTCCAGTCAGTCACGGCTGCGGCGGGTACGTCAACGCCCGCGCAAGCAAAGGGATTTCCCCCACCGCACCCCGTAAAGCCAAGGCCAGAGCTAAGGTTCGGCTTAGTTCACGGTGAGCCGGAAGGCCAGCTGTCCAAAGCCGACCTGGTCGCCCTCGCGGACCACGGCCGCCCCGATGACGCGCCGTCCGTTCACCGTGGTGCCGTTGGTCGAGCCGAGGTCCCGCAGCACCCACATGCCGCCCTGGCGGGTCAGCTCGGCGTGCACCCGCGAGACCGTCTCGTGGGTGAGGCGCAGTCCGCTGGCGGGGTCGCGCCCGATGCGCAGGGGGTGGCCGCCGCCGGGGTGGGGCAGCAGCAGCTTGGGCAGCCGCTCGGCCTGCCAGGCCCTGCGCAGCCGTACCCCGAACCCGGAGACCGCCTCGACGCTGCCGAGCACCATCTTGGAGAACCGGTTCTCCTGGGGCAGGTCGGCGGTGAGGGCGAGCAGTTCGTCGGCGCGGCGGGCGGCCAGGGCCAGCTCCATGCGCCGGATGAACGTGTCGTGCGAGAGCCGTCCCAGGGCGACGCCGTCACGGAGCACCTTCAGCGCCTTGTCGCGCTCCGCGTCGGAGAGCCGCGCGGGGTACGTGGGGAACTCGAAGGACGACGTCACGTCGTGATTGTCGGTCAGCCGGGCCCGGGGTGTCCAGAAGACGAGAGAACACCCGCCACGCGTGCGTATCCGACGACACCCGCCGCAAAAGGGAAGATTCAAAAGCGGATCGATCTCGTTTGAAGCACCATGGACGGGCTACATCACGGTGAGCAGACGAAGGGGAACCGTCCGTGCAGTTCGAGGTGTGGGCACCGCAGGCCGGCCGTGTGACGCTCCATTGCGGGGACGCCACGCGCGCGTTGGAGCGCGATCCGGAGCGAGAGGGCTGGTGGCAGGGGGAGGCGGACGCCGAGGACGGCACCCGGTACGGCTACGCGCTGGACGACAGCCCCGTCCTGCCCGACCCGCGCTCGCGCCGCCAGCCCGACGGGCCGGACGGACGCAGCGCCGTCGTGGACCACGGGCGCCACACCTGGCGCGCCGCATGGGCCGGACGCCCGCTGCCGGGCGCGGTCCTCTACGAGCTGCACGTGGGCACGTACACCCCCGAGGGCACCCTGGACGCCGCCGCCGAGCGGCTCGGGCACCTCGTGGAACTGGGTGTCACCCACGTCGAGTTGATGCCCCTGTGCCCCTTCCCCGGCCGGCACGGCTGGGGGTACGAGGGGGTGTCGCTGTGGGCGGTGCACGAGCCGTACGGCGGCCCCGAGGCGCTGAAACGGTTTGTCGACCGGGCGCACGACCTCGGACTCGGGGTGGTGCTCGACGTGGTGCACAACCACCTCGGCCCCTCGGGCAACTACCTGCCCCTCTTCGGGCCCTACTTCACCGAGACCCACCACACGCCCTGGGGCGCCGCCGTCAATCTCGACGCTCCCGGCTCCGACGAGGTGCGCGACTACTTCGTGGGCAGCGCCCTGGCCTGGCTGCGCGACTACCGGGTCGACGGACTGCGCCTGGACGCGGTGCACGCGTTGCGGGACACGCGCGCGTGCCACTTCCTGGAGGAGCTGTCGACGGCGGTGGACGCGCTGTCGGCCGAAGTGGGGCGGCCGCTGTTCCTGATCGCCGAGTCCGACCTGAACGACCCGCGGATCATCACCGCGCGCGAGAACGGCGGACTGGGACTCCAGGCGCAATGGAACGACGACTTCCACCACGCCCTGCACACCGCGCTGACCGGCGAGGCCCAGGGCTACTACGCCGACTTCGGGCGCTCCCCCCTGGCGTCCGTCGCCAAGACGCTCACCGGCGGGTACTTCCACGACGGCACCTACTCCAGCTTCCGCGGACGCCGGCACGGACGGCCCCTGGACCGCGCGCGGACGGCCGGACACCGCCTGCTGGGCTACACCCAGACCCACGACCAGATCGGCAACCGCGCCCTGGGCGACCGGCTCGCCGCCTCCCTCTCCCCCGGCCTGCTGGCCTGCGCGGCCACGCTCACCCTGACCGCGCCGTTCACGCCGATGCTGTTCATGGGCGAGGAGTGGGCGGCCGGCACGCCCTGGCAGTTCTTCACCGACCACACCGACCCCGAACTGGCCGAGGCGGTACGGCGGGGCAGGCGCCGGGAGTTCGCCGCGCACGGCTGGGCCGAGGAGGACGTGCCCGACCCGCAGGACCCGGCGACCCGGGACCGCTCCTGCCTGGACTGGTCCGAGCCCGAGCGTGAGCCCCACGCGCGCGTGCTGGCCTGGTACCGCCGGCTCATCGCCCTGCGGCACGAGCAGCCGGACCTGACCGACCCGGACCTCGCCGACACCAAGGTGGCCTACGACGAGCGGCAGCGCTGGCTGGCCTTCCGGCGCGGGGACGTCCGGGTGGCCGTCAACCTCGCCGGGGAACCGGCGCGGATCCCGCTGGGGCCCCGTCAGGCGCGCGTTCTGGCCGCGTGGGAGCCCGTGGAGGCACCCGGCGCGGACGGGGTGCTGCAGCTGCCCGGGGAGTCGTGCGTGGTGCTGCTCCAGGAGTGAGCGCCAGCCCCTTCCGCTCGGACAGGGCCTACGACTCCTCGTCGTCCCGCAGTTCGGTGACCCGCTCCAGCAGGATCGCCTCCCAGGCCAGGTCCAGTTGCCGGCGCAGCTGCGGCAGGGGGGCGGGGCGGGTGCCGGCGAGGGCCTCGGCGAGGTGCAGGACGGTGTCGCAGCGGGCCAGCCACAGGCCGCGCAGACAGGGGCGGGCGCCGTAGCCGGCGAGGGTGGCGGCGCGGACGGCGGCCGGGGAGCCGACGGCGCGGGCGAGTCCCGCGATGTCCTCGGCGGGGTCCCCGGCGACGGTGTCGGTCCAGCCGAGGACGCCCCGCACCCGGCCGTCCGCGCTGACCACCAGGTGCTCGCCGGTCAGGCCGTGGTGGACGAGGACGGCGCTGCCGGACTGGGCGGCGAGCTGCACCGCGGCCGGCTGGGTGAGCTGGTGCAGCCGGGCGGGATCGAAGTCGTCGGCGGGGTCGAGGCGCCGGGCGGCGCGTTCGGCGGCCCGGCGCAGCCCTTCCAGGGAGCGCGGTCCGGTGCGCGGCACGCCGAGCGCCTCGGCCTGCCGCAGGGGCACCTCGCGCAGCCCGGTGAGCAGCCCGGCCAGGTCGGCCTCGCCGAGGGCGGACACGTCGTGCACCTCGGCCGAGCCACCGGACACCCTGGTGTCCAGCGTGTAGGTCAGCCCGGTCGCCCACTCGCCGTGCGCGACGCTCGTCGGCACGGCGACCGGGACGTACGGCCGGACCAGGTCGCGCAGCCGCAGCTCGCGGCGCTGCCGGGCGGCGGCCTCCCGGTCGGGCGCGAGGCGCAGCACATGGCGGGGGCCGACCCACCAGGTGGCGGACCCGCCGCCCTCGGCGACGGGCCGGACCTCGGGTCCCGCGGTGTCGTCCGCACCGTCCTTGAGCAGGGAACGGACCAGTCGGCGGACGGTGTCCGCGGTGGGTGTCGGTGCCTGGGTCATGGGTCGCGCCGTAGGTCGGGGGGAGGGTGCCGGGGCTCCTGGGGCCGTCTCAGTCCACTATGACCATCTCGCGGGTCGTGTCGTTGAGGCGGCGGCCGCCGTCCTCGGTGACCGTGACGATGTCCTCGATGCGCACCCCGAACCGGCCCGGCAGGTAGATGCCCGGCTCCACGGAGAAGCACATCCCGGGCACCAGGGGCTGGTCCTCGCCCTCGATCATGTACGGCGGCTCGTGCGTGGTGACGCCGATGCCGTGCCCGGTGCGGTGGATGAAGTACGCGCCGTACCCGGCGTCCGTGATGACCGCGCGGGCGGCCCGGTCCACCTCCTGGCAGGCGACACCGGGCCGGACGGCCTGGAATCCGGCCTCCTGGGCCGCGCGCACGAGGTCGTGGATCCGGCGCTCCTCGTCGGTGGGCTCGCCGACGTGGACCGTGCGGGAGGTGTCGGAGCCGTAGCCGCCGAGGAGGCCGCCGAAGTCGAGGACGACCATGTCGCCGCGCTCGATGACGCGGTCCCCGGGTTCGTGGTGCGGGTTGGCGCCGTTGGGGCCCGAGGCGACGATCGTGAAGTCGACCGTCTCGTGTCCGTGTTCCCGCAGCAGCCGGGCCAGGTCCGCGGCGACCTCGGTCTCCTTGCGGCCCGCGAAGGGAACCTGCCGGATCTCCTCGTACGTGGCGTCCGCGGCCGCGCCCGCGGCTGTCAGCCGCTCCAGTTCCGCCGCGTCCTTGACGGCCCGGAGCATCGGCAGCGCCTCGGTGAGGGAGGCGTAGGAGGAGTCGGGCAGGGTCTTCGCCAGGCCCAGAAGGTGCATGGCCCAGGCGTTGTCGCTGATGCCGAACCGGCCGTCCCGCTGCAGCAGGGCCGCCGTGACGGCGTAGGGGTCCTTGCCGTCGGTCCAGTCGAGCAGGGTCAGCGCGGGCGCGCCGGTCGCCTTGGCGGCGTCGGGGGCCTCCAGCGCGGGGACGATCAGGCCGGGGTCCCGGCCGGGGACGAGGACGAGCAGGGTGAGCCGTTCGGTGACGGCGGTGGGCGCGTATCCGGTGAGCCACACCAGGTCGGGTCCGGGCGCCACGAGCAGCCCGGCGAGTCCGGCGTCGGCGGCCGCCCGCGCGGCGCGCTCCATACGGGCGCGGTAGTCGTCGGCGGTGAAGGGAGCGGGCGTAGGGGCGGTCATCCGGGCCTCCCTGGGCGGGTGAAGGTGACTACGGGCAGCATCCTGCCCGGACGGCGGGGGCGGCGCGAGCCGGTCGGCGGACCCGGGCTCATCCCTCCAGGGCCATCCTGGCGCCGAGGAGCAGCAGCACCCCTCCGGAGACCTGTTCGAGCCGGCGGCGCACTCCCGCGCGGGACAGCAGGCTCCTCAGCCGGCCGACGAACCACACGTACAGGCCGTAGTAGCCGATCTCGTAGACCGCCCAGAGCGCGGCGAGGCCCACCATGGCGGGCAGGTGCGGGGCGCCGTCGGGCACGAACTGCGGCAGGAAGGAGAGGGCGAAGACGGCTGCCTTGGGGTTGGCGAGGTTGAGCAGCAAGCCCGCGCGGTAGGACGCCCAGCCACTGCGGCCACCGGCCTCCCCGGCCTCGCTCGCCGGTTCGTCCCGCGTGCGGCGGGCCGCCCGCAGCGTCTGCACGCCGAAGCCGACCAGGACGACCGCGCCGACGACGCGCATCACGTCGTACGCCACTTCCGAGGCGGTCAGCAGGGCGGTGAGGCCGAAGGCGGCGACGACGCCCCAGACGAAGACGCCGGTCTCGTTGCCGAGCACGGTCAGGAAGCCGGAGCGGCGGCTGTGCAGCGACTGCCGGATGATCAGGACGGTGCTGGGTCCCGGCGAGGCGGCCACCAGGGTGCAGGCCCCCAGGAAGGCGACGAGAGTGGTCAGCATGGGGTCATGGTGGCGGGGAGGCCGCCGTGGGGACAGTGGTTTTCCGGCAGCGCTCAGGTGACGACGCCTGGGGTCACGGTCAGCTGCTGGTAGCCGCCGCTGCGATGACGCACCGTCAGGGCGACCTCGGTACCGGGGCTGATCCGGGCCACCGCGCGGGCGAGGTCGGCGGCGTCGTCGATGCGGGTCGTGCCGAGGACCAGGAGGACATCGCCGCGGACCAGGCCGGCCGAGTAGCCGGGGCCGGGCACATGGACGCCGATCACCTCGGCGCCCGCCTTGTCGGCGTCCACGGCCTCCACCCCGAGGGTGGCGGTGGCCGGCGCGGGGGCGGGGCTCGGGGTGGCGGGCGGGGCGGGGCTCGGGTCCGCCGGGGCGCTCATGGGGCCGGGGCCCGCCTGCCGCAGCTCGGCGAGCTTGCTCATGCCGATCACCGTGGCGGCGACCGTGCCCAGTCCGACGCCGGACAGGACCAGGACCGTGCCGACGAACAGCGCGAACAGCACGGTCCTGAGCCGGCGTCCGCGCCGGCGCGCGGCATGCGGGCGCCGGGGGGCCGGGGGCCTCGTGCCGCCGCCGGGCTCCTGGCCGGGCATCGGCTTGGGACGCAACGCGGTGTGTTCCATGGCTCGCCTCCCGGCGGAGGTTACGGATCGCCTCCGGCTGGAGGACTACCCGGGGCGCCGGCGCACGACGTGCCACGAACGAGTGAGACTGACCGCTGGTCAGGAGCGGAAGTCTCCCTGGTCACGGGAGGCGAGTGCGGCCACCAGCTGACGCGCCGCCCCCTGGAGCGGACCGGTGTGCACCAGTTCCGTGCGATGCACGAGCCGGGGTGCGGTGACCGGCACGGCCACGCCGCCCGGCACGTCCGTGGCCGCCGAGCGCGGGAGCAGGGTCAGGCCGTGCCCGGCGACGGCCAGCGCGCTGAGGCCCCGTACGTCGGTGCCCTCGTAGCGCAGGGACGGGCGGAAGCCCTGGCCGCCGTTGGCCGCGCGGAGCTGGGTGAGCGGCAGTCCCGCGTCGGGGGCGTCGAGCCAGCGGGCGTCGGCGAGATCGGCGAGGCCCAGCCCGGGGCGCCGGGCCAGGGGGTGCGCATGCGGCAGCAGCACGCACACCGGTTCCTCGCCCGCGCCGCGTGTGGTCAGCGGTGCCACGTCGGGCAGCCGCAGCGGGTCGCTGGGGGCGGCCAGGCCGTCGACGAGGCCCAGATCGGCGGAGCCGGTGGCGACGGCCGCCGGGATCTCGTCCCGGGGCAGCGCCTTGAGGGTCACCCCGGCGGCCGGGAGCGCGGCGAGGACGCGGGGTCCGAGCGCGGTGGGCGCGGCGGCGAGGGTCAGTCCGTGGGCGGGCGCGGCGGCCATCCGGACCACGTCCGCACGGGCCGCGTCCAGGCGCAGCAGCAGCGGGGCCGCGTGTTCCAGCAGCCGTGCGCCGGCCGCCGTGGGGGCGACGGGCCTGCGGGTGAGCAGGGGGGTGCCGAGGTCCTGTTCGAGGGCCGCGATGTGCTGGGACACGGCCGACTGGGTGTACCCGAGGTCGCGGGCGGCCTCGGAGAAGGAGGCGAGACGGGCGACCGTGACGTAGCTGCGCAGCAGATGCGGGTCCATGCCCTTGAGGATGGCATCAGCAGCGCTTATCGAGCATGCAGGAATCATCGTTGGACGTGAACTCGAGGGCACGCCCAGGATGGCGGGCATGACCGAGACCTTCGCGCGGATCGCCCTGGTCGGCGACCGCTCCCCCAATGTCGTGTCGCACACCCGGATCCCGCTGCTGCTGGACGCCCTCGCCGCCCGTGAGCGGCTGGTCCTCGACGCGTACTGGATCCCGACCGAGGAGGCCGGCGAGCCGGGCGCCGTGGACGGGTTCGACGCGCTGTGGGTGGTGCCGGGCAGCCCGTACCGCAGCGAGGCCGGGGTGATCGGGGCGATCCGGACGGCGCGCGAGCGGGGCATCCCGTTCCTGGGGACGTGCGCCGGGTTCCAGCACGCGGTGCTGGAGTACGCCCGCCATGTCTGCGGGCTCACCGGCGTGGCGCACGCGGAGAACGACCCGTCCGCCGAGGACCCGATCATCGAGCCGCTGGCCTGCTCGCTGGTGGGCCACGAGGCGGCGGTCGCCGTCGAACCGGGCTCGCTCGCGCACTCCGTGATCGGCTCGGAGCGGACCGTCGAGCGTTACTTCTGCGCCTACGGCCCCTCGCGTCACCTCGACACGCTGACCGCTCACGGCCTGCGCTTCTCCGGGCGCGACGAGGACGGCCAGGTCCGGATCGCCGAACTGCCCGGCCACCCCTTTTTCCTGGCCTCCCTCTTCCAGCCGGAGCTGTCCGGGGACGGCTCCCGACCACACCAGGTGGTCACGGCCTGGGCCAGGGCGGCCGTCGAACACGCAGGTCAGCGCTTTTGAGGCGGGCGGGCCGGTCCCGTTGTCAGTGGGGGCTGTTACGTTCTGTGACATGACCGATCACGCACTGCAGAGGCTGCGCCAGGATCCGCGGCCGGCCGAACTGGCCGCCCTGCACTTCGACTTCGACCTGAGCCGTGCCGCCCACGGCCATGTCGAGCCGGTCCGCCTCGCCTCGGGCGGCCCGATCGAGGTCGTCGCGGGCAGCGGCGCGGGCGGTACGTACTTCGTGTGCGCGGACGGCTCGATGCTCTACGCCGATTCGGAGGGCGGGGCCGGGATCATCGGCTCCACCGTCGACGAGGCGCTCGAGGTGGTGATCGGCCTGCCCTGCTGGTTCGACTGCGTGAACCTGTCCCCGCGCGACGGCGAGCAGGCGGTCCTCGCGCGTGTCGCGGAGCTGGAGGCGGAACTCCGCGCGGACGACGCCGGCTTCGACGCGGCCCGGACCGAACTCCGCGCCACCCTGGGCCTTGCCGAGCGTTCCCCGCTCAGACTGGTCACCCTGCTGCACACCGCGCTCCTGCGCACGGAACCCGACTTCCTGCTGCTCACCGAGGAGGAGGGCGGCGCCTACCGACTGCTCGACGAGCACCCCCGTCCACCGCTGTGGGAGCCGGTGCTCGCCCGCGGCCGGGCGGATCTGGCCCTGCTGCGGGCGGGCGACCGCACCGCGTGGGACGCGGTGGCCGGGGATCCCGTACGGCGTCGACTCGCGCTGCGCGCCGCGCAGTTCGACCGCCGGGACGGCGACCTGGAGCTGCTCCGGCAGTTGCTGCGGCGCGAGACGGAGTCGTCGATGACGGACGAACTGCGGCTCGCCGCGGTCCTCGTGGGGCGGCACGGGGACGTGACCGATCTGCCCCTGCTGCACGAGGTCCGCGAGACGGACTTCGACACGCACTGCGGGCTCAGCGAAATCCCCGAACCGGGAGCGGGCTCCGCGGAGTTGTCGCGCTGGGCCGAGGAGCTGGACGACGCGATGTTCGGCACCGATCCGGCCGACGAACCGCTCGCCACCTGGACCGAACTCGCCCTGGACCAGGGCCTGACCGAACTCGCCCGGGTTGCGCTGATCCGCGCACTCGACGAGATCTTCCTGGATCAGAGCACCCTGCGACGGCCCGACGATCCGACCCGGCTGGAGACGTCACGGATCAACTGGCTCGCCCATGACCTGGAGCGGACCGGCGACCTCCCCCAGGCCCTGCGCGCCCAGCGCCTGTACGCCACGCTGCAGGACACGGCGTGGGACCGGATCTCGGCGCTGCTGGACCAGGCCCGGCTGGAACGCGCCTGCGGACAACTCCCCTTGGCGAGAACCACCTTGGCGTCGGTGCGCGCGCTCCTGGCCGACCCCGGCGACGACTCGCTGCGCCACTGGACCCGGGTGAACTTCGGCCGCTTCATCGCCGAGGAGCACTACGCCCTCACCCGGGCCCTCGCCGACGCCGGCCTCCCGCGGGAGGCCCGCGCCCTGCTCACCGCGGCCGACGCGATACTCGGCGAGCTCTCGGAGAACCCCGCCGAGGGCCTCCGGGAGCTCGCCGGGAAGACCGCCGAGCGGGTGGGTGACGTCGGGGGCCTCAGCTGACGGGCAGCGCGGGCGGCCGGTCCGGCAGGAAGCCGTGGGCCCGGCGGGCGAGGTAGGCGGGCTTGTAGCGGTCGACCTCGCGGTGCCAGTTCAGGATGCCCGCCATCCAGTTCCGCAAGTCGGCCACATAGGTCCGCATGGCGTCGCGCGCCTCCTGAGAGAGGCCGAAGTCGTCGTACAGGACCGGTAGTTCATGCGCGACGACGTGCTCGAACTGCTGCATGCGCTGGGTCGTCAGGTCGTGCACCACGCCGAGCGCGGTCGGGTAGTCGCAGCCGAAGAAGTTCTGCACGACGAGGATCGCGTTGTGGATCTCGCCCTCGTACTCGATCTCCTTCTGGTACGAGAAGACGTCATTGAGGAGGCAGGCGTAGTCGACAGCGGCGTTCTCCAGCGAGCGCACCGGACCGCTGCGGTAGACCTCCGGCGGTACGGAGGGGCCGTGGCCCATGCGGCACAGGGCCATGGTGAGGTCGGAGCCGAAGGTGGCGCGGCGCATCTCCAGGTAGTCGACCGGATCGGGGATGCGGTTCTGCATCTGGTTGGACAGCTCCCACACCCAGCTCTCGGTCATGACGTTGACCGCGTCCTTGAGGGTGCGCCGCTGCGCGGGCGTCATCCCGGCGGTGGTGCGGGCCCACAGGTCTGCGAGCGCGCGTTCCATGGCGTTGGCAGGGGCCGGGGTCTCCTCGCCGGCGACGGGCATGCAGGCCGCCAGGCGCTGGGTGGTGAGGCGGGCGGCGGCCAGGTCGCGGCGGTGGCCGAAGACGAGGGGGTAGTAGTCGTCGCCGTAGGTGCCCCAGGCGAGCCAGTCGGCGCTCAGATCGAGGGCCTCCTCGGTCGCGTCCGGGTCCAGGCCCGCCGAGCACAGGGCCAGGTCGGCGGCGGCGAGCTTGTCCTCGTCCCAGACGCCCTCCTCCAGCATGCCCATGCGGTGCGTCCAGTCGACGAGCCGCCGTCGGGCGCCGGGCAGATGGGGGCAGAGCTGCACCTGGAAGGGCATGTAGAGGTCGGGGATCAGGGACGGTCCGACCTTCTGGTACGGGACATGGGTGTAGGCGCGCAGGCGTTCGGCGCCGGCCGAGGCGAGGAGGGCGCCGACGTCGGCGGCGGAGGTGCCGGGGCCGGTGAGGCCGTGCCAGGGGCTGGTGGAGCGGGCGCGCTCGTTCATGTACCGGCTGGAGCGCATGTGCCATTCGTGGCCGCCGGACTGCCAGTCCTGCAGTCCCTGGGTGTAGGCGGCGACGGCGGCGACCTCGTCCGGGGTCAGGCCCCGTTCCACGGCCAGCGCCGGGACCTCGGTGAGGGCGGTGTGCTCGAACTGGTGGAGGCGGGAGGTGAGGACGTCGTTGACGGTGTCGGCGGCCTCCTGGGTCGTACAGCCGAAGAAGGTCTCCAGCACCAGGACGCCGTTGCTGAGCTCTCCCTCGTCCTCGACCTCGCGCTGGTAGGAGAACAGGTCGTTGCGCAGGTGCACGGCGTCGGAGAAGGTCTCCATCAGCACCCGCAGGGGCCGGGCGTCGGCGACCGCGGCGGGCACCTCGGCCCGCGCGTACTCCACCAGGCCCGCGGACCAGGGGGCGCCGCCCACCTTGCGGCGCATCTCGATGTACTCGACGGGGTTGGAGATCCGCCCCTCGTTGATGTTGGACAGCTCCCACATCGACTCGTTCAGCAGATGCTCGGTGGCGACGGCGAAGCGGCGGCGCCAGTCGGCGGACATCGCGGGGACCGTGCGCGTCCAGAGGTCGGCGAGACCGGCCTCCACCGGGTTCTCCGGCTCGGGCGTCGGCGTGGTGAGGTCCAGCGGCATGAACAGGGCGAGCCGGTCGAGGTGGGCCTTGCCGGCGGCACGGTCCTGGGTGCGCTTGTACATGTCGAGGAAGTGGTCGTCGAAGAAGAAGACCCACACGTACCAGTCGGTGATCAGGGAGAGGGCGGGGCCGTCGCACTCGGGGTGGGTGTAGGCGCAGAGCAGTCCGTAGTCGTGTGCTTCGAGATCGGACTGCTCCCAGATCCCGGATCCCTCCAGCATGCCCATCTCGCGGGCCCACGCGGTCGAGTGGGCCCGGGCCTCGTCGACATGGGGATTGAGCCGCGCGGGATACGGCATGTAGAAGTGCGGGAGTTCGAAGGGCTGCGTCATGGCCGGGCACTACCCGGCGCCACCGGCGACCATCCTCGGGCCGGGACATGATCACACCATCGCGTGAATCCGGGATGAACCTCCGCATTCCCAAGGGCCCTTGTGGCGTTCACCTCTACGCGCGCAGACTACGGAGGTTCTCGCGTCCCTCCTCCCCTCCGGAGTCCCGATGGACCAGCCCCGAGCCCTGTCCCGCCGTACCGCCCTCGCCTCGCTCGCCGGGGCGGCGCTGGCCGGCACCGCCGCGTGGCCCGCCTCGGCGGGCGAACGCCACGGCCGCGCGGTCCGGTTCGCCACCTTCAACGCCTCCCTCAACCGCTCCGCCGAAGGGGCGCTCGTCACGGACCTGTCCACGCCGGACAACGTCCAGGCGCGCAATGTCGCGGAGACGATCCAACGGGTCGACCCCGATGTGCTGTTGATCAACGAGTTCGACTACGTGGCCGGTGGCGCCGCGGTTCGCCTCTTCCGGGACAACTACCTCGCCGTGGGGCAGCGCGGCGCCGGGCCGGTCCGCTACCCGTACGCCTTCACCGCGCCGGTCAACACCGGTGTCGCCTCCGGGGTCGATCTGGACGGCCGCAACGGCGCGGTGACGACGCCCGGTTCGGACGCGTACGGGCAGGACGCCTTCGGGTACGGCTGGTTCCCGGGGCAGTACGGCATGGTGGTGCTCTCCAAGTATCCGATCGCCACGCGCGCGGTGCGCACCTTCCAGCGCTTCCTGTGGAAGGACATGCCCGGCCACCTGATGCCGCCGGGCTACTACAGCGCCGAGGCGACGGCGGCCCTCCGGCTGTCCTCCAAGAGCCACTGGGACGTGCCGGTGCGGATCGGCCGGGACACCGTGCACTTCCTGGTGTCGCACCCCACGCCGCCCACCTTCGACGGCCCCGAGGACCGCAACGGCCGCCGCAACCACGACGAGATACGGCTGTGGGCCGACTACATCGGCGGGCGCGGGCGCGGCGCCCATCTGTACGACGACCGGGGTGTGCGCGGCGGACTGCGGCCGGGTGCGCGGTTCGTGCTGGCCGGCGACCAGAACGCCGACCCGTACGACGGCGACAGTTACGGCGGCGCCATCCGGCTGCTGCTGGACCACCCGGCGGTCCGCCCGCCCGCCACCGCGCCGTCCAGCGCGGGAGCCGTGGAGGCGGCGCGGCTGCAGGGCGGCGCCAACGCCTCGCACACCGGTGATCCGGCGTACGACACCGCGGACTTCAACGACACCGCCCCGGGCAATCTGCGCGTCGACTACGTGCTGCCCTCCCGCGGTCTGGCACCCGGCGCGAACGGCGTGTTCTGGCCGACGTCCGACGATCCCCTGTACCGGCTGGTCGGTGGCGGCGCGAACGTTCCCACCTCGGACCACCGGCTGGTGTGGCAGGACGTGTACGTCCGCTGAAACGCGCGCTCTTGCCGAGGCCGGGCCGGGACGCCACCGTAAGCGCATGACCTCCTTCACGCTCCCTCATGAGCTGCACGGCGACGGGCCGCACAAGGTGTTCGCGGTGCACGGCTGGTTCGCCGACCGGTCCGCGTACGCGAGCGTCCGGCCCGACCTCGACGGTACGTCCTTCACCTACGCGCTGGTCGATCTGCGCGGCTACGGCGAGGCGAAGGACGCCGCCGGCCGCTACTCGACGGCCGAGGCGGCACAGGACCTGCTGGACCTGGCCGACCGGCTCGGCTGGGAGCGGTTCTCGGTGGTGGGGCACTCGATGGGCGGGTCGGTGGCCCAGCGGCTGCTGGCGCTGGCGCCCGGGCGGCTGCGCCGGATCGTGGGTGTCTCCCCGGTGCCCGCGTCGGGGCTGCCGCTCCCGGCCGAGCAGTGGGAGCTCTTCGCGGACTCGGCGCACCGGCCGGAGAACCGCCGTACGATCATCGACTTCACCACCGGGGGCGTCCGGCCCGCGGCCTGGCTGGACCGGATGGTCAGCCGTTCGCTCGCGGTGAGCGACGCGAAGGCGTACCGGGCCTGGCTGGACTCCTGGGCCCGGGAGGACTTCCACGCCGAGGTGGCGGGCGCCCGGGTGCCCGCGCTGGCCGTCGCGGGCCGTCTCGACCCGGCGCTGTCGGCGTCGCTGCTGCGCGACACCTGGCGGCGCTGGTACCCGTACGGCGAGGTGCGAGAGCTGTCCGGCGCCGGGCACTACGCCATGGACGAGACCCCGCTGGAGCTGATCCAGGTGGTGGAGGCCTTCCTCGACGCGGGCGACGAGGACGACACCGGCCCCGAGGGCGGGGCGGAGCGGTCCGGCGCGGCGGCCGAGGGCGAGGAGGCGTGACCTTCCGCCCGTCCCCGCCCGTCCCCGACGTCTTCGACCCCCGCCAGTACGCCACCGGCGTGCCCTACGCCGCCTACCGCGTCCTGCGCGACCATCACGCCGTGGCCTGGCAGGACGAGCCCGAGGTGCTGGGCTGGCCGGCCGGTCCCGGGTTCTGGGCGGTGACCCGGCACGCGGACGTGGTCCGGGTGCTCAAGGATCCGCTGACGTACTCCTCCCAGCTGGGCGCCACCCAGATCCGCGACCCCGACCCGGAGGACCTGCCGTTCATCCGGCGCATGATGCTCAATCAGGACCCGCCGGGGCACGGCAGGTTACGGCGGCTGGTGAGCCGGGCGTTCACCCCGGGCCGCGTCGACCGGTTCACCGCGGTCGCCGAGAAGCGCGCGCAGGACCTGTTCGCGCGGGCGGTGGAGACGGCCCGCGAGGCGGACGGCACCGTCGATCTCGTCGCCGCCGTCACCGACGACTACGCCCTGCTCAACCTGGCCGACCTGCTCGGCGTCCCGGAGCCGGACCGCGGGCTGCTGCTGCACTGGACCCAGCGGGTCATCGGCTACCAGGACCCCGACGAGGCGGGTCCGCCGGTCCTGGACGACGCGGGCAAGCCGGTCAACCCCCGCTCCCCGGCGATGCTGCGGGACATGTTCGCGTACGCCCGTCAACTGGCCGCGTACAAGCGGCGGTACCCGGCCGACGACGTGCTGACCATCCTGGCGCACGACGCCGAACTCACCGCGGCGGAGCTGGAGATGTTCTTCTTCCTGCTCACCGTCGCCGGGAACGACACCGTGCGCGGCGCGGCGCCGGGCGGCCTGCTGGCACTGGCCGAGCACCCGCAGGCGTACGAGAGACTGCGCGCCGGGGACATCGAAATCGAGCCCGCAGTGGACGAGTTGCTGCGCTGGCATCCGCCCGTGCTGACGTTCCGCCGTACGGCCGACCACGACACCGAACTCGCCGGGCGGCGGATCCGTGCCGGGGACAAGGTCGTCGTCTTCCATGCCTCCGCCAACCGGGACGAGCGGGTCTTCGCGGAGCCGGACCGGCTGGACCTGACCCGGGCCCCGAACCCGCACGTCTCCTTCGGGGACGGCCCGCACGTCTGTCTCGGCGCGCACTTCGCCCGGCTGCAACTGCGGGTGCTGTACCGGGAGGCGACGCGGGTCCTGCCGGTGCTGCGCACCGCGGGTCCGGGCGGGCGGCTGGTGTCGAACTTCATCAACGGCATCAAGTCGCTGCCGGTGCGGGTGACGTGAGTCAGCGGCGCACCTGGATCAGGGCGTGGGTGCCGCCGGTGCGCCAGCGCTGGTCCTCTGCGGCGGTCAGGGCGGCCTCCGTACCGGCGTCCAGGCCGGTGATCACCTCCGACTTCAGGGTGCGCAGGGCGGCGACCGGGCCGGGGAAGCCGGCGGTGACGTCGGCGAAGGGGGTGGTCGGCGGCCATCTCCGGTCGCCCACCAGGCGACGGTAGTTGAGGTCGCCCTTGAGCACGGTCAGTGTGGCGGCGGTGAGTTCGTCGCGGAAGTCGGTGGGCATCCGCTCGTAGGGCAGGGGCGCGCAGGAGAACGGGTGGGCGCGGATGGTGAGCCGGCCGTCGGTCAGCGCGGCCCACAGTGTCTCGCCGTACGTCCGGGCCGCGCCCTGCGCGGACCTGAGCCGGTGCAGGGCGTCGAGGACGTCGGCGGGCGTGGCGTCGGAGACGAAGTACGGGTACGGCTTGACGTGCAGGACGGCCCGCCGGACGCGCCCGCCGGTCAGGAGGTGGGCGATCAGGAGCAGGTCGGGGATGAGTTCGCGGCCGGCGTTGTCGGCGATCAGGCAGAGCAGCGGGGCCGCCGGGCCGGGCGTCAGCAGCGACCACAGGGCCGCGCTGTCGTCGGCGACCAGGGGCGGGGTGCCGCCCGGCGCCGTCCCGTCGGCGGCGGAGAGCCGGAAGCCGAGGTCCGCGCGGTTGCCCCACAGGGAGCCGTGCAGCAGGGCCCGGTCCTGCTCGTCCGGGGACAGCGGGGCGAGGTCGTCCAGCGCGGCCAGTTCCTGGTCCGTCTCCGCGGAGTTCAGTTCGGCGAGCTTGGCGGGCCGGAAGGGGTCGATGCCCTGCCAGGGGCCGGGGGTGAAGTAGCCGACGGCACCGAGGAGCCGGCGGTAGAAGTAACTCTCCGCCCACAGCCACGGCACGTCGGTCCAGGGCCGGCCCGCGTAGGCGGTGGTGCCCCATTCCCGCCATCGGTCCCGGTCGTGGGCGTCGTGGGGAAGGGGTTCGATCACACCCTTGGTGCAGTTGTCGAGCAGCACGTCGAGCGCGTCCTGATGCTCGGGCCCGTACGGAACGGCCTCGCGGACCTGACGGATGATCGCGGGGTGCCGCTCGGTGAGCACACGGTGCGGGAAGGAACCGGGTTCATCGCCGAGAATCACGGCAGGGATCGCGCGCATACGCCCGACGGTACCGCGCGCGGGATGGCCCGCAGCGCGTCACGTCTCGGGCCCCGGCCGACCGGTGAGGGCGAGGAGCGGGTGCGACGGGGCACCGGCACCATGCTGCGGATCAGCAGGGGCACATCTCGGCGGGTAGGCGGGGCCGGGCGGCTGGTGGCCAGGGCTTGGGCCTGGGCTTGGGGCAAGGGCATGGGCCGGGAGGGCCGGGCGTCGGAGGGCGCGGAGGGTACGGGGATTGATGGCGACCGTATCGCGCGCAGGCCCGCTCTCAGCAGCGTCCCTCTCGCACTCCGGCCGGCCGGCCGGTGAGACGACGGGTCGCCAACACCACGCCGCGGATCAGCAGGAGCGCACCTCAACCACCTGCCAGCCGGCGAGCCGGGGCTCAGCGGGCCGGCGGGCCCGAGGGGCAGCGGGCCGGGAAGCCGGGGGCGACCCCGCGCGCCGCCGCTCGACGGGACACTGCCACCACACCGCGGATCAGCAGATGCCACGCCTCGGCAGGCCGGGGCCGACGGGCTGGCGGGCCCGGGAGGCCCCGGCGGCCGAGGGCCGGGGGCCGGGAAGCCGGGGGGGGGCGACCCCGCGCGCCGTCGGGTGGCGGGACACTGCCGCCGCGCCGCGGATCAGCAGATGTCACGTCTCGGCGGGCCGGGGCCGACGGGCGGACGGGCCCGGGAGGCCCCGGGGGCCGGGAAGCCGGGGGCGGCCCCGCGCGCCGTCGGGCGGCGGGGCACTGCCGTCGCGCCGCGGATCAGCAGGCGCCACGCCCCGGCGGCCGGGGGCCGACAGGGCCGGGGAGCCCGGAGGTCCGGGAACCCGGGCTCAGCAGGCTCGGGTCTCGCGTTCCAGTTGGCCCGTGAGGGCGAGGTAGCGGGGGCGGCGGGGTACCGGGACCATGCCGCGGATCAGTAGGTGCCACATCTCGGCGACGCGGCGGGGCTGGCGGGCCACGGGTTCGAGGGCGCGGCCGACGACCCGGGTGCCGACGAAGAAGCAGGCGAGGGAGTGGGCCGCGGCGTCGACGTCGACGTCCGGATGGACGTCCGACTCCTTGACCGCGCCCAGGAGTTTGCGGGTGGAGATGTCCAGCCACTCCGTGAAGGGGTGCCGCAGGGGCGCCTTCACGGCCACACCTCCGGTGGCGAGCCGGAGCCCGGCCCGGGGGATCGGGCCCTCGACGGAGAGCCGGGTGATGCCGAAGGTGGTGCGCATCAGCGCCTCCAGGCAGGAGTAGCCGCGGGCGTCCATCTCGTCGGCGATCTGGCGGGAGGCCTGGGACTGCAGCTCCATGATGGCGTGGGCCAAGTCCTCCTTCGCGGCGAAGTGGAAGTACAGCGCGCCCTTGGTGACTTGGGCGTGCTCGACGATGTCGCTCAGACTGGTCGACTCGTAGCCGCGCCGGTCGAACAGGTCGGCGGCAGCGGTGATGATCGTCGCGCGGGTCTGTTCAGCGCGTAACTGCCTCGCCATCGGCTGGACACTCCTGGGGCGGAAAAGAACGGGTCATGCCGTTTGTTTTTTACTCCCCGTACACAATAGCTCAACACTCCACGATGCCTACCCGGCATGCGAAGACTGCCGAATCCCCTTGGACGCCGAGGACTTGGAGCTCGCCGTCGGCACCGCACTCCGCCTCGATCCACGTGGGCCGGTCCAGTTCGGCGTACCGGTCGAAGGTCGCCCGGTAGGACACCGGCACGCTCTTGCCGCCACTTACCACCTGAACGGCCTGACGGGCCGCCTCCAGCAGCAGCATCCCGGGGACATGGTCGAGCGGATGGTCGAAGAAAACGGGATGCGCGGTATCTACCCGCAGTTGCCACCGCCCCGGCCGGTCCGTCGCCGCCAGCACGACATCGCCGGGCACGGTGCGGTCCACCTCGGTGGGCGACAGCCCGGGCGGCGGGGCCAGCGCGGTGACATCGGCGGCGCCGCGGCCGCCCCGCAGCCTGCGGTAGACGGGCTCGCTGGTCCAGGACGCGGCGAAGTACGCGCTCGCGACCTGCGTGTCGTCGATGGTCACGGCCGCGGAGAGACGGAACGCGGCCGGGCGCCCGGCCCGTTGGCGAACGTCGAAGATCTGCACGTCCACGTCCGGTTCGGCGGGCATGCGGCCTACCCTGAGGTACTCGGGGCGGGTGGCGACACGCAACTCCTGGAGCACGAACCGGTATCCCAGCGGCACCTCGTACTCGGCGTGGGCGAGGAGTGTCCCGCTCTGCCGGACGGTTTCGGTGACGAGCAGCGGCTCGTATGCGGTACGGTCGCTCGACACGTGCAACGGGTGCGCCCGCGGCCACTGCGCGGCTACCCTGAACTGGTCGGTTCCGGTCCGGCGCCAGCCGGTGAGCAGGGTCTCGGCGACGGCCGCGCGATGCACCAGCTGACGCGGCACCGTGGCCGTGAGGGGCTCGGACACCGTCGGGACAACGGCGGGTTGCGGCAATTCAGGCATGTCTCTCCCTGGCTCCCCCGACAGTGTTGACAGACGGCGAGGTGCCCGTGCCGTGAGCGCTACAGTACGAGCCGACCGGTTTGTTTTCAATGAGACCAGGGATGACCGGGATCGGTCCGCGTCCGGGCCGTCGTACCGTGGGCCATCCGGTCAACTCGGCGCATCGAAGGGGCGCTTATGGCGAAGCAGGAGCGCGCCATCAGGACGCGCAGAGCGATCCTGGAAGCCGCGGGCGCGGTGTTCGACGAGCACGGCTACGCCTCGACGACGATCTCCATGGTGCTGGAGCGCGCCGAAGTCACCAAGGGCGCCCTGTACTTCCACTTCCCCTCCAAGGAGTCGCTCGCCCAGGCCGTCCTGGACGAGCAGGTGCCGTTCGGTGCGGTGCCGCCGCAGCCGTGCAAGCTCCAGGAAATGGTGGACATGAGCTATGTCCTCGGCCGGAGACTGCTGCGCAACCCGCTGCTGCAGGGCAGTGTGCGCCTGACCGTGGACCAGTGCACACCGCCCGGAGTCGACCACAGCGGGCCGTTCCGGCAGTGGGCGGACCATCTGATCGACCTGCTGGAAGAGGCCGACAAGCAGGGCGAGTTGCTGCCCACGGTCGTGCCGAGGGACACGGTGGAACTGCTGGTCGGCTCCTTCGCCGGAATCCAGCTGATGTCCCGGGCGCTGACCGGGCGGGAGGATCTCGCGCACCGCATCTCGGTGCTGTGGGCGCACGTCCTGCCGAGCATCGCGGTGCCGGCGCTGCTGGTCCGGATCGACACCGCACCGGACCGGGGCGCGCGGATCCTGGCCTCGCTCGACGAGGACGCGCAGTTGTTGCAGGGGGCCGAGCCGTGATCCTGCTGACCGGAGCGACCGGAACCGTCGGCGGACTGGTCGCGCGCCGACTGCGCGGCACCACCGCGCTGCGCCTGCTGACCCGACGGCCGGACCGGGCAGCGCACCTCTCCGGGCCCCGATCGGAGGTCTGCGGCGGCGACTTCGACGACCTGGCGAGTCTGCGGCGCGCCCTGACCGGGGTGACCTCCGCCCTGCTGGTCTCCGCGAACCCGCTGACGCACACCCATGACGAGCACTTCCTGGCGGCGGCGCACGCGTGCGGGGTACGGCAGGTGGTGAAGCTGTCCGCGCTCGCGGTCACCGACCCCGACGCCACCGACCTGATCACGGCCTGGCAGCGCGGCAATGAGCAACTCCTCACCGACTCGGGACTGTCGTGGACCCTGCTGCGGCCGCGTGCGTTCATGTCCAACACCCTCGGCTGGGCCATCTCCGTCCGCGCCGAGGGCGTCGTACGGGCGGCGGGCGGGAGCGCGGCCAACGCCACCGTCGATCCGCGGGACATCGCCGATGTGGCCGCGCTGACACTGCTGGAGCCCGTCGCGCACGCCGGCCGGGCCTACGCCCTCACCGGACCCGAGGCCATCAGCGCCGTGGACCAGACCCGGATCCTCGGTGAGCTGCTGGAACGGACGGTGAACTTCGAGGAGTTGACCGAGGCCGAGGCGCTGCGCCGGTTGCGCGGCCGCTATCCGGCACCGATCGCCGAGGCGCTCGCCGAGAGCGCGGCGCGCGGGCGGGCCGGGGCCAAGTCGCAGGTGGACCCTACGGTCGCGAAGCTGCTGGGGCGGTCCGCGGGGAGCTACCGGGAGTGGGCGCGGGATCATCTGGGCGCCTTCCGGGTCGGGACATGACGACGGGCCGGCCGATGCCCCATCCGCACCGGCCGACCCGTCCGCTTCAGTGGAACGGCTCGTTCAGAAGGTCAGCTTCCAGCTGTTGAGCGTGCCCGTGTCCTGCGTCGCCGTGTCCTGCACCCGCAGCTTCCAGGTGCCGTTGGCGACCTCGCTGGAGGCGTTCACCGTGTAGGTGGCCACGACGTTGTCCGCGGAGTCCGAGGAGCTGGCGGACTTCAGGCGGTAACTCGTACCGTCCGGCGCGACCAGGTCAAGCACCAGGTCACCGCGGTAGGTGTGGGTGATGTTCACCCCGACCTGGAGCGCCGAGGGCGCGTTGCCGGTGCGGCCGGAGACGGTGATCGGGGACTCGATCGTGCCGTTGTCCGGGACCGCGACGGCCGAGGTGCTGGAGAAGGTGGTGCCCCCCGTGGAGCCGCCGCCGGAACCGCTCACCGCCTGCACCGTCCTGGCCGCGTCCGCGAGGCCGGCGCCGCAGCCGCCGGAGCAGGTGCCGGGCAGCGCACGCGCGTTGGTCTTGATCGCGGACTCGATCTGGGCCGGGGTCAGCGCGGAGTTCTTCGACTTCAGCAGCGCGGCGAGACCCGCGATGTGCGGGGCGGCCATGCTGGTGCCCTGGTAGTACTCGTAGCTCTCGGCCCCCGGGCCCTGCGCGCCGGCGTTCAGCGTGGACAGGATGCCGTTGGTGGTGACGGAGTTGGTCTCGCCACCGGGGGCGGCGATGTCGACGACCGTGCCGTAGTTGGAGTAGTAGGAGCGGTTGCCCTGGCGGTCAGCGGCGGCGACGCTGATCACGTTGGAGCAGCTGGCCGGCGAGTAGTTGGCCGCGTTGGCGTTGCTGTTGCCCGCCGCGACGACGACCGTGGTGCCGCGGTTCACGGCGGCGTTGATCGCGTTCTGGGTGGCGGTGGTGCAGGCGCCGCCGCCGCCGAGGCTCATGTTGATGACCTTGGCGACGTTGGTGTTGGCGGGGACACCGGAGACCGTGCCGCCGGACGCCCAGGTGATGGCGTCGATGATGTCGGAGTCGTAGCCGCCGCACTTGCCGAGGACCCGCAGCGGGGAGACCTTCGCGCCGTAGGCGATACCGGCGACGCCCTTGCCGTTGTCGGTCGCCGCGGCGATGGTGCCGGCGACGTGGGTGCCGTGCCAGGAGGAGTCGTAGGCCGGGTCGCCGGACTGGCACTCGCCGGCGGCGGTCCAGTCGCCCGGGTCGGCCGGGTTGCTGTCCCGGCCGCCGCCGTCGTTGGCGACGGTCGCGTCCGCGATGAAGTCGTAGCCGCCGACGATGTTCGCCGCGAGGTCGGAGTGGGCGACATAGCCGGTGTCGATCACGGCGACGGTCACCCCGGTGCCGGTGCTGACATCCCAGGCACCCGGCACGTTCATGCCCGCGGTGGTCTCGAACAGGTCCCACTGCTTGGCGTACTCGGTGTCGTTCGGCGTGGCCAGCGGCTTGTTCAGGCGGTCCGGTACGACGTAGGCGACCTGCGGGTCGGCCTCGTACTCGGCGATGACGTCGGAGACGTCCGCCTTGGTGAGGTCCTCATCGAGGTCGACGAGGGCGGCACCGGTGCCGAGCCGGCGCTGGAAGTCCAGCTCCTCGCCGGCCTCCTTGCCCTTGGCGGCGGCGTCCGCGTCGGCGGCCTTGTTCGACTTGGCCTCGGCGGCACCGGACTTGTAGCCGACGATGAGCCGTTCGGCCGGGGCGCCGGGGGCGGCCTCGGTGCTCGCGGCGGGGACATCCTGGGGAGCGGCGGACTGCTGGGCGACGGCGGCCGTGGCGGTAGCGGCCGTGAACAGCGCGGCGGAGACCGCGGCGACGGATATCAGCTTCCGTCGCACGGAGGGGGAGGTACGCAAGGGCTTGGCCTTTCGTGGCCGGACTCCGGGCAGCGCGGAGCGGCGGTCGATGCGCTTCGTCCTCGAAGCGGAGGGGGGTGAACCGAAAACCGAACAGCGTGCGCAGTGGCCGGCCAGGCGCGGTGGGGGGCCGATCCGTCCGGGGTTACCTGTGGGTCGGCTGTGCAGGAACGATAGGCAAACGGAAGGTCATAGGGATACAGGGGAAACCCTCGATCCGGCCGGAAACGAACCCTCGCCGTCCAGGAGTTGACCGCCTGTGTCCCCTTTTGCACGGGCACGTGCCCGCTGAACGCGCCGGGTCCGCGTTCCGTACTGGACAGCGGCAGTCCGTCCCGCCCCGGCCGAGGAGATCCTTCATATGACCCGGACCCGCGCCCGGCGCGCCCTCGCGGTGGCGGTCCCGCCGCTGCTCGCCCTGGGAGCCGCGACCCCGGCCGCCGCGCATGGCGCGCCCACCGATCCGGTCAGCCGGGTGGTGGCCTGCTCCCCCGAGGGCGGCAGCGCCGCCGGGTCGGCGGCGTGCCGGGCCGCCGTCGCCGCGAACGGCACACCCTTCCTGGCCTGGGACAACCTGCGCATCGCGAACGTGAACGGCCAGGACCGGCGGATCGTCCCCGACGGACAGCTGTGCAGCGGCGGTCTGCCCGCCTACCGGGGCCTGGACCTGCCCCGCTCCGACTGGCCGTCGACCCGGCTGCGGCCGGGTTCCGGGCTGACTCTGCGGTACGTCTCGACGATCCCGCACACCGGCACCTTCCGGCTCTACCTCACCCGGCGGGGCTACGACCCCATCCGGCCGCTCACCTGGTCCGATCTGCCGGAACGGCCCTTCGCCGAGGTACGGGACCCCGCGCTGACGGACGGCGCGTACCGGATCCGGGCGACCCTGCCGACCGACCGGACGGGGCGGCACGTGCTGTACACGGTGTGGCAGAACAGCAGTACGCCGGACACGTACTACTCCTGCTCGGACGTGGAGTTCGTGACGAAGGAGAAGGATCTCCCTGTGCAGGACAGGGCGGAGGAGACCGCCAAGGCGGCGGTCCCCGCCCCGGACCCGGGCCCGTCGGCCCCGTTGCTCGCGGGCGGCGCCGCCGCGGTGCTGCTGCTCATCGGGGGCGCCGCTGTCGCCGTACGACTTGGGCGCCGGTGACGAAAGCGGCGTCAGCCACCGAGCGGAAATCGGCCACCACCGCCGCCCTCATTGACGCGCACCCGTCACCCCCCTACGGTCTGACCGACTTGCCGAACCACGTTCGATATACCGGCAATCGTCGACTCGCATCGGCCCTCCCCCAGGAGTCCGGATGACCTCCCTCCCGCACCCGACCCGCAGAGCAGTCCTCGGTCTGGCGGCGGCCACGCCCCTGGCCGCGACGGGCGTGCTGGCCCTCGGCGCCGGTCCGGCCCACGCCGCCGACGCGGCGTACGTGATGGCGTACTTCACGGAATCGACCAACCACGGCGACGGCACCGACTACGGCCTGCATCTCGCCGTCAGCACGGACGGGCTGAACTGGACGCCGCTGAACCAGAACAACCCGGTGGTCACCCCCACCCAGGGGGCCGGCGGACTGCGCGACCCGTTCGTCCTGCGCAAGCAGGACGGCACGTTCGTCGTGCTGGCCACCGACCTCAAGGGCACCGACTGGAGCTACAACAGCCAGTACATCCACGTCTGGAACTCCGCCGACCTGCGCACCTTCACGGGCTACCACCGGCTGAAGCTGCACGACATGGTGACCCACAGCTGGGCCCCCGAGGCGTTCTGGGACGCGAGCCGCGGCCGGTACGCGGTCATCTACTCGTCGGTCGACTCCAGTGGCCACAACGTGATCATGGTCAACTACACCAGCGACTTCGTCACGGCCTCGGCGCCCCAGGTCTTCTTCGACCCCGGCTACGACGTCATCGACGGTGACATGGCGGTGGGGGTGAACGGGGTCAACTACCTCTACTTCAAGCGCAACGGCACCCTGGTGGGCGCCCGCTCCACCTCCCTGGACCCGGGCAGCTTCACCCCCTTCACCTCGGGCGTGGCGCAGGGCGGCACGGAGGCGCCGACCCTGGTGAAGTCCCTGGCCTCCGGCACCTGGTGGCTGTGGGGGGACACCTACACGCCCAACGGCGTCTTCTACGCCTGGCAGTCCGCCGATCTGTCGGCGGGCACGTGGACGGCCGTCGACCAGCGGACCTACACCCAGCCGGTCAACTCCAAGCACTGCGGCATCACGCCGATCACCGCGGCGCAGTACGGCAACCTGCTCGCCCACTGGGGCGCGCCCGCCTGGAACCGGCTGAAGTCCTACAACTTCCCCGCCCGTTACGTCCGGCACTCCGGCTTCGCCGGGCGGATCGACCCCTACCCGGTCGAGCCGTACAGGGACTCGCTGTGGAAGCTCGTCCCGGGTCTCGCGGACGCCTCGGGGGTGTCCTTCCAGTCCGTCAGCCACCCGACCCGCTACCTGCGGCACGCCGACTACGCGGTGCGGCTGGACGTGAACGACGGCACGTCCGTCTTCGCGGGGGACGCGACCTTCCACCGTACGGCGGGGCTGGCCGACGCGTCCTGGTCGTCGTTCCGGTCGTACAACAACCCGACGCGCTATCTGCGGCACTACGGCTACGCCCTGCGCGTCGACCCGGTCTCCACGGCGACCGAGCGGCAGGACGCGACGTTCAGGGTGGGCTACTAGGAGCCCGGGCGGGGTCGTGCGGGCACGGCCCCGCCGGGAGGGGCGTCAGCCGTCCAGGCCGACCGACTTCAGCCAGTCCTTGGCGACGTCGAGCGGGTCCTTGTTCTCCAGCTGCACCTGGGAGTCCAGGTCGAGCAGGGTCTTGGTGTCGAGCTTGGCGGAGACCTCGTTGAGGGCGTCGACGCCCTCCTGCGGCAGGCCCGACTCGTAGACCAGCGGGGTCACGTTGGCGAAGCCGAAGAGGTTCTCCGGGTCCTTGAGGACGACGAACTTCTCCTTGGTGATCGTCGGGTCCGTGGTGAAGATGTCCGCGGCCTGCACGGTGTTCTTCGTCAGCGCCGCCTGGGTGAGCGGACCGCCGGCGTCGAGCGCCTTGAAGGACTTGAACTCCAGGCCGTAGACGTCCTTGAGGCCCACCAGGCCCTGCTGCCGGGTCTGGAACTCCGGGGAGCCGCCGATGACCAGCTCGGGCGCGATGTCCTTGAGGTCCGCGAGGGTGGACTCGGCGGTGAGGTTGTACTTCTTGGCGGTCTCCGCGTTGATGCTGACGGAGTCCTTGTCCTCGGCGGGCGAGGACTCCAGCAGCGTCAGCTTCTTGTCCAGCTTGGTCTTCACCGCCGCGTTGACGGCCTCGGTGCTCTTCTGCTCCGCCTTCGGGTCCAGGTACGCCAGCAGCGAGCCGTTGTACTCCGGCAGCACGGTGATGGAGCCGTTCTTCAGCAGGCCGTACGTGGTCTCGCGGCTGCCGATGTTGGGCTTGTAGGTGACCTTGATGCCCTTGGCCTTCAGGGCCTCGCCGTAGATGTCGGCGAGCAGGATGGACTCGGCGAAGTTGTTGGAGCCGACGACGACGGTGTCACCGCTCGCCTTGTCCTCCGCCAGGGGGTTGTCGGACTCGTCGTCGGAGGAGCCACATCCCGCGAGCAGGGCCGCGGTGGCGGCGAGCACGACGATGGACCTACTGCGTGAGACGGTAGAAGTCACGATTCCCGTTCCGGACTCAGAGATGAAGGACGGTGGTTCTCCAGTTTCTTGAACTGATCCAATCCAGCGGCTTCTTGATCAGTCAAGGGAATCCTGGTCACCGATTGGCCTCAATGAGTGCTCGGTTGTGATCGTATGTGAAGAGATTCACCTCAAGAGGCGATAGTCTCCCCGCAGTTGACACCCGGTGTGCGATCACTCGAGGAGGAATGGTGTCCGCGACAGAGGTGGACGCGTCCACCGCGACACACGGCTCCCCTCCCGGCGCACGGCGGCTCACCGACCGCTGGCCCTTCCGGCGCAAGCTCAATGTGCTGGTCGGCGTGCCGCTCGCCGTCGTCGCCGTGCTGCTGGCCTACCTGATCACCGATCAGCTCGGCCAGTCCTCCTCCGCCTCCGACGCGGCCCGGCTGGTCCGGGACAGCGCCGAGGTGGCCACGCTGGTGGACCGGGTGGCGGCCGAGCACCAGCAGGCGATCCTGCTCTCCGTACGGCACGAGGCCGCAGCCGGCAGCGAGGCCCGGCCCTCCACGGCCGCCTACGACCAGGCGCAGGCCGCGGTGGACGCCCAGGTCGTCAAGGTCCGCGAGACCTTCGGGGACCGCCTCCCGGACACCGAGGCGCGGGCGCTGAGGGAGATCGGCGCCCTGGGCAGCCTCCGCGACACCATCGAGCAGGGCTACCTGCCCGCGGACAACATCGACCCGGCGTACGCGGGCGCCGCCAAGGGCGTCATCGACGGCCTCGGCCTGGACCGCAACGCCGACCTCGCCGGCACCTTCACCGGCAACCTCCTGGACTCCCTGCTGCGCGCCGACGCCGCCCACAGCGCCTTCGAGACCGGCGTGTTCTCCGCGGCGACCGGGGACTCCAACGCGCTCATCGAGTTCATCGGCGCGGTCGGCTCCTACGAGGTGTACACCTACCAGGCCGACCGGTTCGCCCGGTTCGCCACCGCCGAGCAGGCCGAGGAGCTCAGCGGCATCGAGCACAGCTCCCCGCAGGCCACCATCCGCCGCCAGTACGCCGAGCTGCAGATCGACCCCAGCTCGCTCCAGGCCGACTCGCCCGCCGAGATCCGCGAGGCGTTCCGGGCGGCGCTGGAGTCCTACCCGGCCTACCGCGAGCAGGCCGAGATCCGGCTCGGGATCACCGCCTCCCTCATCGACCAGATCGCCGACCGGGCCGACGACGCCTCCAGCGACGCCGCCTGGCGCGCGGGGCTGCTCCTCGCGCTCGCCCTGTTCGGCTTCGCCCTGTGGCTCGGCCTCTCGGTCGCGGTCCGCCGCTCGGTGGTCCGGCCGGTGCAGGCCCTCACCGGCGCCGCCCGCGAGGTCGCCGAGGTCGCGGACCGCGAGCTGGCCCGGGTCGCCGACGACGACGCCGAGGACGACGGCCCGCCCCGGCTGCGCCCGATGCCGGTCACCGCGCGCGACGAGATCGGCGACCTCGCCGCCGCGTTCAACCGCGTCCAGTCCACCGCGGCCGCGCTGCTGGAACGCCAGGTGCTCAGCCGCCGCAACGTCGCCGAGATGTTCGGCAACGTCGGCCGCCGCGTCAGCAACCTCACCACCCGCCAGCTCGCCCTGATCGACGCCGTGGAGCGCGGCGAGACCGACCCCGAACTGCTGGAACGGCTGTACAGCATCGACCACATCGCGGTCCGGCTGCGCCGCAACGCCGACAGCCTGATGCTGCTCGCCGGCATCCGCGAGGCGGGCCTCGGCTCCGGTCCGCTCGCGCTGACCAACGTCGTCCGTGCCGCACTCGGCCAGATCGAGGGCTTCCAGCGGGTACGGCTGACCGCGCGCTCCGAGGCCGCGGTGGAACCGGACGTCATCGGCGACCTGACCCTGATGGTGGCCGAACTCCTGGAGAACGCCGTGTCGTTCTCCCCCGCGGGCAGCCCCGTCGAGGTGACGGTGGCGACCGCCGAGGACGACACCGCGTCGATCGTGATCGCCGACCACGGTCTCGGCATGAGCGCCGAGCGGCTCGCCGAGGAGAACGCCCGGCTGATCCGCCGCGAGCGCCTGGACCTGGTGCCGACGAAGGTGCTGGGCCTGTTCGTGGTCGGTACCCTGGCCCGCCGCTGGGAGATCGGCGTGACGCTGACCCGGACGCCGGGCGGCGGTGTCACCGCCGAGGTGAGCGTGCCGACGTCGCTGCTTCTTGCGGCGCCCGCGGAACCGGAGCCGGTGCCCGCGGCGGCCGAGGTGCCCGTCCCGGCCGAGGTGCCCACGGCGGCTCCGGCGGCCGGGCCGCTCCCCTCGGCCGCCGCGGACGACTCCGGCCCCCTCCCCCGCCGGGTCCCCCGGCGCGAGGGCGCCGCCCCGGACGTACCCCCCGTCGATCACGCCCGGGCCGACCGTCCCGAAGCCTCCCCCCGGGCCCATGCCGACACCCCCGGCGCCCGCCCGCTGCGCCGCCGCGTCCGCGGGGCCACCCTGCGCGGCGGCGGCGAGGACACCGGCGCCCACCAGATCCTGCGCCGGCCCGCCCAGCCCGCCGACGCGGACGCCGTACGGTCCGCGCTGGAGGAGTTCGAGGCGGCCGTGGAGCGGGCGCACCGCGACAGCGACACCACCGAGCAGCCGATTCCCGGCCAGCAGGACCCGAACCACCTCCCGGAAGGAGCGGAGCAGTGAGCACATCCACAGGAGGCACCACGCCGGCCGAACTCCAGGCCGCCGCAGCCGACTTCACCTGGCTGCTGAATCGCTTCGCGACGGAGACCGCGGGTGTCGTCGACGCCATCGCCGTCTCCTCCGACGGACTGCTGATCGCGGTCTCCGAACTGCGGGAGCACGCCGACTCCGAGCGGCTCGCCGCGATCGTCTCGGGCATCACCAGCCTGGCCGCCGGGGCGTCCGGCAACTACGGCCTGGGCGGACTCAACAAGGTGATCATCGATCTGGAGGGCGGCCATGTGCTGGTCTCCGCGATCGGCAGCGGCGCCGTGCTCGGCGTGGTCACCGACAAGGAGGCCAAGCTGGGCAACATCGCCTACGAGATGACGCTGTTCGCCAACCGTGCCGGTGCCGCGCTCAGCCCGCAGCTCGTGCTCGAACTGAAGAACAGCGTCGGCGCCGCGTCGGCCCGCTGACGGTTCGAGAAGGACGGTACACACCCCATGGCGGACGGCATTCCTCCCCCGGGCGACGACCCGGTCGGCCCCGCTTCCGCCGTACGGCCGTTCCTGGTCACCGCCGGCCGGGTGGCGCCCAGCGTCGCCGGCCGGACGATGCCCGTCGAGACCCAGGTGGTGGCCACCGCCTCGGGGCTCGCCGCGCTGTCGCTGCTCTCCTTCGAGCAGCACGACATCGTGGCCGCGTGCCGGCAGCCGCAGTCCATCGCGGAGATCGCGGCCCGGCTGCGGCTGCACCTCAATGTGGTGCGGGTCCTCGCCGAGGACCTGCGGGCCGAGGGACGGCTGACGGTGCATGTGCCGAACTCCGACGCCGTCCACGATTCATCCGTCCTGCGAAGAGTGATCGATGGCCTGCGCGCCATCCCCGACTCCCGGGGGGTTCTCCGTGACACCGACTGAACCGGCCGCCGCCGTACGACCGCCGCTGCCGGTCAAGATGGTGATCGCGGGGGGCTTCGGCGTGGGCAAGACGACCGCCGTCGGCTCCATCTCCGAGATCGAGCCGCTGACGACCGAGGCCGCGATCACCGAGGTCGCCGCGGGCGTCGACGACCTCACGCACACCCCGCTCAAGACGACGACCACGGTCGCCATGGACTTCGGGTGCATCACCATCGACCCGACGCTGAAGCTCTATCTGTTCGGTACGCCCGGGCAGGAGCGGTTCGGGTTCATGTGGGACGACATCGTCGAGGGGGCGGTGGGCGGGCTGGTCATCGTGGACACGCGGCGGCTCGACGACTGCTATGCGGCCGTCGACTACTTCGAGCACCGGCAGATCCCGTTCGCGGTGGCGGTGAACGCGTTCGACGGTCGCGTCGAGCACGCGCTGGACGAGGTGCGGTGGGCGCTCGACGTGAGTGACGGGGTGCCCGTGGTGGTGTTCGACGCGCGGGAGCGGGGGTCCGTGCGGGACTCGCTGCTGGTGGTGCTGGAGCTGGCGCTGGCCCGCAGCGAGGGGTGAGCCGGGGGCGGCGGGCCCGAAAGGCCGGCGCGCGGCCCTAGCCGGTACTCCCGCGCCGCACTCCCGGGGACACCGTGAGGCGTCCTGCCGCCCAGAACAGCCCCAGCGTCGCCAGCGCCAGCGCCGCCACCAGCGTCGCGCCGCCCACCACCTTCTCGTAGTCCCGCTGGTAGAGACCGTCCACGATGTAGCGGCCCAGGCCGCCGAAGCTGACGTACGCCGCGATCGTCGCCGTGGACACGATCTGGATCGCCGCCGAGCGCAGGCCGCTGAGGATCAGCGGGAGCGCGACCGGGAGTTCGACCCGGAACAGGACCCCGGTCTCCGCCATCCCCATGCCGCGCGCGGCGTCCACCGGGGCCGGGTCGACCGAGCGCATCGCCTCGTAGGTGGTGACCAGGATCGGCGGGATCGCCAGGACCACCAGCGGGATCATCACCGGTGCCATGCCCAGGCCCAGCAGCACGAACATCAGCACCATCAGACCGAAGCTGGGCAGGGCCCGGCCGGCCGTGGCGATCAGCGACACGGTGTGGCCGCCGCGGCCGGTGTGCCCGGTGAGCAGGCCGGCCGGGAGGCCGATGCCGGCGGCGATGCCGAGGGCCATCAGGGTGTAGCCGAGGTGTTCGGCCAGCCGGGTGGGGATGCCGTCGTAGCCCGTCCAGTGCGCGCTGTCGCTGAAGAAGGCGTCGATGTGGTGGAGGAGGTTCATCGCGTGGCCTCGCGGGGCATCCAGGGGGTCAGCAGCATCCGTATGACGATCAGGGCCGCGTCCACCAGGATCGCGAGGACGGCCGTGCCCAGCACCGAGAGCCACACCAGGCGGGGCTGGTTGTAGATCATGCCGCTGTTGAGGAGGTTGCCGAGCGCGCCCTGGTTGCCGATCAGCATGCCGACGCTGACCAGGGAGATGCTCGACACCGCCGCCACCCGCAGCCCGGCGATGATCGCGGGGGTGGCGATCGGCAACTGGACCTGGAGATAGCGGCGTACGGGGCCGAAGCCCATCGCGGTGGCGGCCGCCAGCGTTTCCTGCGGGACCGAGCGGACGCCGTCGACGATCGCCGGGACCAGGACCACCAGGCTGTACACGGCCAGCGGGATCATCACGGTCAGCTCGGACAGGCCCGTGTAGTCGATGAGGATCACGAAGAAGGCCAGCGACGGGATCGCGTACAGCACCGTCGTCACCCAGAGCACCGGCGCGTACAACCAGCGCAGCCGTATGCACAGTTGGGCGATGGGCAGGGCGATCAGCAGTCCGGCCAGCACCGGCAGCAGGGCCTCGCGGAGGTGGAGGACGACCAGGCCGAGGTAGCTGTTCTGCAGGTCGCTCGGCATGTCGAAGAACTCGCTCATCGCGCGACCTTCTCCGTCGCCGTCGCGCTCTTGGCGTGGGCGCCCCGGATCGCCTCGCCGATGGTCTGCTGCGAGACCACTCCGGTCGCCCGGCCCTCCGCGTCCACGGCGACGGCCCAGCCGGTCGGCGAGAGCACCGCGCCGTCGAGGGCGGCCCGCAGGGAGTCGGTGCGGGGTACGAACGGGCGGCCGTACGGCAGGAGTCGGTCCCTGTCGATCCGTCCGGCGGTCACGTCCCGGGGTTCGGCCCAGCCGAGCGGCTTGCCGTTCAGGTCCGTGACGAGGAGATAGGGGGCGTCGGCAGTGTCGCGGGCGGCGATCTGCTCGGCGGTGGCGTCGATCGCGACGATCGGGTCCGTGCGCAGCTCCAGGCCCGCGGAGGGGAAGAAGGACAGCCGCCTGATGCCCCGGTCGGTGCCGAGGAAGTCCTCGACGAAGGAGTCGGCGGGGCTCGTCAGCAGGTCGGCGGGCGGGGCGAACTGGGCGAGCCGGCCGCCGGTGCGCATCACGGCGACCATCGTGCCGAGCTTGACGGCCTCGTCGATGTCGTGGGTGACGAAGACGATCGTCTTGCCCAACTCGGCCTGGATGCGCAGCAGTTCGTCCTGAAGGCCCTTGCGGACGACCGGGTCGACCGCGGAGAACGGCTCGTCCATCAGCAGCACCGGCGGATCGGCGGCGAGCGCCCGGGCCACGCCGACGCGCTGCTGCTGTCCGCCGGAGAGCTGGTAGGGGTAGCGCTTGGCGAGGGCGGTGTCGAGGCCGACCCGCTCCATCAGCTCGCGGGCCCTGGCCCGGGACTTCTCCTTGCCCCAGCCGAGCATGCGGGGCACGGTCGCGATGTTGTCCAGGATCGTGCGGTGCTGGAAGAGGCCGGCGTTCTGGATGACGTAACCCATCGAGCGGCGCAGGGTGTTGACCGGCTGCTGCTGGATGTCCTTGCCGTCGAGGAGGATGGTGCCCTCGGTCGGCTCGACCATCCGGTTGATCATGCGCAGGGTGGTCGTCTTCCCGCAGCCCGACGGGCCGACGAGGACGGTGACCGAGCGGTCGGGTATCTCCAGCGAGAGCCGGTCGACCGCCACCGTGCCGTCCGGGTATCGCTTGGTGACTGAATCTATCCGTATCAAAACGCCGAATACCCTTCGGGTCTGGCAGAAGTCGCCCGCTTCCGGCCGGGGTTGAGCATGCCGTTGCGCTGAGAGTCTAGACCGCTCACCAGATCAGGACGCCGCCTCCCATCTCCCGTGCGCGCAGGGCGGTCTCCTCGATGATTCCCAGCCGCGACCCGATGTGGTCGGCGTGTTGGGCGACCGTCCGGTCCGGTCGGCAGGTGAGCTCCGCGAGCCGCTCCAGATGCTCGCGCACGAGGGCGCATTCGGCCAGGAAGGCGGGTGTCTCGTCGGGCGCGACGAGGCCGCCCCCGGCCAAGTCGGGGAAGAACCGGGCGCCGAGGGAGCGGATGGCCCGGGAGCCCCACACCAGGGTGCGCCAGCTCTCGGGGCCCGCGAGGTCCGGCACCCCCTCGGGCGTTGCCTGGACCTCGACCTCCCCGTCCGCCCGGACCAGGAAGATCTCCACCGTCAGACTCATGGCCGCAGTTCACCATGGTGGGCGCCGCCGCAACGACCCGTTTTCCGCGGGGTGCCCCGGATGTCGGCCGAAGCCGTCCGCGTCCCTCAAGGTGGAGTCATGAGCGAGCAGCAGCGGTTCGACGTGTGGCAGGCCGGACCCGCCTACGAGCGGTTCATGGGCCGGTGGAGCCGGAAGGTCGCCGAGCGCTTCACCGCCCTGGCCGGCCACCCGGACGGGCTGCGCTGGCTGGACGTGGGGTGCGGGACCGGGGCGTTGTCGGCGGTGCTGGCGGCGCGGTGCCGGCCGGCGCTGGTGCTGGGCTGCGACCGGTCCGCGGAGCTGGTGGCGACGGCCCGGGACGCGGCGTACGGTCCGGTGCGGTTCGTGGTGGCCGACGCGGGGGCGCTGCCCGTGCGGGACGGTGCGTGCGACGCCGCGGTCAGCGGGCTGGCGCTGAACTTCCTGCCCGAACCCGCCGAGGGCGTCGCCGAGATGGCCCGGGCGGTCCGGGCCGGGGGCCGGGTCGCCGCGTACGTCTGGGACTACGCGGAGGGCATGGTCCTGCTGCGCCGGTTCTGGGACGCGGCCACGGCGCTGGATCCGGCGGCGGCCGAGCTGGACGAGGGGCGCCGGTTCCCGGTGTGCGGCCCCGATCCCCTGCACGCGCTGTGGACGGGCGCCGGGCTGGCGGACGTGTGGGTCACCCCGATCGTCATCCGGACCGTCTTCACCGACCTCGCCGATCTGTGGTCCCCGTTCCTCGCGGGCCAGGGCCCGGCCGGCGCCTACGTGGCCGACCTCTCTCCGGACGACCGGGACCGCCTCCGTGACACCCTCGCCGAATCCCTCCCGCGCGATCCGGACGGCTCCATCGAACTGTCGGCCCGGGCGTGGTCGGTGAGCGGTATCAAGCGGTAACTGCATGGTCGGTGTCAGGCTCGTCCCGGGCATCGGCAGCGCGGGGAACTGCTCACCGGTTGGGCCGGGAGGGTGTGGCCGGTGTCGTCACTGTCCGGCGCTGCCGACCGGGGCTGCCCAGAGCCGGAGTCGCCGCTGATCGACCACCACCAGCGACCCTCCAGCCGAACGGACGACCGGCATCAAACCCCCGTCCTCACCACCACCGGCGCCCCCTCCGTCCGCACCGCCCGGCGCTCCGCGTCCACCGCGAACACCTCGCAGCCAGGTCGGGAGGACGCCCACGCGATGCCCTCCGGGCCCATCGCGAAGGCCGCCGTGGCTGTGCTGTCCGCTTCCGTGAGGGTGTCCGCGATGACCGTGACGGAGAGCAGGCCCGTCGCCGGACGGCCGGTACGGCCGTCGAGGATGTGTGCCCCCCGCTCGTACAACGCCGAGGTCGCGACCGCCCGGTCGGTGATCTCCAGCACCGTGCAGAGCCGGTCGGCCCGTTCCGGATGCCGTACGCCCACCCGCCAGGGCCCGCCCGCGGCGACCACGTCACCCCCGGCGTTCAGACAGAACCGCCGCACGCCGGCCGCCCGCAACAGCTCCGCGCCCCGCTGCACCGACCAGCCCTTGACCACCGCGCACGGGTCGAGGCCACGGCCGGGCAGCCGGGCGTCGAAGGCACCGCCGGTGGCGGTCCGGTACGCCTCGCACAGGCCGAGGACCTCGGCGAGGTCGGCGCTGACCTCACCGGGGCCGATCTCGCCCCGGTCGAGCCGGGACACCTCGCTGCCGTCCCGGAACGGGCTGAACCGCTCGTCGACCTCCCGCAGCCAGGCGAAGACGGCGTCCACGGCCGCACCGGGCACGTGCGCGTCGTCCACCCGGAGCGAGACCGGAAACCCCATCACATGCTCGACGCGCCGCACCTCAGGCACCCTTCGCGTCGAGGGCGGCCTGCAAGGACTCCCGGTAGCCCTCGCTCGTGATCGTCGCCCCCGACACCGTGTCCACGTCCGCGCTCTGCGCCTCCAGCGTCCCCTCGATCAGCTTCGGCACCGCCGCCGTCGTCTGCGGATGATCCGGCTGCTGCAGCATCCGCACCGACGCGATCGTGTCCCCGTCGAAGGTCACCTCCACCTGCACGGGACCCTTCTCGGTGGTCACGGTGGAACCGGCCACCACCTCGGAGGTGGGGGAAGGCGAGGCCGAGGCCGCCGCCTCCTGCTCGTCGAGGGCGGCCTGCAAGGACTCCCGGTAGCCCTCGCTCGTGATCGTCGCCCCCGACACCGTGTCCACGTCCGCGCTCTGCGCCTCCAGCGTCCCCTCGATCAGCTTCGGCACCGCCGCCGTCGTCTGCGGATGATCCGGCTGCTGCAGCATCCGCACCGACGCGATCGTGTCCCCGTCGAAGGTCACCTCCACCTGCACGGGACCCTTCTCGGTGGTGACCACCGAGCCCTCGATGACCAGGGCGGAGCTGCCCGACGAGGCGGACGCGGAGGGGGCCGGTGCGACCGCCCGCGTCGTGGGCGCCGGGTCCGTCGACGGTTCGTAGCGCCACAGCGGGACCAGACCGACGGCGGTCAGGACCAGGACGGGTATGGCTCGCTTCACGGTGTCCCTCTCATCCCGCCAGGCTGAAACGCTCGAAGTGGATCTGCGGCTTGGGCACGCCCAGCTCGCGCAGGCTGCCCAGGACCGCGTTCATCATCGGCGGCGGCCCGCACAGGAAGACGTCCCGGTCGGCGATGTCCGGGACCATCCGGGTCAGTTCGGCGGGCGCCAGCCGGTCGGGGCTGGCCGGGCCGGTCACCAGGTGCAGGTCGGCGCCCTTGGCGAGGGCCAGCTCGCGCAGCTCGTCGTAGAGGACCGCGTCCCGGTCCGTGGCGACGCGGTACACGACCACGGCATGCCCCTGGATCTCCTCCAGCAGCGCCCGGATGGGCGTGACGCCGACGCCGCCGGCGATCAGCACAGCCTCGGGGCGGGTGCGGTGCAGGGCGGTGAAGGCGCCGTAGGGGCCCTCGGCGAAGACGCGGGTGCCGGGCCGGAGGTGGCGCAGCCCCGCGCTGCCGGCGCCGGCCGCCTTGACGGTGAGCCGGAGCCCGCGGCCGTCGGGGGCGGCGGACAGGGAGAAGGGGTTCGCCTGCCACCAGCGGTCCTTCGTCAGGAACCGCCACAGGAAGAACTGTCCCGCGCGGGCGGGCAGCCGGTCGAGGTCGCGGCCGGTGATGTGGACGGAGACCACGGTGTCGGACTCCGGGACGACCGCGGAGACGCGCAGCCGGTGGCGCGCGTTCCGCCACAGCGGCAGGACCACGCGGCCCGTGAACACCGAGCCGATCGCGACGCCCCACAAGGCGTACCAGTACGCCGTGGCGGCCGGCGAGGCGGTGAAGGTCGGACCGACCGCGACCTGGTGGGTGAAGGCCAGCACCACGGCGAGGTAGGTGTACAGGTGGATGAAGTGCCAGGTCTCGTAGGCGAGCCGACGGCGGGCGAACCGGGCGGAGACCGCGCCGACCACGAGGACGATCACCAGCGCGGCGACGGCCCGCAGCACGCCCTCGACGGTCTCGGCGAGGTCGACCAGCCGGCCGACCGGGTCGAGGCCGGAGGAGTCGGCGTAGCCGAAGGTGATGAAGACGGCGTGCGCCAGCAGCGTCCACAGGATGCCGAAGCCGGTCCAGCGGTGCCAGGACGTCAGCCGGTCCATGCCGATCCGGCGGTCCAGCCACGGCAGGCGGGCCACCAGCAGCAGCTGGAACGCCATGAACAGGGCGCCGTAGAGCCCGGCGAGGCGGCCGAGGACGAGCAGCGCGTTGGAGGCGCCGACGCCCGCGTCGACGAAGAACCAGGTCACCACGGCCGCGTTCGCGGCCAGCACGGCGTACAGGCCGGTGCGGGCCACCACCCTGGGGCGTATCGCCGTGGCGGGCGCAGGGGGCGATTGGACGGTCGTCACGGGTGGCAGCTCCTCATGGTCCGGGGCCGGGGTACCGAGCTTGGCCTCCCGAAGCTGTCGATCAGCTGTCGTAGATCTTTCAAGTGGTTATCGATGTACCGGGGGCGGCCCGCCGGGCTGTGGCGCGGGGCACCGGGTGACGCAGTATGAACAAGTGGAAAAAGTACGACTCCTCGTCGTGGACGACGACCCGCCGATCGCCGACCTCGTGGCGACGGTCGCCCGGTACGAGGGCTGGGAGGCGGTCACCGCGAACTCCGGCGAGGAGGCGCTGCGGCGCGCCGCCGAGTTCCGTCCCGACATCGTCGTGCTCGATCTGATGCTGCCGGACGTGGACGGCTTCGGTGTGCTGGACCGGCTGCGCCGCTCGGGGACGATGGTGCCGGTGGTGTTCCTCACCGCCCGCGACGGCGTCGCCGACCGGGTGGCGGGGCTGACCCGGGGCGGTGACGACTACCTGGTCAAGCCGTTCGCGGTGGAGGAGCTGATGGCCCGGCTGCGGACCGTGCTGCGGCGCAGCGCCGGGCCCGGCTTCCAGCGCTCGGTGCTGCGGGTGGGCGATCTGACGATGGACGAGGACACCCGCGAGGTGCGCCGCGGCGAACGGCTGCTCACGCTCACGCCGACCGAGTACGAGGTGCTGCGCTACCTGATGCGCAAGTCGCCGACCGTGCAGACCAAGGCGCAGATCCTGGACCATGTGTGGGAGTACGGCTTCGGCGGCCGTTCCAACGTGGTCGAGCTGGTCGTCAGCAGGCTGCGCCGCAAGCTGGACGACACCGGCGAGCCGATGATCCACACCGTGCGGGGCTTCGGGTACGTCATCCGGCAGGCCGCCCGGTGATCGGGCGGCCTGCCGGATGACGTACGGCAGGACGCGCCTCGGCACCCGGCTGGCGCTGGGGGTGGGGGCGCTGGCCCTGGTGGTGTTCGCGGTCGTCGGCACCGCGCTGACGACGTACATGCGCGACTATCTGTCGGCGCAGCTCGACACCCAGCTCGCGCAGGCCCAGGGCGCCCAGTCCAAGAGCATCGCGCACTACGGCACGCTGTCGGGCAAGAAGTACTGGCGCTGGTACTACGCCGTGTACGACGTGACGGACGGCACCCCGCGGTTGCGCACGCCCGAGACGGCCGGCGATCTGCCCGCGGACGTCGAGGAGTTCACCGTGGTGGCCCGGGCGCAGTCCGTCTCCGACACGGAGGTGCTGCGCACCGGGCATCTCAAGGGCGAGGGGCGGTACCGGCTGCGGGCCTGCGAGGTGGAGCCGGGCGTGGTGCTGGTCAGCGCCGCGCCCATGGACGAGATCGACGACACCATGGGCCAGCTGATCACCATCCAGGCGGTCACCTTCGGTCTCGCCCTGCTGGCCCTGGTGGTGGCCGGGCGGTCGCTGCTGCGGCGCGGGCTGCGGCCGCTGAGCGACATGGCGCACACCGCGCGGGGCATCACCTCGCACGATCTGACGGACTCGGCCCGGCTGCCGGTGCGGCACGACGGGCGCAGCGGCGGACCCGAGGTGGAGGAGCTGCGGACGGCGTTCAACACGATGCTGGAGCACATCGACGAGTCCCTCGCGGTGCGCACGGAGGCCGAGCAGCGGCTGCGCCGCTTCGTCGCGGACGCCTCGCACGAGCTGCGTACGCCGTTGATGTCGGTACGGGGGTACGCGGACCTCTTCCAGTACGCGGCGGCCAACGCCCCCGAGGAGCGCGACAAGCACCTGGCGCGGCTGCGCGCGGAGGCGGCCCGGATGGGTTTCCTGCTGGACGACCTGCTGCTGCTCGCGCGGCTGGACGCGGCGGAGGCGGAGACCCCGCTGCGTGTCCGCGAGACGGATCTGGTGGAGCTGGTCCAGGAGGCCGCGGACGCCTTCCGCGCCAGCCACCCGGGCCATCCCCTGACCGTCGCGCCCGGCCCCGCGGCCCTGCCCGCCCGGGTGGACGCGCAGCGGATCCGGCAGGTCCTGGACAACCTCCTCACCAACGCGGCGGTGCACACCCCGCCCGGCACGCGGGTGCGGGTGGGCCTGTCGGTCTCCGCCGGCACCGCCCGGATCCGGGTCGCCGACGCGGGCCCCGGCATCCCGCCCGCCGATCGCGACCGGGTCTTCGACCGGTTCTACCGGGTCGACAAGGCCCGCAGCCGCGACCGCGGCGGCAGCGGCCTGGGCCTGGCCGTGGCCGGCTCCCTGATCCGGGCGCACGGCGGCACGATCGAGCTGAGCAGCGAGCCCGGGGAGACGGTGTTCACGGTCACCCTGAATCCGGTCCGCTGAGTCTCAGCCCCGGGCTGCCGGAAGGGTCACCTCGAAGCGGCAGCCGCCGGGGATGTTCCGTACGGTGGCCCGGCCGCGGTGGGCTTCGACGATGCCGCGCACGATCGCGAGGCCGAGGCCCGCGCCGGCCGGCGGGGTACGGGCGTCGGTGCCGCGCCAGCCGGTGTCGAAGACGCGCGGCAGATCCTCCTCGGGGATGCCTCCGCAGCCGTCGGTCACGGACAGCAGCACCCCGTCGGGGACGCGTTCGGCGGCGATCGCGACCGTGCCGTCGGACGGGGTCCGGCGGATCGCGTTGACCAGGAGGTTGCCGAGGACGCGGCTCATCTCCTTGCCGTCGACCTCGACCGGCAGCGGCTCCACGCCGTCGCCGACGAGCCGGACGCCGTGCTCGCGGGCGAGGGGGTCCGCGCCCGCGAGGGCGTCGCCGACGAGGTCGTACAGGGAGACCCGGGTGGGGCTGAGGGCGAGGGCGCCGGCGTGGATGCGGGAGAGCTCGAAGAGGTCGCCGACCATGGCGTTGAGGCGTTCGACCTCGGTGCGGATCTGCCGGAGGTAGCGGTCGGGGTCGGCGGCGACGCCGTCCTCCAGGGCCTCGGACATCGCGCGCAGTCCGGCCAGCGGGGTGCGCAGGTCGTGGGAGATCCAGGCGACGAGTTCCCGGCGGGAGGACTCCAGGGCGCGTTCCCGTTCCCGGGACTCGGCGAGGCGGGCGCTGGTGGTCTCCAACTCGCGGCTCAGTGCGGCGAGTTCGGCGCTCGCCGGGCGGTCGGGGGAGGTGAAGGCGCCGCCGTCGCCGAAGGAGCGGGCGGCGAGGGCGAGGGCGCGGCTGCCGGCGACGACCCAGCGGCCCAGCAGCAGGGCGGTGGCCAGGGAGACCACGGCGGCCATGGCGACGACCAGGGTGACGACCTTCAGGTCGTGCTCGGACAGGAACATCGCCTGGGCGACGGCGAGGGTGCCCGCGAGCATCGCGGTGACGGCGACGGCGGCCACCACCGTGAGGTGCACGGCGAGCGAACGGCGCCGGATCAGCCGCAGGACGCCGGCGCCGAGCACGCCGGCCGCGGCGGCGCCGAGGAAGGCGAACAGGGCGATGAGGAGCGTGTCCCGCACGGTCAGACCCCCTCGAACCGGTAGCCGACGCCCCACACCGTCTGTATCAGCCGGGGTCGGGCCGGGTCGTCCTCGACCTTGCCGCGCAGGCGCCGCACATGGACGGTGACCGTCGACAGGTCGCCGAAGTCCCAGCCCCACACCTCCCGCATCAGGTCTTCGCGGCTGAACACCCGTCCCGGGTGCCGCAGGAGGAAGGTGAGGAGGTCGAACTCGCGGATGGTGAGGGAGAGTTCGGCGCCCTCCTTGGCCGCGCGGCGGGCCTCCGGGTCGATCGAGAGGCCCCCGGCGCGCAGCAGCCCCGCCGGCTGCGCGGGGCGGACCCGGCGCAGTACGGACTCGACGCGCAGGACGAGTTCACGGGGGCTGAACGGCTTGGTGACGTAGTCGTCGGCGCCGACCTCAAGGCCGAGGATCCGGTCGTCCTCGTCGCCGCGCGCGGTGAGCATGATGACCGGCACCGGGCCCTGCCCGCGCATCCGGCGGCACACCTCCAGGCCGTCCATGCCGGGCAGCATCAGGTCCAGGACGACGAGGTCCGGCCAGTGCTCGGCGGCGCGGGCGAGGGCGTCCGGGCCGTCGCCGGCGCGGTCGACGAGGTATCCGGCGCGGTCGAGGTAGCCGGAGACGACCTCGGCGACGGTCGGGTCGTCGTCGACGACGAGCACCCGGGGTTGCTGCTGTTCCATGCCGCCAGCCTCGCATCAGGCGTGCCCGGGTGCGCCACCCGCCTGCCGACGTCCTTGTTTCGTAAGAAACCGACGATGAGCAAGGCGGAGACGGAACGGATCCGGCCCTCGTGAACCACCTGCTGTGGACGGGCCGGTGACCGGTTCGCTCCCGGTCAGGGCAGGGGCTGCTCGGTCCAGATGACCTTTCCGTGCGGGGTGTAGCGCGTGCCCCAGCGCTCGGTGAGCTGGGCCACCAGGAAGAGCCCGCGTCCGCCCTCGTCCTCGCTCCGCGCCCGGCGCAACCGCGGTGAGGTGCCGCTGCCGTCGGACACCTCGCAGATCAGCGCACGGTCGCGGAGCAGACGGAGCTGGACGGGGCCGGTGGCGTGACGGATGGCGTTGGTGACCAGTTCGCTGGCGACGAGTTCGGTCGTGAAGGCGAGGTCGTCCAGGCCACAGGCGGCGAGCTGTCCGGTGACCGCGGCGCGGGACCGGGAGACGACCGCCGGGTCGCTCGGCAGGTCCCACTGGGCGACCCGGTCGGGCCCGAGGACGTGGGTGCGGGCGACCAGCAGGGCCACGTCGTCGCTCGGCCGGGCCGGGAGCATGGCGTCGAGGACGGCCTCGCAGGTGTCCTCGGGAGGCCGCCCGGCACACCGGAGGACGGAGCGCAGCCGGTCCAGGCCGGCGTCGATGTCGCGGTGGCGGTCCTCGACCAGACCGTCGGTGTAGAGCACCAGCTGGCTGCCCTCGGCGAGTTCCAGCTCGGCGGTCTCGAAGGGCATCCCGCCCAGACCGAGCGGCGGCCCGGACGGCAGGTCGACGAAGTCCACCGAGCCGTCGGGGGAGACCACCGCGGGCAGGGGGTGCCCGGCGCGGGTGAGGGCGCAGCGCCGGGACACCGGATCGTAGACCGCGACCAGGCAGGTGGCGCCGATGCCGCAGTTCTCCTGGGGGGCGCCCTCCACCGCCCAGCCCTCGCCCCGGTCGAGCCGGCCGACCAGGTCGTCGAGGTGGGTGAGGAGATCGTCCGGGGGCAGGTCGAGGGAGCAGAAGTTGTGCACGGCGGTACGCAGCCGGCCCATCGTCGCGGCGGCGTGCAGCCCGTGCCCCACGACGTCGCCGACCACCAGTGCCACCCGGGCGCCGGAGAGCGGGATGACGTCGAACCAGTCGCCGCCCACGTCGGCCTGCGCGGGCAGATACCGGTAGGCGACCTCGACGGCGCTCTGCTCGGGCCGCCCCCGGGGCAGCAGGCTGCGCTGGAGCGCGAGCGCGGTGTTGTGCTCTCGGGTGAAGCGGCGGGCGTTGTCTATGCACATGGCGGCCCGCCCGGCCAGCTCCTGGGCGAGGGAGAGGTCGTCGTCCTCGAAGGGGGCGGGATTGGCGCAGCGGTAGAAGCTGACCACGCCGAGGGTGGCGCCGCGGGCCCGCAGCGGCACGGTGATCAGGGAGTGCGTCCCGGCCGCGAGCACCCGGTCCAGCCGTACCGGATCCTGTGCGTACCAGCCGCCCGCCTCGGACAGCACCGGTTCCAGCACGGCCCGCCCGCTCTCCAGGCTGCGGGCCTGCGGGGTGGAGGCGACGTAGGCGAAGCCGTCGCCGACGTGGTAGAGCCGCGGCTCGTCGTGGCGGCTGCGCAGGGCGACCCGGCGCAGCGGGACGTCCGCGCCGACCGCGGCGGGCTCCTCCCCGTTCAGCACGGCGTCCGGCAGGTCGACGGCGGTGAAGTCGGCGAACCGGGGCACGGCCACCTCGGCCAGCTCCTCCGCGGTGCGGGTGACGTCGAGGGTGGCGCCGATCCGCGCCCCGGCCTCGTGCAGCAGTTCCAGCCGTCTGCGCGCGAGGAGGGCCAGCCGCCCGACCCCGGGCTCCCCGACCAGCACCAGCCGTCCGCCGGACCCGTCACCGGTGTCGGCCGGGGTGGCGAGACCGGCGGTGGCCGCCGTGGGAGGGGGTGTCGGCGGGGTGAGCGGGACCGGGCGCGGGTGCCCCAGGATGCGGGCCTCGACGACCACGCCGGTCTCCCCGGCCGCGCCCACGACCTTGCGGCGCATCAGGGTGGCGGTCCGGCCGCCGGTCAGGTTCACCTCGTCGAGGATGCGATGCGGCGAGGCCAGCAGCGCCTCGGCCTTCTCGCGCAGGACGGCCAGGTCGATCCGGCCGAGTCCGGAGCCGTCCGACTCCGGGCCGGACTCGCGGCCGGCCTGCCGATAGGCCGCAAGCAGCGCCCGCTCCCGCTGGGTGGACTGCTCCAGCAGCCGCCCCTCGATGGCCTGGGCGGCCTCGGACACCAGCCGGAGCATGATCGGGTCGCCGTCGTCGCGCAGACAGGTCAGATCCAGCACGGCCTCGATCCGCCCGCTGAGCGGGTCGCGGACGGGGGCGCCGACGCAGGCGAACGGCTGCAGACAGTCGGCGAAGTGCTCCCGGCCGACGACCTGGACGGGCCCGCGCTCGACCAGCGCGGTGCCGACGCCGTTGGTGCCCGCCGCCTGTTCGGAGGCGTCGAAGCCGGGGGCGAAGCGCACCGCGTCGAGCCGGGCGAGCAGCGCCCGCCCGCCGCCGAGCCGCTGGACGATCCGCCCCCGCCCGTCGCACAGGGCGATGGTCGTGCCGAGCTCGGCGAGGGAGTCGGCGAGCTGTCCGAGGACGGGTTCGGCGGCGCGCAGGAACCGCTCGCCGAGGACCACGTCGGGGTCGTACGGGATGTCCAGCCGGTCCGGTTCGAGCCCCGCCGACCTGCACCGCTTCCAGGACGCCAGCACGGAGTCCCGGACCTCCGAGTCGACACGGGCTCCGGCGAGGAAGCGTTCATGGGCATCGACGAGTCCGCCGATGTCGTCCCAGGCGACGGACAAATGACTCACTTCCCTCAGGCGATTTCACCCTAGACCCTATGTGACCCACCTCACAACAATCCGTGAAGGGAGCGGAAAGGGCCCCGGGGGTGTGACCGAGGACACCCCTTGTCTCCGGGATTTTTTGCCTGCGGCGCTGATTGTTCCGGGCCGCCCGTCCGTATCTCCGGGTGTCCGAGCCGTTCGCCTCAGGAGGTCCGATGCGCATCTCGCGCAGCACGGCGGGAACCGTCTTCGTCGGCGGCGCCCTGGTGCTCACTCTCTCCGCCCTCGCGTACCCCGCGATGCTCGGGGTGGAGAACACCTCGTCCGACACGTCCCGCATCATCGCCAATACCCAATGGGGGCCGCTCACGGAGGCGGACCGGGACTTCGTGGTGAAGGTACGGGCGGCCGGACTGTGGGAGTACCCGCTGGGGGAGATGGCGCTGGAGCGCGGCACCACCGCGGAGATGAAGGAAGTGGGCAAGCATCTGCTCGTCGGGCACTCGGGGCTCGACGCGCTGTGCCGCAAGATCGCGCCCGATCTCGGCATCACGCTGCCGAACCAGCCGAGCCCGCAGCAGCAGCAGTTCGTGGCGACCGCGGACTCCAAGGCCGGCAAGGAGTTCGACTCCACCGCGGTCACCATCATGCGGGTGGCCCACGGCCGGATCTTCCCGACCGTCGCCAGCATCCGGGCCAACACGCAGAACACGCTGGTGCGGCAGCTGGCGGACCTGACCAACGACACGGTGCTGGACCACATCACGGTGCTGGAGAAGACCGGCCTGGTCAACTACGAACAGGTCAACTTCCAGCAGACCTCCCCCCCGAAACTCCCCGACGAACAGCTCACCCCGCCCCCGCCCCAGCCCGGCTCCCCGGTCCTGGTCCTCAAGCCCCGCCCGGACCTGAACGTCAACACGGCCTCCCCCACCCCGAACCCGAACCCGAGCCCCAGCGGGACGGTGGGCTGACGGTCGGGCGGAGGCGGGCAGGGCGGGTTCAGGGTCACAGCGGCTTGGCCGGCCAGTCCAGCAGGCGGGCTCCGATCACCGCGGTCTGGAGGGTGTACCGCTGGACCGGGTCGGCCGGGTTCGCGCCCGTCAGCTGGTGGACGCGGTCCAGGCGATAGGTCAGCGCGCGCACGCTGAGCGACAGCCGGCGGGCCGCCTCCGCGGCCACGCAGCCGGAGTCGAAGTAGGCGGTCAGCGTGTCCAGCAGGGGCCGGGCGCCGCCGCGGGCCTGGCGCAGCGGGCCGAGAGCACTGATCACGAGGTCGGCCATGGCCTGCCGGTCCCGGGTGAGGACCGGGTAGACGAGCAGGTCTGCAGCGTGCAGCACCGGCTCGCCGAGATCCAGGCGCTCGGCGAGATCGAGGGCGTTCAGGGCCTCCTCGTACGACTGGACGACGCCCGCCGGCCCCGGGTGCGCGCGGCCGATCGCCACCTGGCCGCCGTCCGTGGCGGCATGGGCGTGCTTGGCGAAGTGGACGAGGACGTCGTCGTGGTTGCCGGGGGCGATGCAGACCATCCGGCCGTCCTTGGTGGTGAGCAGGATGCTGCGGTCCCCGAACCGGCCGATGAGCCCGCGCTCCACCTCCCGGGGCACGGGGTCACCGTCGTCGTAACCGGTCCGGCCCCGGGCCACGGCGACGGCGTGCGCGTGCGACAGCCGCAGCCCGTAGCGCTCCGCCCGCTGCGCCAGCAGGCCGAGGTCGCTGCGGCCGTAGAGCAGATCGTCCACGAACTCCCGGCGCGCGGCCTCCTCCTGGCGTACCGCGTCCCGCTGCGCGCGTTCGTAGCCCTCCGCGAAGGCGTCCAGGGCCTGCGCGGCGGCGGCCAGGACGGCGTCCACGGAGCCGCCGGCGGGCCGGGCGGCGCGGGTCTCGGCCATGTGGGCGGCGACCATGGCACGCAGCCCGAGCCCGGCCTCGGCGGCCCGTTCCCCCAGGTCACGACGGGACTCGAGCTCCGCGCGGGTGAGCCGTCGGCCGGTGGCCGAGGCGTCGGCGAGGATGTCGCGGTAGCCGGTCAGATATTCCGCGTACGCGTCCGGCCCCGCCATCGGCGCTCCCCCGCTCTCCGCTGTGTCGTGAGTCGTCGTAGTCGTACGTCGTCGTACGTCGTCGTGAGTCGTCGTGAGTCGTCTGTAGTCGAACGTCGTCGCGTTTCGTCGTGCGTACGTCGTCGTGTGCCGTCCGCCGTTCCGACATCGCTTTCTACGTCGTTTTCCCGCGACTTTCCAGCGCGAGGAGCCGCCCGGAACGGCAGGGGGTTCCCGGGCCCCCGGGCTCAGCCCGTCTTCCAGCCGTTGCGGGTGTCGATCCGCTCCCACTCGACGGCCCACTGTTCGAGGCGCCGGCGCTCCATCAGCTGCCGGACGACCCACACCGTGCCGAGGACCGTGCCCGCCGTGCACAGCGCGGCCAGCGTCCCGCCGGAGGCGGCGTGCAGTCCGATCTCACCGCTGCTCAACGGCGGGGCGGTGACCCGGCCCTGGCCGTCGGTCCAGACGGGGACCTGCGCCCCGGCCTTGGTCCTGGGCGCCACCCGTGCGTCATCGGTCCGGGTGGTGCCGTCGGGGTCGGTCCAGCTCACCTCGGCCCACACCCGGTAGTCGGCCGGCATCCGGGCGGGCACCTTGTCGTCCGCGTTCTCCACGAGCACCGCCGACACCTGCCTGCTCCGCTGCCGCTGCTCCTCGGCGGCCCGCTCCACCGCGCCGACCGCCATCAGACCCGCCACCGCCCCGCCCACCAGGGCCAGCACCCAGCCGCCGAGCACCACCCAGGCCTCGACGAGGTCGCAGCGCCGCCTCAGCGGACTGCGCCGCCACCGCCACATCCGTATGCGTTCGCACCGTGGCTCAGCCATCGGCCGACACCCCCTGGAGAGCACCGACAGCACACTCCCAGTGTGCGCCTGTCCGGCGGGTACCGCGCCCGGCCGGTCTCCCGCCCGTCTTCATCAACTGTTCAATCAACCTGGCCGAAAATCGACTGTTCCCTGGGCTCTCCCGTTCCAAGCCGCATCCGGCGAAAGTCAGTTCGCCTAAGTTGGGCACCACCTGATCAACGAAGCCACCGCAGGAGGCCGCACCGTGTCGGACGTCGATCCCCAGATCCGCGCGTCGATGGACATACGCGCCCGCATCGACACGACGAAGCCGCACTCCGCGCGCTTCTGGAACTACTTCGTCGGCGGCAAGGACAACTACGAGGTCGACCGGGAGATCGGCGACGAGATCAAGCAGATCTTCCCCGGTCTGGTCGACGTCGCGGTCTCCAGCCGCCATTTCCTGGGCCGCGCGGTCCGCCATCTGGCCGGGGAGCAGGGCATCCGCCAGTTCCTGGACATCGGCACCGGCCTGCCCACCGCCGACAACACCCATGAGGTCGCCCAGCGCGTGGCCCCGGACGCCCGGATCGTCTACGTCGACAACGACCCCATCGTCCTGGCCCACGCCAACGCCCTGCTCACCAGCACCCCCGAGGGCAAGACGGCCTATCTGGACGCCAACCTGTACGAGCCGAAGTCCGTCCTCGAAGCCGCCGGGGAGACCCTCGACCTCTCACAGCCGGTCGCGCTGATGATCCTCAACACCCTGGGCCATGTCGCCGACCACGCCCAGGCCGTGGACCTGGTGCAGCGGCTGATGGCGGGCCTGGCCTCGGGCAGCTACCTGGTGGTCAGCGACAGCACGGCCACCAGCGAGGGCATGATCGCCGCGTCCGAGGCCTACAACGCGAGCGGCGCGGTGCCGTACTACGTCCGCAGTGTCGAGGACATCGCCGCCTTCTTCGACGGCCTGGACCTGGTGGAGCCGGGCGTCGTCCCGGTCACCGACTGGCGCCGCGACGAGACCGGCCCGCAGGCTCCGGCCAACGCCGTGGACGCCTACTGCGGGGTCGGCCGCAAGGCGTAGGCACGCTCACTGCTGCGGGGGCCGTTCCACAGGCGCGGAACGGCCCGCTGCGCACGCCGTGACCCGTTTCTTCGGTGGGCCGTCGGTTTCCGGACTCCGCGGCGTCACATCCAGCGGGCACCTTTCGCTCGTCCCCCCTGCTTCGCCTTGTGATCCGTCCGCCCTGCGCCGCGTGGGCGTGACGCGGAAGGACGACGTGCGCCATGTCCCTTCTCCCGCTCCCCGCCCCGGCCCGCTGGTACTCCCCCTCGCCCAACGCCCTCGCCCGCCATGTGCTGACCGCCCTCCCTCTCGTGCTGATCGGCGTCTGGCTGGCCGCCGACTGGCGCGGCGTGTACGCCGGTGTCTCCCGGCTGAGTTCCGCCGACCCGTGGTGGCTGCTGGCCGGCGTGGGCTTCACTTGCCTGACCTGGGTGGCCGCCGCCTGCGTCCGGCAGGGCGCGATCCCCGAGCGGCTGCCGCCCCTGCCGCTGCTCGCCTCGCAGTTCGCCGCGGGCGCCGCGAACCATGTACTCCCGGCGAGTATCGGCGCCCACGCCGTGACCCTGCGCTTCCTCCAGGGCCAGGGCATACCCCTGCCCCGGGCCGCGGCCTCGCTCGCCCTGTACTCCCTGGTCAAACCGGTCGCGAAGACGTTCGTACTGCTCACCTTGCTGCTGGCGGCCCCTGAGCTGATCCGTCTCGAAGGGCTCGTCCCGGACCGCGGGATCCTGGTGACGGCCGGCGTGGGCGCGACGACGGTACTCGCCGCACTGGCCCTGCTCCTGGCGACCGTACGGCCGCTGCGGCGCGGGATCCTGCGGTTCCTGCGCACCGCGCTGACCGACGCGCGGCTGCTGCACACCATGCCCTGCCGGGTGCTGGCCCTGTGGGGCGGGGCGGCCGCGATCCCGCTGCTCCAGGCCGGTGTGGTCGCCTCGGTGGGGGCCTCGCTCGGGCTGCCGCTGTCGTGGGCGCAGCTGGTGTTCGCGTTCCTGGCCGCCAGTACGGCCGTCGGGGCGGTGCCCGCGCCGGGCGGGATCGGTCCGGTGGACGCGGCGCTGGTGTTCACCATGGTCACCCTCGGCACCGCCCTGGCCCCCGCCACGGCGACCGTACTCGGCTACCGCGTGCTGACGGTATGGCTACCACTGCTACCCGGCCTCCTCACGCTCTCAGCCCTGACCCACCGAAAACTGCTCTGACGGGCACACAGGGACCCTGTCGCTCGGGTCGCGCAGCGGCGACCGACCGAGAGACACCCCGCTGCAGGGCCCAGCGTCACCGAGATCAGGAACGGCGCCGAGCCCTGCCACTCGGGCCACCCCGACACCGCGGCCCCCGGCCACCCGCACGCAACACCACGCCGCACAGCCCTGCGTCACCGAGATCAGGAAAGGCGCCGGGCCCTGCCGTTCCGGTCCCCCCGGCACCCCCCGGCCCCCCGGCCACCCGCAGGCCGGTCGAGAGGCACCGCGCCGCACGGCCCCCGCTTCGCCGGGCCTCAGGAGCGGTGGTGGAGGCGGGCGGCGAGGACTGCCACGTCGTCCTCGGCGTGCCGGGCGTCGAGGCGGGCGAGGACGGTGTCGAGGACGTCCTGGACGCCGGTGGCGGCCGAGAAGCTGACCCCCGTCAGGCGGTCCAGGGACTGGTCGATGTCCTCGCCGCGGCGCTCGACGAGGCCGTCGGTGAAGAGCAGGAGCGCCTGGGAGGGGTCGAGGCGGTACGTGGCCGGTTCGTAGCCGCCGAGCCCGGTGCCCAGGGGCGGGCCGACCGGCACGGGGAGCAGGGAGACCCGCCCGGATCCGTCGATCACGGCGGGCGGGAGATGCCCGGCGCCGGCCAGGGTGACCAGGCCGCGTACGGGGTCCACGCGCGCGATGAGGCAGGTGGCGGGGCGGCGTTCCGGCTCCGCGGAGGCGATGTCGTCGAGCTGGCGGAGTATCCGGTGGGGCGGCAGATCGGCGGAGGCTATGTAGCGCAGGGCCGAGCGGTAGGCCGTCATGTCGACGGCGGCGTCCAGACCGTGCCCCATGACGTCGCCGACCACCAGCAGCGTACGGCCGAAATGCAGCCGTACGGTCTCGCACCAGTCGCCGCCGACCAGCGCGCGATGCCCGACGGGCAGGTAGCGGATGGCGACGTCGAGGTTGGGATGCGGGCGGCCCGGTTCGGCGAGCAGGGCCCGCTGGAGTCTGCCGACGATGCCGCTCACCGCGTCGTGCTCGCGGGCGTGCCGGATGGTCGAGGCGGCGCGCTCGGCCAGGAACGCGGCCACTTCCTCCTCCGCGGGGCCGAAGGGCGCCCCTTCCCGGGCGCAGACCAGCGTGCCGTAACGGTGGCCATGGGCGGCGAGGGGGATGCGCAGGGCGGGCCGGGAGCCGCCGGACGCCAGGCGTACGGCGCCGTTCCCGCCCGTCCCGCGGGACACCTCGGCGGCCCGGCGGGCGTCGGGCAGCACCGCCGGGTTCCCGATGACGAACTCGTACCGCGCGCCGGCCTCGCCCCGCTCGCGCAGGACCGCCACCGCGCCTCCCACCTGGCCGGCGACTTCCCGGGTCAGCTCGGCCCAGGTGGTGTCCTCGTCCAGGGTCGTGCCGACGCGGGCGGCCGCCGAGCGCAGCGCGCTCAGCCGGGAGCCGCCGGCGCCCCACGGGGGCGGGTCGGCGGAATCGGCCGGCTCAGCCGTCGCCGGGCTATGAAACGACTCGAACGATCGCGCCACACCTACCACCCTACGAGCACGGCGAACCGGAGCAGGTAACGCGCAGGTGGCGACGTTTCGAACGCCCGTACGTCGGCGGGAGGTGCCGGACGCCCTCGGGTCCCGTGCCCCACGAGGGCTGAGGACTCCTCGGGGCCCCTAGGGATCTAGACCGCTCGCTCCGGTTCCGCCGGCGGATCGACGGGCGTCGGTCCGGGCGGCCCGAAGAGGACGGCCCGGGCCACGGGCGGGGCGAACAGGGCGGTGACGGGCGCGGCGAGGCTCAGGACCTGGCGGAAGGCGCGCCCCACCACGGGGTCGCCGGGGGCCCGCTCCTGGACCCGCCGCAGGTACCAGCCGGCGACCCGGTCCGCGGGCCCGCCCTCGGTCGCGGTGCCGACCGCTCCGGGCATCGAGCGGTCCGCGCCGGCGGAGATGTCCCACGCCTGCCGGGACGCCGCGAGGAGCGCCCGCTGCACGCGCCGCGTCGTGGGCGTCCGGCGCCGGTCGGCCAGCGCGTCCCCGAGGGCGACCGCGCCCATCGCGGCGATGGCCATGCCCTGACCGTAGATCGGGTTGAAGGTGCACAGGGCGTCGCCGGTGGCGAGGAATCCGGCCGGGCGGCGGCCGGGCAGGTCGTAGCGGCGGCGGATGTTCGCGGTCCGCCGGTAGCCGAACGGCGGTGACAGCGGTTCGGCGTCCTCCAGCCAGCGGTCCAGGAGCGGATGCGCCAGCCGCTTGGTGTAGGCGACGAACTCCTCGTCGTCCGTGGGCGGTTCGTCGCCGCGCAGCCCCGAGACGATGACCAGGTGGCTGCCGTCCTCCAGCGGCAGCGCGCCGCCGCCGTGGGGTTGCAGGGGGCCGGGATAGACGTAGTAGCCGAGCGTCTCGCCGCCGAGGGCGCCGTTGTGGCCGCGGTAGACGCGGGAGGCGTAGGCGAGCCCGGTGTCGATGGTCTCCTCCGGCGCGCGCTCGGCGCCGATCGCCTCCAGCCACTGCGGCGCCTTCGTGCCGCTGCCGGTGGCGTCGACGACCAGGTCGGCCTCCAGCGGCCGTTGCTCCCCGCGGGCGTCGCCGGAGCGCTCCCGCAGCAGGACGCCCCGCACCCGGGAGGCGTCCCCGAGGAGCCCGACGACGTCGGCCCCCTCCACCGCGCTGATCACCGGATCGGCGAGGACCCGCGCCCGCACCAGCGCCTCCAACTGGGCGCGGGAACCGGTGTAGATGTGCGTCGTCGCAGGCACCCGTCGCAGCCAGCGGCCGCTCTGCCACAGCACCATGTCCGTCGGCATGCCCACCCGCGGCGCCCCCGCCTCCCGCAACTGCGCGAGGAAGCCCGGCAGCAGCGACTCCAGGGCGGTCTGCCCGCCTTGGAGCAGGACGTGCGGATGGCGGCCCTGCGGCACACCGGGCCGGGAGTCACCGCCGTCCGGGAAGCGGTCGCGCTCGACGACGGTCACCCGGTCGGCGTGCCGGGCCAGGACGTGCGCCGCGAGGAGCCCCGCGAGGCTGCCGCCCACCACCACCGCATGCCGCCCGCCCGGGCGGCCCTTGTCTCCGGCCGAGTTCAACGATCCGCTCCCCTGGTCGCCACGTCACGCGAGGACCCGAGTATCCCGCGCCGCGAAAGGGGGTTGACCGACTTTCGGCCTTCCGCGGGCCGCTGTCGCCCTGACGCGGTCAGCCCGCGCCGGGCGTCAGCCGCAGGGAGATGCTGTTGATGCAGTACCGCTGGTCGGTCGGCGTGGGATAGCCCTCGCCCTCGAAGACATGGCCGAGGTGGGACCCGCACCGCGCGCACCGCACCTCGGTGCGCACCATGCCGTGCGAGGTGTCCGACAGCAGTTCCACCGCGTCGGAGTCCTTAGGGTCGAAGAAGGACGGCCAGCCGCAGTGGGACTCGAACTTGGTGTCCGAGGTGAACAGTTCGGCACCGCAGGCGCGACAGGAGTACACGCCCTCGGTCTTGGTGTCGGTGTACTCACCGGTGAACGCGGGCTCGGTACCGGCCTGCCGCAGCACGGCGTACTCGGCCGGGGTCAATTCCGCGCGCCACTGCTCGTCCGGCTTCTCGACGTCGTACGACATGGGTCTCAGCCCTTCACTTCGACAGGCGGTCCAGGATCTGCGGGCCGAGGTCCGTCACGTCGCCCGCGCCCATGGTGAGAACGAGATCACCCGGCTTCGCCATTCCCGCCACGACGGAGGCGACCTCGCCCTTGTCGCGCACGGGCGTCACGTCGGCGCCGGCGACCCGGGCCGCCTCGATGATCAGCTCGCTGGTGACTCCGGGGATCGGGTCCTCGCGGGCCGGGTAGATGTCCAGCACCAGCGAGGCGTCCGCGAGGGCCAGCGACTGCCCCATCTCCTTGCCCAGCTCCTGAGTCCGCGAGAACAGATGCGGCTGGAAGACGACGAGGATCCGGGCGTCCCCCGCGGCGGCGCGCATGGCCTCCAGGTCCGCGGTCATCTCGGTCGGGTGGTGCGCGTAGGAGTCGATGACCTGCACCCCGGCGGCCTCGCCCTTGAGCTGCAGGCGCCGCTTGACGCCGGTGTAGGCGGCGAGTGCCCCGGCGAGTTCCGCGGCCGGGATCCCGAGCGCCACGCCCGCCGCCAGCGCGGCCACGGCGTTGTGGGCGTAGTGCCGGCCCGGCACGGAGACGGCGAAGGTGAGCCGCTGACCGTCCAGGTCCACGGTCACCTCGCTCTTCAGGCCCTGCGCGACCACGGACAGCACCCGCACGTCGGCGTCCTCGGACTCGCCGTACGTCACCACGCGGACGCCGTCCAGGCGCCGGGTGAGTTCGCGCGCGCCCTCGTGGTCGGCGGAGATCACCAGCGTGCCGCCGGGCACGATCCGGCCCGCGAAGGTCTCGAAGGACTCGTAGATCTCGTCCATCGAGGCGTAGTTCGCGTGGTGGTCCAGCTCCACGTTGAGCACGATCGCCACCTCGGGCGCGTACTTGTGGAAGCTGCGGTCCGACTCGTCGGCCTCGGCGACGAAGATCTCCCCGTCGCCGTGCAGGGCGTTGGAGCCCGGCGCGTCCAGGTCCCCGCCGATCGCGTACGAGGGGTCGAGACCAAGCGCGCTCAGCGACACGGCCAGCATCGAGGTGGTGGTCGTCTTGCCGTGCGTACCGGCGACCGCGATCGGCCGCAGTCCGTCCATGAGCGCGGCCAGCGCGTCGGACCGGTGCACCACCGGGATCCCCAGCTCGGCCGCGCGCGCCAGCTCGGGGTTGTCGTGCCGGATCGCCGACGACACGACGACACAGCTCGCGTCGTCGGCGAGATGCGCGGCGGCATGCCCGATGTGCACGGTCACGCCCAGCGCGCGCAGCGCCTCGGCGGTGGCGGACTCCTTGGCATCGCTTCCGGCCACCACGGCCCCGCGCTGCGCCAGGATCTTCGCGATGCCGGACATCCCGGCACCGCCGATGCCGATGAAGTGCGGTCGGTCCATGGCGGAGGGAAGGCCGGGTGCCATGTACATATCTCCCAAGATCCGGTACGACGGTGAAGGTGCCCCCAGCCTATGGGGTGCGGCGGCCCGCCGAGGACCTACGCCTTGCTGTGCGAGAACAGCTTCAGCACCGGCACTCCCACTTTGTGCCGGGCCCGCGAAGCCCAGTCGCGGTGGAAGAACTCCTCCACGTAGTGCGGATCGGTGAGGACGATCACCTCGTCCGCCCGCACCTCGTCCACCAGGGACTTCAGCGCGTCCAGCGGATGATCCTCGATCAGCCGCCCGTCCGCCTCGCTCCCGGACGCCCGCAGCGCCTGGAGGGAGACGGCGAGGGCCCGCTCCCCGAATCCCCTGGCCTCCTCGCCCTCCGGCGTCTCGTGCTCCCGCGCCGCCTCGTCCAGCTCGCCGAGCGCCACGTCGTCGATGGCCCGCAGCAGGCGATCGGCCTGGTCGCCGCGCGGCTGGAGCAGCACATGGAAGGAGACCGGCTCGTCCCCGTGCAGCGTGGTGACGAACTCCACGTCCGCGGACGTCAGGGCCTTCTCGATCATCAATACGCTTCTGAACACCAGGCGCTCCTTCTGCGACAGGACCCGGCAAGGCCCTGCGGAAACCATCCTGCCCCGTGATCGCACGGGGACTGCGAGTTGTAGTGTGCCCGCCGGGGGCTAAACGGAACGGGTGATTCCGGTGTTTTCGGGACCCCGGTGCCCGAGTCGGCACCTCCCCGTCCCCGCCGCCCCCGTCAGACCCGGCCGTACCGGGTGAAGAGGAAGCCCTCCTCCTCCAGCAAGGACATCAGTGCGAACTTGCGGGGCAGCTCGACCGGGGGCCCGTCCGCGATCCGCTGCGCGTTCCCCGCGGTGAGCATCGGGGCCACGGTCAGGCAGATCTCGTCGAGCACCCCGGCCGCGATCAGCTGGCCGAGCAGGCGCGGCCCGCCCTCGGTCAGCAGCCGCCGGTACCCGAGTCCGGTGAGGGCCTGGACGGCACGGCCGGGCTCCACCCCGGCGCCGTCACCGGCGAAGAGCACCCGCGCCCCCGCCTTCTCCGCGGCGGCGACCCGGTCCGGGGCCGCCCCGGCGCCGGTCAGCACGACCGTCGGCACCAGCGGCGAGGCGAAAAGCGGAAGGGAGAAATCCAGGTCGAGGCCGGCGGTGACGACCGCGATGGCCGGTGCGGGCGCCTGCCCGGCCGCCTCGCGCCGCGCCGCGAACTCCGCACGCGCGCGTGCGGGCCGGTACCCCTCCTGGCGTACCGTTTCCGCACCGACGACCACGACATCCGCCAGCGCCCGCAGGGTGCCGAAGATCCGCATGTCGGTCGCGCTGGAGATCGGCTGCGACTTGCCGTCGTACTGGGCGGCCCCGTCGAGCGTGGAGACCATGTTGGCGCGCAGCCATGGTGCGGTGGGGTCGGGATAGGCGTAGACGTAGGCCAGCTCGTCGAGCGTCCACTCACGGTCGTCCGTCTGATCGGTCATTGGGAACAGGCGTCGCATGCGGGCAGTGTTCCACGCAGGGGCGAGGACATACCGGCGCGAGCACCCCCGGTCGGCCCGCACCGGAGAGGCCGCCCGCCGGCCACCCCCTAAAATCGGTGAACGTGTCCTCCTCCAGCTCCGCCGGCGAGTCCCCGATAGCCGAAGCGACCCCCCTGTCCCTCTGCTCCCGCGAGCCGCGCGTCCCCGCGGACCGGCTGGTGGCCGAGATGGTCCCCCCGCCCCGCTTCGACTCGGTCCGCTTCGGCACCTACCTCCCGGACCCGAACCAGCCGAGCCAGACGGAGGCGGTCCAGGTCCTGGAGTCCTTCGCGGCGGGGCTCGGCGGCACGCAGGCGGCGGGCGGCTCCGGCAGGCGCGGCTTCTTCGGCCTCGGCAGGCCCAAGGCACCCAAGGCCCCCGCCGGCCCCCGGGGTGTCTACCTGGACGGCGGTTACGGCGTGGGCAAGACCCACCTGCTCGCCTCGCTCTGGCACGCCACCCCCGCCGAGCCGTCCCGCAAGGCGTTCGGCACCTTCGTGGAGCTGACGAACCTCGTCGGCGCCCTGGGCTTCCAGCAGACGGTGCAGACCCTGTCCGGGCACCGCCTGCTGTGCATCGACGAGTTCGAGCTGGACGACCCCGGCGACACGGTCCTCGTCTCCACCCTGCTCGGCAAGCTGGTCGACGCCGGGGTCGCGCTGGCCGCCACGTCCAACACGCTGCCCGGCAAGCTCGGCGAGGGCCGCTTCGCCGCGGCCGACTTCCTGCGGGAGATCCAGGGCCTGTCGGCGCACTTCCGCCCGCTGCGCATCGACGGCGAGGACTACCGCCACCGCGGCCTGCCCGAGGCCCCGGCACCGTTCGGCGACGAGCAGGTGACCGAGGCGGCCCACGCGACCGCGGGCGCGTCGCTCGACGACTTCCCGCGGCTGCTGGAGCACCTGGCGAAGGTGCACCCCAGCCGGTACGGCGCGCTGACCGACGGCGTGACGGCGGTGTGCCTGACCGATGTGCGGCCGGTTCCGGACCAGTCGACGGCACTGCGGCTGGTGGTGCTCGCGGACCGGCTCTACGACCGTGAAGTACCGGTGCTGGCCTCGGGGCTGCCGTTCGATCAGCTGTTCAGCGAGGAGATGCTGAAGGGCGGGTACCGCAAGAAGTACTTCCGCGCGATCTCGCGCCTCACCGCGCTCGCCCGGGATGCGAAGGGCCTCGTCCGAACCGCCTAGTTCACGCCAGGCCACCCCACTTTTCACGCTCTCTTCCGCGCGAAGCGCCAAGTTGACCCTGCAAACAACTTTGCAGGGTTACCGTGTTTCTTGACCAGCGGTTGACCAACTGTTGGGGCGTACTAGAGGTGCGGGGCGATCGGAGGAGGGCGCGTGTTCCGAGGTACGACGGACGTGATCGCGATATCGGCCCTCGCCGCCGCCCTGTTCGCCCGCAGATTCTTCGCTCCGGCCGCGCCCTTCGCACCCGCGCACACGGTCCGTCATGCAAAGGCCAGAGCCTGGGCGCTCCGGGTCTTCCGGGTCCACGGCCGCTGATCAGCAGAGCAGCTCCCCCACTCTGCTTTGTCCTGCCCGTCCGACGCGCCCCTGTGCGGCGCGCCAGGAGGAGTGACCACATATGCAGCCCCTCATCGACAACGCCCGTACCTTCGGACAGCGCCCTGAGGAGTTCGCCAAGCTCGCCGAAGGCCAGTCCCCGCAGGTGCTCTTCATCACCTGCTCGGACTCCCGAGTCGTGCCGGCCCTGATCACGGGCGCCCGCCCCGGCGAGCTCTTCGAGCTGCGCACCGCGGGCAACATCGTCCCGCCGTACGCCTTCGAGCACCCCACCAGCGAGGCGGCCACCATCGAGTACGCCGTGGAGGTCCTCGGCGTCGGCGACATCGTGGTCTGCGGCCACTCCCACTGCGGTGCCGTCGGCGCGCTGGTGCGCGGCGACGACCTGAGCGCCGTACCCGCCGTGCGCGACTGGCTGACGCACGCGACCCCGCGACCCACCGGAGCGGCCGAGGACCCGGCCGTCACCGAGGGCGTCCAGAGCCACGTCCGCACCCAGCTGCTGCGGCTGCGCTCGTACCCGTTCATCGAGAAGAAGCTGACGGATCATCAACTGACCTTGCACGGCTGGTACTACGAGGTGCACACCGGCACCGTGCGGGAACACCGCGCCGACACCGACACCTTCGAGGCGCTGTGAGCACGCCGATGACCGCCTTCCCGCATCTGCGGCGGGACTTCGCCGCCTCCCTGGTCGTCTTCCTGGTCGCGCTGCCGCTGTGTGTGGGCGTGGCCGTCGCCTCCGGTGTCCCGGCCGAACTGGGCCTGGTCACCGGCATCGTGGGCGGCATCGTCACCGGCATGATGCGGGGCAGCAGCCTCCAGGTGTCGGGCCCCGCGGCGGGCATGACCGTGCTGGTCTTCGAGGCCGTCCAGGAGTTCGGACTGCCCGCGCTCGGGGTGATCGTGCTGGCCACGGGGCTGCTCCAGCTCCTGATGGGCACCTTCGGACTCGGGCGCTGGTTCCGGGCCATCTCGGTCTCGGTCGTCGAGGGCATGCTGGCCGGCATCGGCCTCGTGATCATCGCCGGACAGCTCTACGCCATGGCCGGCGCCGAGGCGCCGGCCTCGGGCCCAGCGAAAATAGCCGGGCTGCCCGGCGCGCTCGCCGACGCCCTCGGTGACACCGGGGCGTTGGCCTCGCTGGGACTCGGCGCGGGCACCGTCGCCGTCCTGGTGCTGTGGCGGCGGATGCCGGGCGCGCTGCGCACGGTGCCCGCTCCGCTCGCGGCGGTGGGGCTGGCGACGCTGGTCGCGGGGGTATGCGCGCTGCCGGTGGCCACCGTCGAGGTGAAGGGGCTGCTGGGCTCGATCCAGCCGCCGTCACTGAGCTCCTTCGGCGAGCTGGCCGACGTGGGACTGCTGGTCACGATCATCGCCTTCACGCTGATCGCGTCCGCGGAAACGCTGTTCAGCGCGGCGGCCGTGGACCGGATGCACGACGGTCCGCGCACCGACTACGACAAGGAGCTGATCGCCCAGGGCGCGGGCAACACCGTGTGCGGGGCGCTGGGCGCGCTGCCGATGACCGCGGTGATCGTGCGCAGCTCGGCCAATGTCCAGGCGGGCGCCCGGACCAAGGCGTCCCGGGTGATGCACGGCGTCTGGCTGCTGCTGTTCGCGGCGCTGCTGCCGTCCGTGCTGGCCTGGATCCCGCTCCCGGCCCTGGCGGGCGTCCTGGTGCACGCCGGAGCCAAGCTGATCCCCGTGCGCGCCATCCGCTCGCTGTGGCGCGAGCACCGCGGGGAGGTGCTGATCCTCGTGGTCACGGCCGTGTCGATCGTCGCGGTCAGCATGTTCGAGGGGGTGCTCATCGGTCTCGCGCTGGCCGTCGCCAAGGCGGCCTGGGAGGCCTCGCACCTGAAGCTGGAGGTCGTGGACAAGGGCGCCGGACCGGTCCAGGCGTACCTGTCGGGCAACGCCACCTTCCTGCGGCTGCCGAAAATATTGGACAGCCTGGAGGCGCTGCCCCAGGACCGGCCGGTGGAGCTGGACCTGTCCGGGCTGCACCACCTGGACCACGCTTGCCGTACGGCGCTGGAGAGCTGGGTCGAGCGGCACAGCGCGGCGGGTACCGAACCGGTGCGGGTCACCTCGCCCTGACGGCATGTCCCGGGCCGGGGCGAACCGGCCCCGGCCCGGGGCATACCGCCGACGAGGCGGGGAGAACGTCATGGTCGAGGAGCTGCCGGCGGCGGGCGCTGCAGCCGGGGCCGCCGGACCGGTCCGTGTCGCCTCCGCGGCTCGGATCGTCAAGCGCAAGCCGGTCGAAGCGGCCCCAGATGGAGGACACCCCCCTCCGCGCTCCAACTGCGGCTGCCCCAGACGGTGGTGGCGGTCGCGGCCGAGAAGAACTCCACGCCGGTGCTGCCGTTCCCGGTGGAGCTGCCTGCGCTTCCTGGCGCGGGCCCGGCAACCGGTGCCGGAGCGCCCGCAAGGAAAGTGAACTCGCTCTACGCGCGTGGTTCACCTGGCCGGACCCAAATGGTAGACACGGCGTCGACACAGTCCTGTCCGCCAGCAGGAAGGTTCCACCATGTCCGACCACGGCTTGCAGAGCCGCCGTCAGATGCTCGCCCGCACCGGCGCCCTGGGCGTCTCGATCGCCTTCGCCGGGAACCTCAGCGAACTCTTCGCGGGCACGGCCGCCGCGCAGAACCTGGGCCACACCGGTTACGGCCCCCTCATCCCGGACCCGAACGGCCTCCTCGACCTGCCGAAAGGTTTCCGCTACCGGGTCCTGTCCCGCGAGGGCGACCCCCTGCGCTCGGGAGAGGGCCAGGTCCCCTCGAACCACGACGGCATGACCGCCCTGGCCGGCCGGCACGGCCGGGTCCACCTGGTCCGCAACCACGAGAACCGCCACACCGCGAGACTGCCCGTCCCGGCGGTCGAGGGCCTGACGTACGACCCGCAGGCCAAGGGCGGCTGTACGACGCTGACCCTGGACGCCCGCGGCAAGGTCGTCGCCGAGCGCGTCGGCATCGCCGGTACGGCCGTCAACTGCGCGGGCGGGCCCACGCCTTGGGGTACCTGGCTGACCTGCGAGGAAAACGAGGACAAGGCGGGCACCAACGGCTACACCAAGGACCACGGCTTCATCTTCGAGGTGGACCCCGCCGACCCGCACCGCAGCGGCGCGGTACCGCTGACCGCGATGGGCCGCTTCCAGCACGAGGCGGTGGCGGTGGACCCGAAACGGGGCATCGTCTACGAGACCGAGGACGCCTTCCAGCGGCCCTTCGGCCTGTTCTACCGCTTCCTCCCCCACCAGCCCCTCGGCGGCGGAGGTTCCCTGCGGGCGGGCGGCCGCCTCCAGGCGATGCGGGTGCCGGACGTACCGGACCTGTCGTCGGTCCAGGAACCGGGAACGTCCTTCGACCGGGTCGAGTGGGTCGACGTACCGGATCCCCTGGCCGCCGCGACCCCGATCCGCCTCCAGGACTTCGGCCCCCGGGGCATCACCCACGCCCAGAAGCTGGAGGGCTGCTACTGGGGCGGCCGCTCGGTCTACTTCGTGTCGTCCTTCGCCCGCAGCGCCGAGGGCTCGGCGGCGGACCACTACGGCCAGATCTGGCGCTACGACCCGGAGCGCCGCCGGCTGACCCTGGTGATCGTCTTCGGCCCCGACACGGACATCCAGCTCCCCGGCGAATCCCCCGACAACATCTGCCTGGCCCCCTCCGGCGGCCTCATGGTCTGCGAGGACGGCAACGGCGCCCAGCACGTCTACGGCGTCACCCGGCACGGCGAGGTCTACGCGATGGCCCGCAACGCCCAGAACATCGGCACGCCCGAGGAACCGGAGTGGGGCGAGTTCGCCGGAGTCGCCTTCTCCCCGGACGGCCGGACGATGTACGTCAACTGCTACACGCCGGGGACGACGTTCGCGGTGACGGGACCCTGGCGCGGGTGACCGGCCTCTGACCGGGTGACACGGCCCCGTGTCGGCGGCGCCCGCGATCGGATGAACGGCATATCACCGTAATTCTCATACGGTGATCACTCGTGTACGCAGCATCACCGCCGTCTGTGTCCTGGGCGCCGCACTCGCCGCCTGCGGCGCCCCCCAGACCCCCCGGGCCGCTCGTCCAGCGCCCGCCGCGACCTCCGTCGCCCCCTCCCAGCCGCCGACGCTCGCGCCGGGGCCCGCCGGACTCACCCCCGTGTTCACCAACGGGCCCCGGACCCCGGACAAGACCGTCGCGCTCACCTTCGACGCCGACATGACCGCCGACCAGGGGCCGCGGGCCCTGGCCGGGGAGCGGTTCGACAATCCGGGGCTGATCGGGGCGCTGCGGGAGCTGAAGGTGCCCGCGACCGTGTTCATGACCGGGCGGTGGGCCGAGGAGTACCCCGGCCAGGCGCGGGCCATCGGGCGGGACCCGCTCTTCGAGGTCGCCAATCACTCCTACAGCCATTACGCCTTCACCGGCGACTGCTACGGGCTGCCGACCGTGCCCGAGGACCGGATGCGGGCGGACGTGGAGCGGGCGTACGCCGCCTTCCGCAAGGCCGGGGTGCCGGACGCGCGGCCGTACTTCCGGTTTCCCGGGGGGTGTTACGACCGGCGGGCGCTCAAGGCGCTGACCCCGGCCGGGGTGACCGCCGTGCAGTGGGACGTGGTGAGCGGGGACGCCTTCGCCACCGACGCCGACGCCGTGGCCCGCCAGGTGCTGGACGGGGTGCGGCCGGGCTCGGTCGTCGTCCTGCACTGCACCCGCAGCGCCGCCCCCACCACCGAGCGCGCCGTCCGCACGATCGTGCCCGAGCTGCGGCGCCAGGGGTTCCGCTTCGTCCGGGTCTCCGAGCTGATCGGGGCCGCCCACGACCGCCGGTGACCGTTCTACGCTGGAGGCATGAGCGACGCCGACTACTGCACGATCGCCGACGCGACCAAGCCGCCGAAGGCCGAGGGGCCGCCGTACGCGGAGTGCGTGCTGTGCCGGGAGCCGACGGAGTACCCGGAGTCGTACAAGGGCCTCACCCTGTGCCCGGTGTGCGAGTGGCGCGAGGCCGAGCGGACCGCCTGCTCGGGGTGAATCCGCGGGAGCAGGCACCGGTCCTCGGGCTGGCAGACTGGGCGGGGTGAGCCACGAAACCACGTCCGCCGCCGAAAGCCCCTCCCGCACCGAGCCCGCCTCCCGCGACCTCGCCCCGCAGTACGTGCTGCCGCTCGTCGTCCGGATCGAGCGGGCCGCTCCCCCGGCCCGTACCGACGCCCTGGAGACCGCCGCCCGAGCCGTCCTGGTGCTGCTCGCGGACGAGCGGGCCGCCGGGGACGGCGAGTGGGCCGAGGCCGTGCGGGACTGGCAGGACGCGCGGATCCGCAAGGTCGTACGACGGGCCCGGGGCGCCGAGTGGCGGCGGGCGGAGGCCCTGCCGGGCATCACCGTGACCGGCGGGACCGCCGAGGTACGGGTGTTCCCGCCCGTCCCCCTCGACGGCTGGCCCAAGGATCTCGCCAGGCTCCAGGTCTCCGGCACCGACCTCGACGACCCCGAAGCCCCGGCCGCTCCGGACCCGGCGGCCCCGGTGCTGTGGCTCAACCCCGACCTCGGCATGTCGGCCGGCAAGGCGATGGCCCAGGCCGGTCACGGCGCCCAGCTCGCCTGGTGGGACCTGACGGAGCAGGAGCGCACCGCCTGGCGCGACGCCGGCTTCCCGCTCGCCGTACGGACGGCGCCCCGCGACCGCTGGCCCGCGCTCACCACGAGCGGCCTGCCGGTCGTACGGGACGCCGGCTTCACGGAGATCGCCCCCGGCTCCTGCACGGTGGTCGCCGATCACCCGGCGCTGCGCCAGCAACCTCAAATGTTGCTCTGAAGCCACGGCAGAAGCGATTCACCGCCGCGCGCCGGGGCCATACCCCCTCCACGCACGTGCTGGGCGTGACGGAGGGGGACCACGATGGAGCGACTGGGTACGGGGATCGGATGGCGGCCGGAGATCGCGGACGCCGTGGCACGCATGCCGGGCATCGACTGGGTCGAGGTCGTCGCGGAGAACGTGTGCCCCGGCCATCTCCCCGCGGCGCTGCTGCGGCTGCGCGAGCGCGGGGTCACCGTGATCCCGCACGGTGTCTCGCTCGGCCTCGGCGGCGCCGACCGGCCCGACGCCGCCCGGCTGACCGCATTGGCCGAGCGGGCCGAGGCGCTGGGCTCGCCGCTGGTCACCGAGCACATCGCGTTCGTCCGGGCGGGCGGCCCGCTCACCGCGTCACCTCACCTGGAGGCGGGCCATCTGCTGCCCGTGCCGCGCATCCGGGACGCCCTCGCCGTGCTGTGCGAGAACATCCGGATCGCCCAGGACGCCCTCCCCGTCCCGCTCGCCGTGGAGAACATCGCCGCGCTGATCTCCTGGCCCGGCGAGGAGCTGACCGAGGGACAGTTCCTGTACGAACTGGCCGACCGCACCGGCGTGCGGCTCCTCGTCGACGTGGCCAACCTGCACACCAACCACGTCAACCGGGGCGAGGACCCGGCCGAGGCGCTCGCCGAACTCCCCCTGGAGGCCCTCGCGTACGTCCATGTCGCGGGCGGCTTCGAGCGGGACGGCGTCTGGCACGACAGCCACGCCCACCCGGTCCCGCGGCCGGTGCTCGACATCCTCACCGACCTGGCCTCCCGGGTCGCCCCGCCCGGTGTCCTGCTGGAGCGCGACGAGAACTTCCCCGGACCGGCCGAGCTGGAGCGGGAGTTGGCGGAGATCCGGGCGGCCGTCGAGAAGGGCGGCCAGGAGCCGAAGGCCCCGGCCGGCCCGGTGGGCCGCCCCCTTGCGGGACCGCCCTCCCCGGCCGCCCGCGAGCGCGTCGCCCTCGCCCAGGCCGCGCTGCTGTCCGCGCTCGTCGCCGGGACACCCGTACCCGAGGGATTCGACCGGACGCGTATGGGTGTCCAGGCCCGGGCGCTCGCCGGGAAGCGGGCGGACGTGGTGGCGAAGGTCGCGCCCGAACTGCCCGTCATCCTCGGCCCGCGCTACCGTCCCGCCTTCCTCGCCTACGCCCAGCGCAACCCCATGACCGGCGGTTATCGACGCGACGCGCTCGACTTCGCCGGGCACCTGCTGGACACCGAGGGGACGCTGGACGGCCGCGCCCGCAGGGAGCTGGGCCGGTGGCGGCGCGAGCGCTCGGGCCCGGCCCCGCGCCCGCCCGCGCGGCTGGCGCGGATACGCCGGACCCTGACCCGCCGGTGACCGAGGGGCCCGCCGAGCCGTGACCTTTCCCACGGAACGTTGCATATCGGCAACGCTCCGTCCGGATGGTGAATAAGGCATGGCGTTCGCACGGGCGTTTGGCATAGAAACGCGGCATGTTCTGGGTCCTCCTCCTGCTGCTGGCCTGGGCCGTCGCCGGCCTCGCGTGCACCCGGCTGTGCCTGGCCGCGGTCCACGCGGCGGCCGTGGACGTGAACGCGGGCCGAGCGCACGATCTGACGCTCTACGAAGCCGCGTTCCTGTCGGGCGGCCCGCGCCGGGTCGCCGATCTGACGCTCGTCTCCATGGCCCGCCAGCGTCGGCTGCTGCTCGCCCGCACGGGCTGGGCGACGGTCGTCGACCCGCGCGGCCGGGACGACATCGAACGGTCCGTCATAGGGGCGATCGGGCCCGAGGGCCAGTCCCGGATCGCGCCGGTGCGGGACGCCGCGGCCGACGCGGAGGCGGTGGGCAGCCTCGCCGAGCGGCTGGTCCGGGCCGGTCTCGCCGTTCCCGACGGAGCCCGCACCGGCATAGCGGCCGCGGTCCAGCGGGTGCGGCTCGCCGCGGCGGCCGTCCTGGCGCTGGGCGCGACCGCGCTGCTCATGCCCGGCGCGACCGAGCTGCCCCGCCACTTGGTCGCCCTCTGGTTCGGGCTGCCGCTCGCGCTCACCCTGAGCTGTCTGGCCATCGCGCGCGTCGAGGTCCACCCGTACTCGCGCTGGGCGTCCCCGGCCGGACAGCGGCTGCTGGGCGCGCTGACCCCACACACGGGCGGCGGGGACGACCGTACGTACCTCACCACCGTCGCGGTGCGGGGCGTCCGCGCGATCGGCGAGCCGGACCTGCGGGCGGCCTTCGAGCAGCGCGCGCCCCACTGGCGCGACTGACACCCCGGCCCAGGGGGCGCACAGGGAGCATTGGCGCCGACACCGGCCGGACGGTGCTTGCCTTCGCCCACAACCGACCGAAGCATCCCTTTTGTTGCGTCCGTGCACCGAAGGGATACCCGATGAGAGCCCTCGTCCTCCACACGGCCGCCGGGTCGTTGCTCCTGAGCTCCCTCGCCGCCACCCCGGCCGGTGCCGCGGAGGCCGTCCCGGGTCTGGCCGAGCTGCGCGGCACCGTGGTGGCCGCCGCGCGGGCGAGGGTGACCGGCATCGACTTCGGCTCCTGCTCCGAGGAGCAGGACATGCCGGGATCCCTGCAGTGTGGCACGGTCAAGGTCCCGCTGGACTACGCGCGTCCGGACGGCCGGCAGATCGAGCTGACGGTCAGCCGGGTGCGGGCCACCCACAAGGACCCGCACAACAGCAAGCGCCGGGTGCCCCGGCAGGGTGCCCTGGTCTTCAACCCCGGCGGGCCGGGCGCCTCCGGCATGTACTTCCCGCTGATCGGCCTGATGCCCGAGTGGAAGCGCCTGGCGGCCGCCTACGACCTCGTCGGCTACGCCCCGCGCGGGGTGGGCCGCAGCGCTCCGCTGTCCTGCCAGGACCCCGAGCACTTCTTCAAGGGGCCCGCACCGGCGCCCACCCATCCCTCGGAGTCGTACAAGCGGGAACGCATCGCCCGGGCCAAGGCGTACGCGCGCGGCTGCGCCCAGCGCTCCGGCGGCGCGCTGCGGCACTACCACTCCCTCAACAACGCCCGCGACCTGGACGTCCTGCGGTCCGCGCTGGGCGAGGAGCGGCTGACGTTCATGGGCGCGTCCTACGGCACGTACTTCGGCGCCCTGTACGCGACGCTCTTCCCCTCGCGGGTGCGCCGGATGGTGTTCGACGCGGCGGTGAATCCGGACCCGGAGCAGATCTGGTACCGCAACAACCTCGACCAGTCGGCCGCGTTCGAGGGCCGCTGGGCGGACTTCCGGGAGTGGATCGCCAAGCACCACAAGGTGTACCGGCTGGGCGACACCCCGGCGAAGGTGCTGCGCAGCTACGAGCGGGCGCGGGCGCGGCTCGCCGCCGAACCGGCGGGCGGGAAGGTGGGGCCGCGACAGCTGCACGGGGCGTTTCTCCAGACCGGGTACTACGACGACTACTGGCCGTACCGGGCGCAGGCGCTGTCGGCGTATCTGAAGGGCGATCCGAAGCCGCTGATCGACATCGCCTCGCCGGTGAAGGAGGCCGCCGTCGAGGCGGAGAACAGCAAGGCGGTGTACACGGCCGTCGAGTGCAACGACGCGGCCTGGCCCACCGACTGGCGGGTGTGGGACCGGGACAACACCCGGCTCGCCCGGGTGGCGCCGTTCGAGACGTGGGACAACGTGTGGGCGAACCTGCCCTGCGCCTTCTGGCCCGCGCCGCGTCAGCGGCCGCTCGATGTGCGGACGGCGCCCGGTGAGCTGCCGCCGACGTTGATCCTCGCCGCCGAGCGGGATGCCGCGGCGCCCTATCAGGGGGCGCTGGAGCTGCACCGGCGGCTGGCGGACTCGGTGCTGGTGACCGAGCGGGACGCGGGGACGCACGGGGTCGCGGGCGGGCCCAACGCGTGCGTCAACGCGCATGTGGAGATGTATCTGCTGGAGGGGCGGCTTCCGGTGCGTCGCACCGCGTGTGCGCCGCGTCCGGAGCCGCGTCCCGCCACGTGAGGGGCGGCCGAGGGCCTCAGGCCAGCCCGGCGATCAGGTCCGCCACCGACTTGCGGCGGCCCGTGTAGAACGGGACCTCCTCGCGTACGTGCATGCGCGCCTCGGACGCGCGCAGGTGGCGCATCAGGTCGACGATGCGGTACAGCTCGTCCGCCTCGAAGGCGAGGATCCACTCGTAGTCGCCCAGCGAGAAGGAGGCGACCGTGTTGGCGCGGACGTCCGGGTAGCCGCGGGCCATCTTGCCGTGGTCGGCGAGCATGCGGCGGCGGTCCTCGTCGGGCAGCAGGTACCAGTCGTAGCTGCGCACGAAGGGGTAGACGCTGACGTAGTCGCGGGGCGTCTCGTCGGCGAGGAACGCCGGGATGTGCGAGCGGTTGAACTCGGCGGGGCGGTGCAGCGCCATGTTCGACCAGACCGGCTCCAGCGCGCGGCCGAGCCGGGTGCGGCGGAAGAGGTTGTACGCCTCCTGGAGCTGGTCGCTGGTCTCGGCGTGCCACCAGATCATGACGTCGGCGTCGGCGCGCAGCCCCGACACGTCGTAGGTGCCGCGGATCGTCACGTCCTTGGCGGCGAGCTGGTCGAACAGCTCCTGGACCTCGTCGGCGTAGCCCGCGCGGTCCTCGGGGAGCACGTCCTTCAGCCTGAAGACGGACCAGAGGGTGTAGCGGATGACATCGTTGAGGTCCTTGGCCAGCTTGCCCTTGTTCGGGATCCTGCCGGGCTCGGTGGTGGGGGCGTCGTCACTCATGGTCCTTATTCTCCTGCTCCTCCGTGCAGACTCTGCACCGGGTGGGCGGTGAGCTGCTGCACAGCGCGCAGATCACCGTGGATCTGGTCGACGGCCGCGTAAGCGCTCGCGATGCACGCCGGGATGCCCACGCCGTCGTAGGCCGCGCCGCACACCGCCAGGCCCGGCACCTTGCCCAGGTGGTCGCGGATGCGGGCCACGCGCGCGTGGTGGCCGACCGGGTACTGGGGCAGGCCGTCGGTCCAGCGGGTGACGCGGGTGGCGAGCGGAGTGGCGGTCAGGCCGGTCGCCGCCTCCAGGTCGTGCCGGGAGACCTCGACGAGGTCGGTGTCCTCCCGCTGCAGGATCTCCGTCTCGCCGTACCGCCCGACCGAGGTGCGCAGCACCAGCACGTCCGGGTCCTGGTCGGCGATCCAGGCCCACTTGTGGGAGGCGAAGGTCGACGCCTTGATGGTGCGGCCGTCGACGGGCGGCACCAGGAAGCCGCTGCCGGCGGGCAGTGCGGTGCCGGCGCGCCGGTAAGCCAGGGTGACCAGGGCCATGGAGGCGTACTCGACGGCGGCCAGTTCGCTCGCGGCGGCCGGGGCTTCGGCGCGCAGCAGGTCGGCGGCGGCCCGCGCGGGTACGGCGACGACGACGGCGTCCGCGCGCAGCGTCCGCTCGCCGGTGACGACCCGCCAGCCGTCCGGTTCGCGGCGCAGCCCGGTCACCGGCGCGCCGGTGACGATCTCGCCGCCCCTGGCCCGCACCGCCTGAGCGACGGCGAGCGGAAGCGTGCCGATGCCGCCCTCGATGCCCATGAACACCGGGCCGCTGTGCTGAGCCGCCGCCGCACCGGCCTGGATCGCGCGGACCGCCTCGGTCAGGGAGTCATGGGCCTGCGCGGCCCGGAAGAGCTGCGGGACGGCCGAGCGCATCGAGATGCGGTAGGCGTCGCCCGCGTACACCCCGCCCAGCAGGGGCTCGACCAGCCGGTCGACGACCTCGCGGCCCAGCCGCTCCGCCACGTACGCGCCGACCGCCACATCGTCACCGACCTCGGTGCGGGGCAGTGCGGCGTCGCGCTCGATACGGGCCAGGCCCTCGTCGGACAGAACGCCGGCCAGGGCGGCGGCGGTGCCGGGCACGCCCATGACATGGCCCTTGGGCATGGGGCGCAGGGCGCCGCGGGTCCACAGCGAGGCGGTGGCGGTGGCCGGGGGCTGCAGGCGCTCGGCGAGACCGGCCTCGCGGGCGAGTCCCACGGCCTCAGGGCGGCGGGCCAGCATCGACTCGGCGCCAAGATCCACCCGGACGCCCGCGATCTCGCCGGGCAGCAGCTTGCCGCCGATCCGGTCCGATGCCTCCAGCACGGTCACCCGGCTGCCCTCGGCCAGCAGCCGGTGGGCTGCCGCGAGGCCGGCGATCCCGGCGCCGATGACGACGACCTGTCCGTGTTCCGCTGGAGTGTCCGCTGCGTGCATGAGCCCACTCTCTCAAACGCCACTGACACTCCCGCCGACGCCGTCCGGCCCTTCGCGTGCCCGGCCCGAGTCCCGACCGTGACCGCATCGGAACCACCGGAGGCCAACGTCCGGGCCTCCTGCGGCGTCGAAGAAGCATCAGCCGTCACGACCCTCGGGGGGTAACACACCATGCGCGCACCACGTTCCGTACGACCTGCCCATGCCGTCGCCGGCGTTCTGCTGGCGGCAGCCCTGGCGCTGACCGGATGCACCGGCGGCGCCGACTCCGGCGACTCCGCCGGCAGCAACGAGGGCGCCAAGTCCCAGGCGGACAGCGCCGCGGGCGCGGCGGCCTCCGGCCAGTCAGGCGCCGAGAGGGCGGATGCCCCGCCCAGGATCACCGCGAGCCACATCATCCGTACGGCGTCGCTGACCGTGCAGGTCAAGGACGTACCGAAGGCCCTCGACGAGGCCCGCGCCACCGCCGAGAACGCGGGCGGCTACGTCGGCAACGAGACGACCACCCGCGACCAGGACGGCAGGGAGCGCACCCGCGTCGTGCTGCGCGTCCCCGTCGGCTCCTACGCGGACGTCCTCGCCGACCTGGAGGGCACCGGCAAGCTGCTCGACCGCACCGCCAAGGCGCAGGACGTCACCGAGCAGGTCGTCGACGTGGAGAGCCGCATCAAGTCGCAGCGGGCCAGCGTGACCCGGATCCGCGCGCTGATGGACCAGGCCACCAAGCTGACCGACGTGGTGACGCTGGAGGGCGAACTGAGCACCCGCCAGGCGGACCTGGAGTCGCTGCTGGCCCAGCAGGCCTCCCTGAAGGACCGCACGAGCCTGGCCACCATCACCCTGTCGCTGTCCGAGACACCGGTGAAGAAGGCGGTGGCCGAGGACGACGACCCCGGGGTGATGGACGCGCTCACGGGCGGCTGGGACGCCTTCGTGACGATGCTGCGCTGGATCGTCATGGCCGTGGCGGCGGTCCTGCCGTTCGCCGTGGGTGCGGCCCTGCTGATCGTGCTCTGGCTGCGGCTGGTGCAGCCCCGGCTGACCCCGCGCCCGGCACCCGCGCGCGAGGAGGACTGACCGCGAGCCCGAAATGATCTGCGCCCGTAGCGTGTTCGCATGAACATGAAGCGTGGGCGGGGTCCGAGGGAACGGCTGGTCGTGATCGGCGGCGACGCCGCGGGGATGTCCGCGGCGTCGCAGGCACGGCGCATGAAGGGCGCCGCCGAACTGGAGATCGTGGCCTTCGAACGCGGCGATTTCTCCTCGTACTCGGCGTGCGGCATCCCGTACTGGGTCGGCGGCGACGTCGCCGGGCGCGACGAGCTGATCGCCCGGACGCCCGAGGAGCACCGCGCGCGGGACATCGATCTGCGCATGCGCACCGAGGTCGTGGAGGTCGACCCGGCCGGGCAGCGGGTACGCGCGCGTGACGTCGATTCCGGGGCCGAGTCCTGGACGTCGTACGACAAGCTCGTGATCGCCACCGGTGCGCGGCCGGTCCGCCCCGACCTGCCGGGCGTGGAGGCGCCGGGGGTGCACGGGGTGCAGAGCCTGGGCGACGGGCAGGCGCTGCTGGACACGCTGGCACGCACGCGTGGGCGGCGCGCGGTCGTGGTCGGCGCCGGTTACATCGGGGTGGAGATGGCCGAGGCGCTGATCAAGCGCGGGTACGAGGTGACGGTCGTCAACCGCGGCGAGGAGCCGATGTCCACGCTCGACCCGGACATGGGCCGCCTGGTGCACGAGGCCATGACGGGCCTCGGCATCACCATGGTCGGCGGCGCCGAGGTCACCGGAATCCGCACCGGCGACGACGGCCGGGTCCGCGCGGTCGTGACGCAGGACGCCGAGTACCCGGCGGACGTCGTCGTGCTCGGCATCGGGGTCCGCCCGGAGACGACACTGGCGCGCCGGGCGGGGCTGCCCCTGGGGCGGCACCAGGGGCTGCTGACGGACCTCGCGATGCGGGTGCGCGGACACGAGAACATCTGGGCGGGCGGCGACTGCGTGGAGGTCCTGGACCTGGTCTCCGGTCAGGAGCGCCACATCGCGCTGGGCACCCACGCCAACAAGCACGGGCAGGTCATCGGCACCAATGCGGGCGGCGGCTACGCCACCTTCCCCGGTGTGGTCGGCACCGCGGTCAGCAAGGTCTGCGACCTGGAGATCGCCCGCACGGGCCTGCGCGAGAAAGACGCGCGCCGGGCCGGCCTGCAGTACGTCACGGCCACCATCGAGTCGACCAGCCGGGCGGGGTACTACCCCGGTTCCTCCCCGATGACGGTCAAGATCCTCGCCGAGCGTCGCACCGGCCGACTGCTGGGCGTGCAGATCGTCGGCCGGGAGGGCGCCGCCAAGCGCGTGGACATCGCGGCGGTGGCCCTGACCGCGGGGATGACGGTGGACCGCATGACGGCCCTGGACCTCGGCTACGCCCCGCCGTTCAGCCCGGTGTGGGACCCCGTCCTGGTGGCGGCCCGCAAGGCGGCGAGGGCCGTGTCCGAGGACTCCTAGGCCGAGCCGCTGATCCTCGGCAGCGACGCCACCGACGCGCCGGCGGGGGCGGCCGCCGGCTGCTCCCCCGTGCCCGTGCCCGGCCTGGCATGCGCGGCCGGCGGCCGCACGGACCGCAGCCGATGGCTCACCGCCTCGTCGAGCGTCACCGGACGCCCCGTCTGCGCGGCCAGCCGGCCGGCCTCCTGGCCCAGCCGCGCCACGTCCTCCCAGGGGAGCCGCACCACCACGGAGAGCTCGGCCTCACCGTCCGGCAGCGCGTGCATCGACGGAGCAACTCTTTCGTTCATCGCCTGTCCTCCCGTAGTCCGGTCGACAAGCCATACGCGCGCAACGGCCCCGGCGTTCACCGATTCCGGGACCGCATCCAGGGAAGAAGTCACTCGTGGTCATCCCCGTCCATGACGTGAACCCCGTACGCGGCACCCCGTACGTGACGTACGGCCTGATCGCCGCGAACGTCTTCGTCTTCCTGGCCCTGCCCGGCACGGTGGGCATGCCCTGGGAAAGCCGCCTGGCCCAGACCTGCGAGCTGCACGCGCTGCTGGACCAGTACGCCGCGGTGCCACGGGAGTTGATCCACGGTCAGCTGCCCCGCCTGGTCCCCACCGGCGACGTCTCGGTCGGCCCGCACGGCCCCGGCTGCGTGGTCGGCGAGCCGGGCTACGACAAGTCACCGCTGCTGTCGGTCTTCACGGCGATGTTCCTGCACGGCGGCTGGCTGCACCTGCTCGGCAACATGCTCTTCCTGCTGATCTTCGGCAACAACATCGAGGACCGCATGGGCCATGTGCGGTACGTGCTGTTCTACGTCGTGTGCGGCTACGCGGCCGGTTACGGCTTCGCGCTGCTCAACGCCGACTCCGGCGACCCGCTGATCGGCGCCTCGGGCGCGATCGCCGGGGTGCTGGGCGCCTATCTGGTGCTGTATCCGAAGGCCAGGGTGTGGGTGCTGGTGCCGTTCCTGGTCTTCCTGCCGCTGAGACTGCCGGCCTGGATGGTGCTCGGCTTCTGGTTCGGCCTCCAGGCGGTGTACTCGTCCGGCGAGGGCATCTCGGAGGCCGGGACGATCGCGTACACCGCGCATGTCGTCGGCTTCCTCGCGGGCATGCTGCTCGCCTGGCCGCTCAAGCCCGGCACACCGCCGCCGCCGGAGCCGCGCGGCCTGCTGTTCGGCAGACGCGCCCGGCCCCGCCAGACGTGGTGAGTCAGCGCGCGGTGCGGGTGTGGACGTACTCCACGAGCCGGGTCAGGGAGTCCGGGTCGGTGTGCGGCATGACGCCGTGGCCGAGGTTGAAGACATGGCCCTCCAGGCCCGCCGCGGCGTCGAGGACCTCCTGCGTCTTCGCCTCGACGGCCTCGGTGGTGGAGAACAGCACGGTCGGGTCGAGGTTGCCCTGGAGCGCCTTGCCGGGGCCGACCCGGCGGACGGCCTCGTCCAGCGGGACGCGCCAGTCGACGCCGACGACGTCCGCGCCGGCCTCGCCCATCAGGCCGAGCAGTTCACCGGTGCCGACACCGAAGTGGATGCGCGGGACGCCGTATCCGGCGACGGCCTCGAAGACCTTGGCCGAGGCGGGCATCACCGAGCGGCGGTAGTCGGCGGGGGCGAGCGCGCCGACCCAGGAGTCGAAGAGCTGGACCGCGGAGGCGCCGGCCTCGATCTGGACCTTCAGGAAGCCGGCCGTGATGTCGGCGAGGCGGTCGAGCAGCTCCGCCCAGAGCTCCGGGTCGCCGTACATCATCGCCTTGGCGTTCTCGTACGTCCGGGACGGGCCCCCCTCGACGAGGTAGCTCGCGAGGGTGAAAGGCGCGCCGGCGAAACCGATGAGCGGGGTGGAGCCGAGCTCGCGGGTGAGCAGGCCGATGGCCTCGGTGACGTAGGAGACGTCCTCGGGGGTGAGGTCGCGCAGCCGGGCCAGGTCGGCGCGGGTGCGGATCGGGTTCTCGACGACCGGGCCGACGCCGGGCTTGATGTCGAGGTCGATGCCGATGGCCTTGAGGGGGACGACGATGTCGCTGAAGTAGATCGCCGCGTCCACGTGGTGCCGGCGCACGGGCTGCAGGGTGATCTCGGTGACCAGCTCCGGGCGCATGCAGGACTCGAGCATCGGGATGCCCTCGCGGACCTTGCGGTACTCCGGCAGGGAGCGCCCGGCCTGGCGCATGAACCACACGGGCGTGTGCGGCACGGGTTCGCGGCGGCAGGCCCTCAGGAAGGCGGAGTCGTGCGTGGCGGTCGGCGTCGTCTCGTGTGCACTCACGTCGGAAAGTCTCGCACGGGGGCAAGGGTGCGCTGTCCCCCGCTCCCGGGGCCCCTGTCCCGTCGCCGCCCCGGAAGATCACGGGTGTCTAGGCCAGCGCCGGGGCCCGGTTCCCCTTAATCTTCCGGCATGGCTGCGGCTCAGGAACGACTCTCGGACGGCACTGGTGGGATGGACGAGGCGAAGGACGGTAACCGGGAGGGGAGCGGGACGGCGGTTCCGTCGGCGTTCCAGGCCGCGGTCCAGGCCCTGCGCGGCAGTCGGCTGAGGCCGCAGATCGAGGTGGAGCCGACGCGCGCCCCGCAGCGGCTCGCCCCGCACGCGTACGCGCTGGAGGCGACCGTCCTCGACGGCGACCAGGATCTCGCCGACGGACGTCTGGTGCTGCTGCACGACCCGGCCGGGCACGACGCCTGGCGGGGCACGTTCCGGCTGGTGACGCTGGTGCGGGCGGAACTGGAGCCGGAGATGGCGGCGGACCCGCTGCTGCCGGAGGTGTGCTGGTCGTGGCTGACCGGCGCGCTCCAGGCGCGCGGACTGACGTACGGCGAACCCAGCGGCACCGTCACGCGCGCGAGTTCGCACTACTTCGGCGGCCTGTCCGAACGCCCCTCCGCCTCACAGATCGAGATCCGCGCCTCCTGGACCCCGCGCGAGGGGCTGGGCGGGGTGCCGGACACCGCGGCGCATCTGGCGTCCTGGGCGGATCTGCTCGCGCAGGTCGCGGGGCTGCCGCCGGCCGGTCCCGGGGACGCGGCGGTGGTGACGCTGCCGCAGCGGAGGGGACCGCAGTCGCGGTAGCGGTGCCGGGACGGGTGCATGAGGGCGATGGCGTGGGCATCACTTTGTCGATACGGCCACTTTCAGTCATCACAGACACTCGAACGAACCGATTCGTTCACCGAACGATCGACCGTACGTCCGAATTGCACTAATTGTTACTCACTAGATCGTGATCATTGTCTAAAGGACTCCGCGTTCGGTGCCGAAGACGTCTTTGACCTTCAAAGCCGTCCGCACCCCAGGAGGCCTGGTGTCCGTTCTCCTCGAGCAGCCCGCAAGCCTGGTCGCCTACCGCCCGAACAAGCCGACCGCCATGGTGGTCGTGGCCGACCCCCGCGTCCGCTCCACCGTCACCCGCCACCTGTGGGCGCTCGGTGTGAGAGACGTCATCGAGGCCTCGTCCGTCGCGGAGGCTCGTCCCCGCATCGGCAACCCCCGCGACATCTGTGTCGCCGACGTCCACCTGCCCGACGGCTCGGGCCTGACCCTGCTGTCCGAGACCCGCGCCGCGGGCTGGCCCAACGGCCTCGCCCTCTCCGCGGCCGACGACATCGGCGCCGTACGCAACGCGCTGGCCGGAGGCGTGAAGGGTTACGTCGTCACCGGCACCCGCACCAACGTCGGGCTCCCCACCCGGCCCGGTGCCGCCCCCATCGGCGCCGCCGCCGCCCGTATGCACCGCCGCCCCCCGGGTGCCCCGAGCCACCCGGGCGGCTACCGCGAACTGTCCGGCCGTGAGGTCGAGGTGCTGCGGCTGGTGGCGGAGGGCCAGTCGAACAAGGCCATCGGAGTCTCGATGGGCCTGTCCGCGCTGACCGTCAAGAGCCACCTCGCCCGAATCGCCCGCAAGCTCGGCACGGGCGACCGTGCCGGCATGGTCGCCGTCGCCCTGCGCACCGGCATCATCCACTGACTCCCCGACCGCCCTTCACGGACGTGAACGGACCGGCCGCCGGCCCGCCCCGCCCGTGCTCCACCCGTCGTGAACCGGACGATGCACCGACCTGACTGGTTTACGACCCCCAAGCGCCCGTCGACGGAACGTTCCGTCGACGGGCGCTGTCCATACACGGATACCCTTGACAGGTGACCGACGCCCAAGACACCGCAGCAGACAGCTCACTGCGAACCACCGGAGGCGCCCCTCCGGACGACGGCGGATCTTCTGTTACGGGGGCGCCGGGCGGGGCGGCCGACCCCGAACCCACCCCTTTGCTGGAACCGCGCGAAGGCATTCCGCCGGTGATCGCCGACGAGGAGTCCCTCGCCCGCGTCATCGAAGCGTTCGCCGCCGGATCGGGACCCGTCGCCGTGGACGCCGAGCGCGCCTCCGGCTACCGCTACGGACAGCGCGCCTATCTGGTGCAGCTGCGCCGCGAGGGCGCGGGCACAGCGCTGATCGACCCCGTCGCCTGCACCGACCTCTCCGGTCTCGGTGTGGCGCTGTCCGGCACCGAGTGGGTGCTGCACGCCGCGACCCAGGATCTGCCCTGTCTCAGGGAAATAGGCATGGTCCCCACCCGGCTGTTCGACACCGAGCTGGCGGGCCGGCTCGCCGGGTTCCCCCGGGTCGGGCTCGGCGCGATGGTCGAGAGCGTGCTCGGCTTCGTGCTGGAGAAGGGGCACTCCGCCGTCGACTGGTCCACCCGCCCGCTGCCCGAGCCGTGGCTGCGGTACGCCGCGCTGGACGTGGAGCTCCTCGTCGACCTGCGCGACGCGCTGGAGAAGGACCTCGACCGGCAGGGCAAGCTGGAGTGGGCCCGCCAGGAGTTCGACGCGATCGCCTCCGCGCCGCCGGCCGAGCCGCGCAAGGACCCCTGGCGCCGCACCTCCGGGATGCACAAGGTGCGCCGCCGCCGGCAGCTCGGCGTGGTGCGCGAGCTGTGGGAGACCCGGGACAAGATCGCCCAGCGCAGGGACGTGTCGCCCGGCAAGGTGCTGTCGGACGCCGCGATCGTGGAGGCCGCGCTGGCGCTGCCCGCCAATGTGCACGCGCTGGCCGCGCTCAACGGCTTCGGGCACCGGACGGGCCGGCGGCAGCTGGAGCAGTGGCAGGCGGCCGTCGACCGGGCCAGGCTGCTCAGCGAGTCGCAGCTGCCGCAACCCGGGCAGCCGGTGACCGGTCCGCCGCCGCCGCGCGCGTGGGCCGACAAGGACCCCGCCGCCGCGGCCCGGCTGTCGGCGGCCCGCGCCGGGGTCTCCGCCCTCGCCGAACGGCTCAACATGCCCCAGGAGAACCTGATCACCCCGGACACCGTGCGCCGGGTGTGCTGGGAGCCGCCGAAGGACGTGGACACCGAGACGGTGGGGGCCGCCCTCGCCGGGTACGGGGCCCGGCCGTGGCAGGTGGAGCAGGTCACGCCGGTGCTGGTGGCCGCGCTGTCGGCCCAGGCGTAGGGCCGGGAGGCACCGCGCGGGAGGGCCGACGACGTCGAGATCGCGCCAAGGTCCGCCGACGACACCCCGCGGTGTGACCTTCGCCGCTTGGTTCCGCGGGACTGGGCAGCTACGTTACTCATAAGTAGCATGGTTGTAAGCGCGCGCTCAGTGCATGCGTGCCGCAGCAGTGCAGTCCCGCATTCTGGAGGAGAGCCATCGTGCCTCGTACCATCAGGGACGTCGTCTTCGTCGACGGCGTCCGCACCCCGTTCGGCAAGGCGGGCCCGAAGGGCATCTACCACGAGACCCGCGCCGACGACCTCGTCGTGAAGGCGATCCGGGAGCTGCTGCGCCGCAACCCCGGTCTCGACCCCAAGAAGATCGACGAGGTCGCCATCGCCGCGACCACGCAGATCGGGGACCAGGGCCTGACCCTCGGCCGCACGGCCGGCATCCTCGCCGGTCTGCCGCAGTCGGTTCCCGGCTACTCGATCGACCGGATGTGCGCCGGCGCCCTGACCGCGGTGACGTCCGTCGCCGGTTCCATCGCCTTCGGTGCCTACGACGCCGTCATCGCCGGTGGTGTCGAGCACATGGGCCGCCACCCGATGGGCGAGGGCGTGGACCCCAACCCGCGGTTCGTCAGCGAGAAGCTGGTGGACGAGTCGGCGCTGTTCATGGGCATGACCGCCGAGAACCTGCACGACCGTTACCCGCACATCACCAAGCAGCGCGCCGACGAGTACGCCGTGCGCTCGCAGGAGAAGGCCGCCAAGGCGTACGCCAACGGCAAGATCCAGGCCGACCTGGTGCCGGTCTCGGTGCGCCGCACCAACCCGGAGGCCGGTGAGACCGGCTGGGGCCTGGTCACCGCCGACGAGCCGATGCGCCCGGGCACCACGCTGGAGAACCTGGCCGGTCTGAAGACCCCGTTCCGCGTCCACGGCCGGGTCACCGCCGGCAACGCGGCCGGTCTGAACGACGGCGCCACCGCCTCGATCATCGCCTCCGAGGAGTTCGCCCGGGAGCACGACCTCCCGGTGAAGATGCGCCTGGTCTCCTACGCCTTCGCGGGCGTCGAGCCGGAGGTCATGGGCTACGGCCCGATCCCGGCCACCGAGAAGGCCCTCGCCAAGGCGGGCCTGTCGATCGAGGACATCAACCTCTTCGAGATCAACGAGGCCTTCGCCGTCCAGGTCCTGGCCTTCCTCGACCACTACGGCATCGCGGACGACGACGCGCGCGTCAACCAGTACGGCGGCGCCATCGCCTTCGGGCACCCGCTGGCCTCCTCCGGTGTGCGTCTGATGACGCAGCTGGCCCGCCAGTTCGAGGAGCAGCCGCACGTCCGCTACGGCCTGACCACCATGTGCGTCGGCTTCGGCATGGGCGCGACGGTCATCTGGGAGAACCCGCACTTCGACGGAGGCAACAAGTGAGCACCACCGCTGAGCTCCTGAAGGGCGCGGCCGAGCTGTTCCCCGACGAGGTCGTCACGTCCGCGCACGTACGCCACCTCGACCTGCCGTCCGGCGCCGGGCGCTTCGCCCTGATCACGCTGGACAACGGCTTCGACCACACCAAGCCGACCACCTTCGGCCCGCAGTCGCTGGCCAACCTGGACACCGCCATCGACCAGGTCGAGGCGGAGGCCGCGGCCGGCGAGATCGTCGGCGTCGGCATCACCGGCAAGCCGTTCATCTTCGCGGTCGGCGCCGACCTCAAGGGCGTCGAGCTGCTGAAGGAGCACCAGGACGCGCTGGCCATCGGCAAGGGCGGCCACGAGGTCTTCAAGCGCCTCGCGGGTCTCGCGGTGCCGACCTTCGCGTACTACAACGGCGCCGCGATGGGCGGTGGCGTCGAGGTCGGTCTGCACTGCCGGTACCGGACCGTCTCCAAGGCGCTCCCCGCGTTCTCGCTCCCCGAGGTCTTCCTCGGCCTGGTGCCCGGCTGGGGCGGCTGCACGATCCTGCCGAACCTGATCGGCGCCGAGAAGGCCGTCTCGGTGATCATCGAGAACAGCCTCAACCAGAACAAGCAGCTCAAGGGCGAGCAGGTCTTCGACCTCGGGATCGCCGACGCCCTCTTCGAGGGCGCGGACTTCCTGGAGCAGTCGCTGATCTGGACCGCGAGCGTCCTCAAGGGCGAAATCGTCATCGAGCGCCCGGCGATCGACCGCGGCGAGGCGTGGGACCAGGCCGTCGCCAAGGGCCGCTTCATCGCCGACTCCAAGGTGCACGGCGCCGCCCCGGCCGCCTACCGCGCCCTGGACATCATCGCCGCCGCCAAGAACGGCGACCTGCAGCAGGGCTTCGACGCCGAGGACCAGGCGCTCGCCGACCTGATCATGGGTGGCGAACTGCGCGCCGGCATCTACGCGTTCAACCTGGTGCAGAAGCGCGGCAAGCGCCCGGCCGGTGCCCCGGACAAGAACCTGGCCCGCCCGGTCACCAAGGTCGGTGTCGTCGGCGCCGGTCTGATGGCCTCCCAGCTCGCGCTGCTCTTCCTGCGCCGCCTGGAGGTGCCGGTCGTGCTGACCGACATCGACCAGGAGCGCGTCGACAAGGGTGTGGGCTACGTCCACGCCGAGATCGAGAAGCTGCTCGGCAAGGGCCGTATCAACCAGGACAAGGCCAACCGCCTCAAGGCCCTGGTCACCGGTGTGCTGGACAAGGCCGAGGGCTTCTCCGACGCGGACTTCGTCATCGAGGCCGTGTTCGAGGAGATCGGCGTCAAGCAGCAGGTGTTCGCGGAGGTCGAGGCGGTCGCCCCGGCGCACGCGATCCTCGCCACCAACACCTCCTCGCTCTCGGTCTCCGAGATGGCGTCGAAGCTGAAGCACCCCGAGCGGGTCGTGGGCTTCCACTTCTTCAACCCGGTCGCGATCCTGCCGCTGCTGGAGATCGTCCGCGGCGAGCAGACCGACGACGCCTCGCTGGCCACGGCGTTCGCCGTCGCCAAGAAGCTGAAGAAGACCGCGGTGCTGACGAAGGACGCCCCGGCGTTCGTCGTGAACCGCATCCTCACCCGCTTCATGGGCGAGATCCAGAACGTCATCGACGAGGGCACCCCGGTCGAGACCGCCGAGAAGGCCATCGAGCCGCTCGGTCTGCCGATGTCCCCGCTGGTGCTGCTGGAGCTGGTCGGTCCCGCGATCGGCCTGCACGTCTCGGAGACCCTCAACCGGGCCTTCCCGGACCGCTTCACGGTCTCCCCGAACCTCGCCGCCGTCGTCAAGGCGGGCAAGCGCGGCTTCTACGTCTACGACTCCGGCAAGCCGGAGCTGGACCCGGAGGTCGCCGCGCTGCTGAAGCAGGGCGATGTCGTCCTGACCGAGGAGCAGGTCCGCGAGCGGGTGCTCGACGCCGTCGCCCAGGAGATCGGGCTCATGCTCGACGAGGGTGTCGTCGCCGAGGCCCAGGACATCGACCTGTGCCTGATCACGGGCGCCGGCTGGCCCTTCCACCTGGGCGGCATCACGCCGTACCTGGACCGTGAGGGTGTCTCGGAGCGCGTGAACGGCAAGAAGTTCCTCGCGCCGGGCGTGGCTTCGGTCCCCGCGTAACAGCGCTGAACGCAGAGGGCCCCCGCCGGTCGGCGGGGGCCCTCTGCGCGTTCCTCAGACCTCCTGCCAGGCGGCCAGCACGAGACCCGGTTCGTCCTTCTGGCGGGCCAGGCGCAGGACGCCGTCCGGCGTCAGGCTGGCGGCCACCACCCGGCCCGCCGCGTCCTCCGCCACGGCGACCCGGGTGCCCGCCGGCAGGGCAGGACCCGACTCCGTCCACCACAGACCCGCCGACTCCCGCTCCGTCGGATACGCGGCGAACGCGACCCGGCCGGAGGAGGAGCGCTGGGCGAGCAGGGTGCAGTCGTGGCCGTCCAGCACACAGCGGACGGCGGACACCCGGCCGGGGCCCGCGGCGGCGAGCAGGGGCATCGGGTCGCCGTCCGGCCGCCAGGCGTACAGCATGCCCTCGGGGTCGGTGTAGAAGAGCGTGGTGTGCTCCTTCGAGGTCGGCAGGGCGCTCAGGGTGCCCGGGGCGAGGGACACCGCCAAGGGGTCGGCCGCGACCGGGCGGCCGCCCGGCTCCTGCTGGAGCCAGCGCAGCACGCCGACGGGACCGGTCGCGTACACCTGGACCAGGCCCGACTCCGCGGTGACGGCGACGAGTTGCTCCGCCACCTTGGAGCCCTTCAGGTCGTGCCAGCCGTTCCAGCCGCCGCGTTCCTTCTGGTTGACGGTGTGCACGCCCTGGCCGCGGTTGCGGACGAAGAGGTAGGCGCGGCCCTCCGTGTCGACGGCGACGGCCGGGGTGCCGGTGCGCTCGCCCTGCTTGTTCGGGTGGCCGACGGGCAGCCAGTCCAGGGCGGCCAGCAGCGGGCGGAAGTGCGTGGAGTGCACCAGGCCCGATTCACCCGCACGAGTGGACCGCCAGCCCACCAGGTGGGCGTACCCGTCCGCGCCCTGCCCCAGCGCGAATCCGGGCTGCACCTTCTGCTCGCCGCCCACCCGGCGCGGGGCGTCCCAGGTGCCCCCGGGGACGTGCTCCGCACGGCACAGGACGGCGTCCTGGGTGTACCAGTAGACGCTGAGGCGGCCATCTCGACCGCGTATGAGCCAGTCGCCGTTCACCGGATCACTCTAAACGGGGGCGTCCCGGGCACCGCGTGCGACCCTGGGGCCATGGAGTGTGCCTTGTTGGTGATCGTCGACGCGGCGAACGTCGTCGGGTCGGTGCCGGACGGCTGGTGGCGGGACCGCAAGGGGGCCGCCGAGCGGCTGCGGGACCGGCTGGCGGCGGACGGAGTGCCGGGGCGGCCGGGGCCCGCCGAGATCGTGCTGGTGGTGGAGGGGGCGGCCCGGGGGGTGTCGTCGGTGGCGGGGGTGCGGGTGGAGTCCGCCGCGGGCAGCGGGGACGACCACATGGTGGACCTGGTCGCCGGGCGGGCGGACGGGCGCCCGTGCCTGGTGGTGACGGCGGACCGGGAGCTGCGGCGGCGGGTGGCGGAGCTGGGGGCTGAGGTGGCGGGACCGCGGACGGTACGGCCGTGACTACCGCGCCGGGGCGTGCAGTACGGCACCGTCCACCACCGCCACTTCCTCGTACCCGGCCAGCACCCGGCGCAGGGACCTGATCCGGTCCGGGGCGTAGGGCTTGCCCCGGGAGTCGTCGACGATCAACCGGGGCGGGCGGGTGGCCAGTTCGCGGTGGAGCGTGGCCCAGGCGCCCCGCATCGCGTACTTCTCGCCCACTGACGGGCCGTCCCGGCCGCCGCTGTAGTTCGTCAGGAGACCCGCCGTCAGATAGCGGGTGGCCGGGGCGCGGTGGGCCAACCAGTACGTCTCCGGGTGTATCCCCCACAGCAGGATCCGGTCGTCCGGTGCGGTGCGGCGGCTGATCGCGTCCGCCAGGCGCTGGGCGTGGGTCAGCTCCGGGCGGGGGGCGAGCAGGCCCCAGGTCAGGAACAGGGCGCAGCAGCAGGCCGAGGTCGCGAGGGCGCGGGTCCGGCGGGCCGGGGGCAGGGTGCGCAGTGCCGCTGTCGCCAGCAGGGCGAGCGGTGGGGTCAGTTGCAGGTAGTAGTGGCCGAATAAGTGGAAGCCCAGGGCGACCGCCCCGGCCGCGGACGCCAGCCACAGCCACAGGTCCGCCGCCGCGGTACGGGCCCGCGCCGCCAGCGGGAGCAGTCCCGCGCAGGCCACCGCCAGGATCGCGGTGTTCGCCACCGCCCGGGTCAGGACGTGGAGTTCGGAGCCGGTGAAGGAGGCGTACGCGCCCGATCCGGTGACCGTCCAGAACACGAAGCCCGCCGGGTCGGTGAGCACCGCCGCCGACAGCACCGGCGCCAGCGCCCCCGCCCCGAGCCGCAGCAGCCCGCCCCAGGACGCCCCGCACAGCCACAGCACCGGCAGCAGCACCGCCCCGCCGGTCTGCTTGGCGAGGAACGCGCAGCCGACGGCAGCCCCCGCCGCCGCCCAGCGCCCCCGGCCCGCGCACCACATGGCGGCTGCCGTGCACGGCAGCATGAACACCTCGAACCCGGCCGCCTGCGCGTCCTCGGGGTTCAGGCCGACGGAGATCAGCAGAAACAGCACGCCCGCCGTGCGGCCAGCGGTGTCGCCCCAGCGACGGCGGGCCAGTGCGGCGAGGAGGGCCGCGGTCAGCAGCTGGGCCAGGACGGCCAGCAGCCGCACCGACACCAGCGAGTCCGAGCCCGCCAGCGCGAACGCCCCCTGGTAGAGCCAGGGTACGAGCGGCGGCTTGCGGTCCACGACCGTCTCGTACAGCTCTCCGCCGTGGGCCAGCATGCGTGCCTGTACGGCCAGGTACCCCTCGTCCGGGTTCCAGAGGGGATGGGCGAAGGACGGGACGCGGGTGAGACAGGCGAGCGCCGTCAGCAGGGGCAGCAGCCGGCGCCAGTAGCCCCGGCCGGCTTGCGGCGGCGTCACGGAGCGTTGCTGGGCGAGGGGCTCGGCGTACATGGAAGTGCACGCTATCCGGCCCCGCAGTCCCTGCCTGAGCGGGACATACGGGGCCGGGGCGGCGAACCGGGGACGCTACTCGGCGTCACCCCGGGGCGGCTGCACGACCTGGCCGACCGAGGTCTCCTCGGCGCGGCCCAGCCGGCTGTGGCCGCGGCCGTACAGGAAGTAGACGATGAAGCCGGCCGCCATCCAGAGCGCGAACCGGAGCCAGGTCTCGGCGGGCAGGTTCAGCATCAGCCACAGCGAGGCGCACACCGACAGGATCGGGATGAGCGGCACCCAGGGGGTGCGGAAGGCCCGGTGCAGGTCGGGGCGGGTGCGGCGGAGGATGATCACGCCGATGGCGACGACCACGAAGGCGAACAGGGTGCCGATGTTGACCAGTTCGGCCAGTTCGCTCAGCGGGGTGAAGCCGGCGAGGATCGCGATGAGCACACCGAGCAGGATGGTGGGCCGGTGCGGGGTCTTGAACTTCGGGTGGACCTGGGAGAAGAAGCGCGGCAGCAGTCCGTCGCGGCTCATCGCGAAGAACACCCGGGTCTGGCCGAGGAGCAGGATCATGCAGACCGTCGTCAGGCCGACCGCGGCGCCGAAGCTGATGAAGCCCGCGAACCAGGGATGCCCGGTGGCCTTGAAGGCGTCGGCGAGCGGAGCGGTGATGGACAGGTCGCTGTAGTGCTGCATGCCGGTCACCACGATGGACACCGCGACGTACAGGACGGTGCAGATGATGAGCGATCCGAGGATGCCCCGGGGCATGTCGCGCTGCGGGTTCTTGGTCTCCTCCGCGGCCGTGGCGACGACGTCGAAGCCGATGAAGGCGAAGAAGACGACGGAGGCCGCGGTGAAGATGCCCATCACGCCGAAGTTGGAGGGCGCCCAGCCGAACATCAGCTGGATCAGCGGCGCGTCCAGGCTGTCGCCCGCGTCCACCGGCTGGGCCTTGGGGACGAACGGGTCGTAGTTGGCGCCCTTGATGAAGAAGGCGCCCGCGATGATCACGGTCAGCACGACCGTCACCTTGATGGCCACGACCACCGAGGTGACCCGCGCGGAGAGCTTGGTGCCGAGCACCAGGATCGCGGTGAGCACCAGCACGAGCGCGGCGGCGAGGATGTCGAAGCCGAACCCGTCGGCCCCGTCCCGGGAGGCGAGCGCGGCGGGCAGCTGCCACCCCGCGTTGTCCATCAGCGAGGCGATGTAGCCGGACCAGCCGACCGCCACCACCGCCGTACCGAGCGCGAACTCCAGCACGAGGTCCCAGCCGATGATCCAGGCGGGCAGTTCGCCGAGGGAGGCGTAGGAGAAGGTGTACGCCGATCCCGCCACCGGCAGGGTGGAGGCGAACTCGGCGTAGCAGAGCGCGGCGAGCGCGCAGGCGACGCCGGCCGCGACGAAGGCCAGCGCGACGGCGGGTCCGGCGTTGTTCTTGGCGACGGTGCCGGTCAGGACGAAGATTCCGGTGCCGATGATGACACCGACGCCGAAGACCGTCAGATCGAGCGCGGACAGGGATTTCTTGAGTGCGTGCTCGGGTTCCTCGGTATCGAGGATGGACTGCTCGACCTTCTTCGTCCGGAAGAGGGTGCTGCTCATGGGCGTACCTCCGACGCTTGTCGTCCTCGACATGATCGAGAGGGGGCGTCGTCGGTATGCCCGGACACCAGCGAGGTCACACGGATGGGCCGGTTCCACCACCTCGTAGGGGGGCGGAACCGGCCCATTCGGCGGTACTCAGTCGCGGGCGGCTTCCACTTCGGCCGCGGCCCGGTCGAACCGGCCGTCCAGCTTGGAGACGAGTCCGGTGACCTGGCGGGCGATGTCGGGGGCGGTCAGGCCGATCTCCGCCAGCACCTCGGCGCGCGAGGCGTGGTCGAGGAAGCGCGGCGGGATGCCGAAGTCCCGCAGCGGGACGTCGACACCGGCGTCGCGCAGCGCCTGGGCGACGGCCGAGCCGACGCCGCCGACGCGGGAGTTGTCCTCGACGGTGACGACCACGCGGTGCCGCTCGGCGAGCGGGGCCATGGACTCGTCGACGGGCTTGACCCAGCGCGGGTCGACGACGGTGGTGGTGATGCCCTGCCGGTCGAGCAGACCGGCGATCTCCAGGCACATCGGGGCGAGGGCGCCCACCGAGACGAGCAGCACGTCGGGCCGGTCGGTGCCCGGCTCGCGCAGCACGTCCATGCCGCCGACGCGGCCCACGGCGGGTACGGCGGGGCCGACGGCGCCCTTGGAGAAGCGGACCACGGTCGGCGCGTCCTTGACCTCGACGGCCTCGCGGAGCTGGGCGCGGACCTGCTCGGCGTCGCGCGGGGCGGCGAGTCTGAGGCCGGGCACGACCTGGAGGATCGACATGTCCCACATGCCGTTGTGGGAGGCGCCGTCGGTGCCGGTGACGCCGGCCCGGTCCAGCACGAAGGTCACCCCGCACTTGTGCAGGGCCACGTCCATCAGGACCTGGTCGAAGGCGCGGTTGAGGAAGGTGGCGTACACCGCGAAGACCGGGTGCACCCCGCCGGTGGCCAGGCCCGCCGCGGAGACGGCGCCGTGCTGCTCGGCGATGCCGACGTCGTAGACCCGGTCGGGGAACGCCTTGGCGAACTTGTCGAGGCCGACCGGCTGGAGCATGGCGGCGGTGATGGCGACGATGTCCTCGCGCTCCTTGCCGAGCGCGACCATCTCCTCGCCGAAGACGGAGGTCCAGTCGGCGCCGGCGGTCGCGATCGGCAGGCCCGTGTCGGGGTGGATCTTGCCGACGGCGTGGAAGCGGTCCGCCTCGTCCTGGAGGGCGGGCTGGTAGCCGCGGCCCTTCTCGGTGAGGCAGTGCACGATGACGGGGCCGCCGAAGCGCTTGGCGCGGGCCAGGGCCGACTCCAGGGCCTCGATGTCGTGGCCGTCGATGGGGCCGACGTACTTCAGGCCGAGGTCCTCGAACATGCCCTGCGGGGCGATGAAGTCCTTCAGGCCCTTCTTGGCGCCGTGCAGGGTCTCGTAGAGCGGCTTGCCGACGACCGGGGTGCGCTCCAGGACCTCCCTGGTGCGGGCCAGGAAGCGCTCGTAGCCGTCGGTGGTGCGCAGGGTCGCCAGGTGGTTGGCGAGGCCGCCGATGGTCGGCGCGTAGGAGCGCTCGTTGTCGTTGACGACGATGACCAGCGGGCGGTCGCCGTCGGCGATGTTGTTCAGCGCTTCCCAGGCCATGCCGCCGGTGAGGGCGCCGTCACCGATCACGGCGACGACGCGGTCGTCGCGTTTACGGATCTGGTTGGCCTTGGCCAGGCCGTCGGCCCAGCCGAGGACCGTCGAGGCGTGGCTGTTCTCGATGACGTCGTGCTCGGACTCGGCCTGCGAGGGGTAGCCGGACAGGCCGCCCTTCATCTTCAGCCGGGAGAAGTCCTGGCGGCCGGTGAGCAGCTTGTGGACGTAGGACTGGTGGCCGGTGTCCCAGAGCACCTTGTCCTTGGGCGACTCGAAGACCCGGTGCAGGGCGATGGTCAGCTCGACCACACCGAGGTTGGGGCCGAGGTGGCCGCCGGTCTTGGAGACGGCGTCGACGAGGAAGGTCCGGATCTCCTCTGCCAGCTGGTCCAGCTGCTCCAGGCTGAGCCGGTCCAGATCGCGCGGTCCCCTGATGCGGGTCAGCAGCGGCACCCGTGCCTCCTTGCAGTAGAGCTGTTCGAGCTGTTGCCGGGCTTGTCGAGTCTAATGTTCCGCCCTTGCGGCCTGCGCCCGGGCGGTGCGTCGTGGGTCACGCGTCGGCTGTACCCATAATGCGGCGTTCCTACGACATGGCTGTTGCCCGGTACCCCTGGGGGCACCGGGCAACAGGACCGACCGAGGCGCTACGCGCGACCGGCGGTCTTCTGGGTCTTGCGGGTCACCGCGTCGATGACGACGGTCGCCAGCAGCACACCACCGGTGATCATGTACTGGACCGGGGAGGCGATGCCCTCCAGGGCCAGGCCGTACTGGATGGAGACGATCACGAGGACACCGAGCAGGGCGTTCCAGGTGCGGCCCCGGCCGCCGAAGAGCGAGGTGCCGCCGATGACGGCCGCCGCGATGGCGTTCATCAGCAGGTCACCGGCGCCGGCGCCCTGGTTCGCGGAGGCGATCTTGGAGGCGATGAACAGACCGCCGATGGCCGCGAAGGTGCCGGAGATCGCGAAGACCGAGATGCGGACCATCTCGACGTTGATACCGGCACGGCGGGACGCCTCGACGCTGCCGCCGAGCGCGAACACCTTGCGGCCGTAGGCGGTGCGGCGCAGGACGAAGTCCGTGAGCAGCAGGACCGCGATGAAGAGGACCACGGCGAGCGGCAGGCCCTTGTGCGAGTTGTAGACCATGGCCACGGCCAAGGAAACGATCCCCAGCAGCGCGGTGCGCAGGATGGTGTCGCTCAGGGGCCTCGACGGCACGCCCGCGGCCTCGCGGCGGCGGTTGTCGTAGAAGGAGCTGAGGAAGAACAGCACCGTCGCGGCGATGGCGAGACCGTAGGCGGCGGCCACGTCGGAGAAGTAGTAACCGGTCAGCTTGCCCACGAGGCCGTCGCTGTCCAGGTTGATGGTGCCGCTGTCGCCCAGGATCCTGAGCATGAAGCCGTTCCAGAACAGCAGACCGGCCAGGGTCACGGCGAAGGCGGGGACGCCGATCTTCGCGAAGAAGAAGCCGTGGATGGCGCCGGCGGCCGTACCGGTGAGGATGGCCAGCACGAAGGCGAGCCACTCGCTCATGCCGTTGGTGACGTTCAGCACCGCGAAGGAGGCGCCCGCGACACCGGAGACCGAGCCGACCGACAGGTCGATCTCGCCGAGCAGCAGGACGAACACGATGCCGACGGCGATCATGCCCGTGCCGACCATGGCGACGGAGATGTCGGAGAGGTTGCCCGCGGTGAGGAAGTTGGAGTTCAGGCTCTGGAAGATGATCCAGATGACCGCCAGGCCGATGACGACCGGGATGGAACCCAGGTCGCCGGCCTTCATCTTGCGCTTGAACTCGGAGACGTAGCCCGCGAGGCCCTGCTCACGCACCAGCAGACGGGGGTCGACGACGGTCACGGCCGCGGCCGCCGCCTCGGGGTTCTCCACCGCGTGGTCCTCGGGCGGTGTGGAGGTCTTGTCGATGCTCACTTCTTGATCTCCCCAGTGGAGCGCGCCGCACGACGGGTCACGGCGTTGTCCGTGGCGCCGGTGATGGCGGAGATGATCTCTTCTTGCGAGGTCGACTTGACCTCGAAGACGCCGTTGTTGCGCCCGAGGCGCAGGACGGCGACCTTGTCGGCCACCGCCTTCACATCCGCCATGTTGTGGCTGATGAGGATGACGGCGTGCCCGCGCTCGCGCAGCCGCTCCACCAGGTCGAGGACCTGGGCGGTCTGCTCGACGCCGAGGGCGGCGGTGGGCTCGTCGAGGATGACCAGCTTGGGCTCGCCCAGCATGGAGCGGGCGATGGCGACCGTCTGGCGCTGACCGCCGGAGAGCGAGGCGATCGGGATGCGGACGCTGGGGATGCGGATCGACAGCGTGTCCAGCAGCTCGCGGGAGCGGCGCTCCATCTCCACCTCGTCCAGGATGCCGCGCTTGCGGACTTCCCGGCCCAGGTAGAGGTTGCCGACGACATCGATGTTGTCGCACAGCGCGAGGTCCTGGTAGACCGTCGCGATGCCCAGGTTCTGGGCGTCGTGCGGCTTGTTGATCGTTACGGGCTTGCCGTCCCACTCGATGACGCCGTCATCGATGGGGTGCACGCCGGCGATCGTCTTGACCAGCGTGGACTTTCCGGCGCCGTTGTCGCCGACCAGGGCGACCACCTCACCGGCGTGGACCTCAAGCTCTACGTCGGTGAGCGCCTGAACGGCACCGAATCGCTTGGAGACCCCGCGCAACGCCAGCACGGGCGTAGCGGACACGTGAACCATCTCCTTCGCCGCCTGACCCGGCGGGAGGTTGTGCAAAGAATGAGGGGGAATTCCGTCCGGCGCCCCGCGCCGAGCTTGCGGGGCTGTCGAGTGCGCGGGGCGCCGGAGGAGCCTGGGGCATCAAGTCCCGTACCGGAACTCAAGGGGTTGAGTTCCCGTACGTGTGAAGGGACTCGGTGCTGTTTACTCGAGGCCGATCTTCTCGCAGGCCGCCTTGTACTTGGCGGTGCAGATCTCGGCGACGGTGTAGACGCCGTCCTTGACGACGGTGTCCTTGATGTTCTCCTTGGTCAGCGAGGTGACGTCGACCAGGACGGACGGGATGCCCTTGTTGGTGGGGCTGTCGACCTTGTCCTTGGCGATCGAGTCGAGCGACTTGCCCTGGGCGAGCGCGACGGCCATCTCGGCGGCGGCGTCGGCCTCAGGGGCGTACGGCTTGTAGACGCTCATGTACTGCTCACCGGAGACGATGCGCTGCACACCCGCGAGCTCGGCGTCCTGACCGGTCACCGGGACGTCGATGCCGGCGGCCTTGAGGGCGGTGATGATGCCGCCGGCCATGCCGTCATTGGCGGAGTAGACGCCGATGATCTTGTCCTTGCCGATCGCCGAGATCGCGCCCTCCATGTTGGCGTTGGCGTTCTCCGGCTTCCACTCCTTGGTGTCGTACTCCTTGCCGACGTTCACCTTGCCGTCGAGGACGGAGTGCGCGCCCTCCTTGAACTGGGCGGCGTTCGGGTCCGTGGAGGAACCGTTCATCATGACGATCTGGCCGTCCTTGGCCTTGTCGCCAAGGGCCTCCAGGAGGGCCTCGCCCTGGGTCTTGCCGACCGTCACGTTGTCGAAGGACGTGTAGGCGTCGATCGGGCCCTGCGCCAGGCGGTCGTAGGCGACGACCGGGATGTTCGCGTCCTTGGCCTTCTGCACCGAGCTCTTGATGGCCGCGGCGTCGACCGCGTCCAGGATGATCACGTCCACCTTGTTGGTGATCATCGACTCGACCTGCTGGGCCTGCTGGCTCGCGTCCTGCTTGGCGTTGGCGTAGACGACCTCGCCCTTGCCGTTCGTCAGCTCGCCGATCTTCTTCTCGATGAGCGGGCGGTCGAACTTCTCGTAGCGGGCGGTCTGGTTCTCCGGAAGGAGGAGACCGACCTTGATGTCGTCGCCCTTCGCGGCGGCCGACTTGGTGGAGTCACTGTCGCCCGCTTCATCGGCGCTGCCACAAGCGGCCAGCGAGACGGCCATTGCACCAGCGGCAACGGCGACGGCGGCACGACGCATACGCGTGTTCACTCTAGAAACCTCCCTGACGAGGCCGCGTCGTTGCGGCCGAGGTGGCTGGAAGTCAACTCGGCCACGCGTGCGACGTCAAGAAGTAAATCCTTAACGGGTTGGCAACGGTGCCATCCGTTCTCTAAGTGAAGGCGGGTGCCGCTGCGTGCAGGGTGCCGTCCAAAAGGGTCGAATCACCCATTTCACTGAGGGCCAGGGCGAGCGCCCCGAGCACCTCCGCGCGGCCCCCAAGGGCCCCTGGGAGAACGGAGAGTTGACGTGCCGCGCTGGGGATCGCGTACCGGCTCACGGACTCCCTGATGGGCCCGAGAACCAGCTCGCCGGCCTCGGCGAGATCACCGCCCAGGACCACCCGGCTCGGGTTCAGGAGATTGCAGAGATTGGCCACTCCACTGCCGATGTGTCGGCCGACGTCGGCGATCACCCGACGGCAGCCCGGATCTCCGTCCCTGGCCAGCCGTACGACGCCCTCCATGGTGAGATCCGTGCCGTGACTGGACTGGAGGAGCGGCAGCACATAGCGGGCGGCCGCGAAGGTCTCCAGGCAGCCGCGGTTTCCACAGCGGCAGACCGGGCCGGACTCGTCAAGTGTAATATGTCCGATTTCTCCTGCTGTGCCGCCCGGACCGCGGTAGATCTTGCCGCTGATCACCAGGCCCGCGCCGACACCGCTCGCGACCTTGATGTACGCCAGGTCCCGGACCCCCCGGCCGCTGCCCCAGACCAGTTCGCCGAGGGCGCCGAGGTTGGCGTCGTTGTCCACGTGCACCGGCACGCCGAGCCGGCCGCGCAGCTCCTCGGCGGGCTTGGTGCCGGTCCAGCCCGGCAGGATGGCGGTCGACCCGAGGGTCCCCGACTCCACGTCGATCGGTCCGGGCACGCCGAGGCCCACCCCCGCGATCTTCGACCGGTCCACCCCGGTCGCCGCGATCAGGCGGTTGACCAGCTCTTCGGCCCGGTCGAAGCCCTGGGTCGAGGAGGCGTCCACGTCCAGCGGCTCGGACTCCTCGGCCAGCACCTGGTGGGCGAGGTTGCCGACCGCGACGCGCAGATGGGTGTGCCCGAAGTCGACCCCGATCACGATGCCGGCGTCCCCGCTCAGGGAGACGCTGCGGGCCCGGCGGCCGCCCGCCGATGTGGGCGTGACCTCGACGGTCCCGCCGTCCTTCAGCTCCCGGACGATATTGGATACCGTCGCCGCCGACAGACCCGTCGTCCTGGCGATCTCCGCCTGGGTGAGCGAACCCGCCAGCCGCACGGCCCGGACGACCCGCTCCAGGTTGGCTCGGTGCAGCGACGACTGCGACCCCGGAGTCTCCACGACGACCTCCTGCGCGCGGGACCGCTTCAGTGAGGCCCCGTCTATGTCCAACTAGTGAACTCTAAGCTGAGCCGTTCGGGTTGCCTCCCGTCAAGAGGTTGAACAACATCCGGGGTCCAGGACACACCGACACACGCCGCTCCCTGGGGCGGGAACGGCGTGCGCACGAGTGAGTGCCGAGGGTTACTTCAAGGTCGCGGAGGTCAGCCCCGCCTGCACCTGACGCTGGAAGGACAGGTACACGACCAGCATGGGGATCATCGCGATGGTCACGCCCGCGAAGAGCACCGGGAGGTCGGAGGCGTACCCCTGCTGCTGCTGGAGCTGGATGAGCCCCTGGGTGAGCACATAGCGCTCGGGATCGTCACCGCTCTGCGGCTGCATCAGCACCGTCGGCAGGATGAACTGGTTCCACTGGCCGAGGGTGTTGAAGATGCCGACGCTGAGCAGTCCCGGCTTCGCCATCGGCATCATGACCTGGAAGAAGGCCCGGGTGTGCGAGGCGCCGTCCAGGATCGCCGCCTCGAACACCGCGCCGGGCAGGGTCCGGAAGAAGGCGTGCATGAAGAAGACCGTGAACGGCATCGAGTAGGCGACGTACACCAGGATCAGGCCCTGGTAGGTGTTGAGCATGTCCAGCCGTTTGACCATGAAGAACAGCGGGACCAGCGCCAGGAACACCGGGAACATGGCGCCCGCGACGAAGAAGTAGTAGAGGAACCGGTTGCCCCAGAACTGGTAACGGGCCAGCACGTACGCGGCCATGGAGCCGAGCAGCATGGTCAGCGGCACCGAGAAGACCAGCACGATGACCGTGTTGATGAAGTAGTCCCCGATGCCCTTGTCCCAGGCCCGGGAGAAGACGTCCAGGGACCAGTTCTCGGGCCAGCCGAAGGCCGAGGAGCCGATCTGTACGTCGGACTTGAAGGAACTGAGCACCAGCCACAGCAGCGGCAGCACGATCAGCAGCGCCCACAGGGCGAGGAAGCCGTGCGAGAAGACGTTCAGTACGACGCCTTCGCCGCGTTCGTCGCCGGGGCGTACCGGGGTCTTGTCCACGGGCCGCCCGGCGGGGGGCGCGGATTCCTTGATGGGTGCGCTCATGGGTCGTCGTCTCTCCCGCTCAGAACTCGATGCGCTCGCGGCGGGTGGCGCGCAGCGTGACCACGGACACGATCAGGGTGAGCAGCAGCATGATCACGCCCATGGCACAGGCGTAGCCGCTCTTGCCGTACAGCAGGAAGTTCCGCATCATCACCGTCGCCATGACCTCGCTGTGGTGATCGGGGCCGCCGCCGTAGTCACCGGAGGTCATGGTGGTGACCAGGATGAACATGTCCATCGCGGCGATGCCGAGGTAGACCCAGGCGGTCTGCACGGAGTCCCACAGCAGCGGCAGGGTGATGCGGAAGAAGGTGTGGGCCCGGCCCGCGCCGTCGATCAGGGCGGCCTCGTAGATGTCCCGGGGGATGGACTGCATGGCGGCCGAGAACAGCACCAGGTAGAAGCCGACGCCGTGCCAGACGACGACCGCCATCAGCGCCCACAGCACCATGTTCGGCTCGTTGAGCCACTCCACGGGGGTGTTCTCGTCGACCAGGCCGAGCTTGATCAGGGCGCCGTTGAGCATGCCGCCGCCGTCGCTGCGGTACACCGCGCCGAACAGCACGGCGAGGATCGCCAGCGACAGGACCTGCGGGAAGAAGTACACGACCTTGTAGAACCAGGAGCCGGTCACTCCCGAGACACCGCCGGACCGCCCGCGCCCGCCCGCGTTCAGCATGAACGCGAAGAACAGGGCCAGCAGGATCGTGATCGCCGGGATGAAGATCAGGAACAGGATGTTGTGCCAGATCGCCCCCGTGAAGATGTCGTCCTTGAACAACGCGGTGTAGTTGTCCAGGCCGACGAAGTTGAACGTCTGCGACTGCCCCTTCCAGTCGGTCAGCGAATAACCGAACGTCTGGATGTACGGCCAGATCACGAAGATCAGATAGAGCGCCACGGGGAAGAACAAAAACCCCGCGACGAACCGGTGCTGCCCTTTACGCATACGCGTTTTCCTGCCCCTGAAGTCCCGTTCCGGGCCGGTGACGTCCGGCCCGGAACGTGGTCGGTCGAGCGGGATCAGTCCCGACGGTTGTTCTTGGAAGCCGGGTCCTTGGCCTGCTTGTCGACCGCGGCCTGCGCCCGCTTCAGCCACTCCTTGGGCTGAATCCGCTTCGCCATCAGCTCGTTGGAGGCGTTCTCGATCTCCGTGTTCATCTCGCTGTACCACTCCGTGTACAGGAACCGGAAGGTGTTGTCGCCGGCGGACTTGGAGGCCTCCACCGTCGACTGGGTGCCGGGTCGCAGCTGGACGCTGGAGTCGACGCCGTCCTTGAGGATCGTCAGCGAGTTCGCCTCCTTGGCGAACAGCGTCGACCACTCCTTGGAGAGCATCATCCGCATGAACTCCTTGGCCGCGGGCAGGTTCTTCGCCTTGGCCGGGATGATGAACGGCTCGCCGGAGCCGGCCCGGATCGCCTCGAACGGCAGCTTGCTGTCCGGCAGCAGCGGCATCGGCAGGAACTTCATGTCGAAGTCCTCGGGGGTCTGCTTCAGCTGCTCGTTCTCCAGCCAGGAACCGCTGGTGATGAAGACCGCCTTGTACTGGTTCCACCGGGTCTGCGACTCGGTGTGGGTCAGACCGTTCGTACCGGGCATCAAGTAGCCCTTTTCGACCAGCTCGTAGACCGCCTCGATGGCGGCCGTCGCGGCGTCCGAGCCGACGAAGGCGTTGGGCTCCAGGTTGTCGATCGCCTTCATGGCGTCCAGACCGCCGGTCTTGGCGATCAGGTCCATGATGGCGACGTTGATGTAGTACGGGTACTTGCCCTGGTGGGCGAGGCCCCCGATGCCCTGGGACTTGGCGTCCTTGCAGATGGCGAGGAAGTCGTCCCAGGTCTTGGGCACCTCCCAGCCCTTCTCCTGGAAGAGCTTGCCGGAGTACCACAGGCCCCACACCGTGTAGATGTAGTTGAGCGCGACGACCTTGCCGCTCTGCATGCCCGCGTCCAGCGTGCCCGGGATCAGGGTGTCGCGGACCTTCTTGCTCGGGTCGTCGACCGACGGGGCGTCCAGGACCGCGGCGAGGTCGAGGAGCTGGCCGTTCTTGTGCAGGACGTCGATCGGGATCTGCTGGGCGCCCGAGTCGTCCACGATGTCCGGCGGGTTGCCCGCGTTGAACCGCGGCTGGAGCTTGCCGGTGATCTCCTGGGTGCCGGTGTGGGTGGAGGTGACCCCCCACTTCTTCTCGAAGGACGCCTCCCACGCCTTGGCGTAGTCGTCGCCGTAGCCGCCCTTGAAGACGACGACGTCGAGCTTGCTGCCCTTCTTCACGCCGAAGGGGTTCGACTCGGAGGTCTTGCCCTCGGTGTCGGTGCCGGACTCGTCATCGCCGCCGCCGCTCGCGCAGGCGGACAGGAAACTCATCGTGGGGACGGTGATCAGACCGAGTGCGGCGGACCGCTTGATCAGATCGCGGCGGTTTGTGCCCCCGGTGGTGCTGTTCGGGTCGGAAGTGGATCCCATGCTCAAGTCCTCGCCTTCTCCAGGACTCAGGCGGTGTACCGGATCCTCCGGGCACCGCGGTCAGGTCAAGCAGGGTCGTGCCGGAAGTACCGGGAATTGCCGACAGGTATAGTCCACTTCCCGCCAGCGGAGCAAGATCGAATGCAAGGTTGGCTGTCGGTCTTTTCCGAGTTGAGACCTCTCGGAAATATGAGCGGGCTGTGCCCCGCCCGACGGAAAAATCCCCGCCATCCCCCTCGAATGCCACAGTCAACACCCTTGACACCACAGACGACTTGAGCCACTACTAATCCTTGCGCACCCATGTTGACAACGTTGTCCAGAGCGCAGGGAGAGTGCTTGCCGATGAGGCACAGACGTGGCACGGCGGTCGTGTGGACGACCGCCTTCGCTTTGGCGGTGGGCTCGCAGGGCGTGGCGGTCGCCCTGCCCGAGGCCCCCAGCGCCGACCGGGAGTTCAGCTCCTCGTTCGAGAGCGGCGACCCCGCTCCGGACTGGCTCAACACGGTCGATGAGACACCGGACGGATCGAAGCGGGCCGCAGGCGTGGACGGCGGGTACAGCTCCGGCATTCCGGGCAATGTGACCGACCATGTCACGGACGTGCGGGCCAGTGGCGAGAACACCGGCGGCGGGGAGGTCAAGGAGAACCTCGCCGACGGCGAGCCCAGCACCAAGTGGCTGGTCTTCCAGCCCACCGGATGGGCCGAGTTCGACCTGGACAAGCCGGTCAGAGTGGCGAAATACGCGCTCACTTCGGCCAATGACTTCGCCGAGCGCGACCCGCGGGACTGGACCCTCAAGGGCTCCACCGACGGCACGACCTGGGCGACCCTCGACACCCGCTCCGGGGAGAGCTTCGCCGAGCGGTTCCAGACCAGGACGTACGACATCGCCGAGCCGGCCGAGTACCGGCACTTCCGGCTGGAGGTCACCCGGAACAACGGCGCCTCCGGCATACTCCAGCTCGCCGACGTCCAGTTCTCCACGGGCGGCGGCGACGGGCCGGTGCCCCAGGACATGCTCTCGCTGGTCGACCGGGGCCCCAGCGGCTCACCCACGGCCAAGGCGGGCGCGGGCTTCACCGGCAAGCGGGCGCTGCGCTACGCGGGGCGGCACACGGCGGACGGGCGGGCGTACTCGTACAACAAGATCTTCGACGTGGACGTGAAGGTCGGCCGGGACACCCGGCTGTCGTACCGGATCTTCCCCTCGATGGCCGACGGCGATCTCGACTACGACGCCACCAACGTCTCCGTCGACCTCGCCTTCACCGACGGCACCTACCTCAGCGACCTGAACGCCACCGACCAGCACGGGTTCGCGCTCACCCCGCTGGGGCAGGGTGCCGCCAAGATCCTCTACGTCAACCAGTGGAACAACGTCGCCTCGCGGATCGGGTCCGTCGCGGCCGGCAAGACGGTGGACCGGATCCTGGTCGCCTACGACTCCCCCAAGGGCCCCGCGAAGTTCCGCGGCTGGCTGGACGACGTGGCGCTGGGGAGGGTGCCGCGGGAGCGGCCCAAGGCGCATCTGTCGGACTACGCGGTGACGACCCGGGGCACGAACTCCAGCGGCGGGTTCTCGCGCGGCAACAACTTCCCGGCGACGGCAGTGCCGCACGGCTTCAACTTCTGGACGCCGGTGACCAACGCGGGCTCGCTGAGCTGGCTGTACGACTACGCGCGCGGGAACAACGCGGACAATCTGCCCACCATCCAGGCGTTCAGCGCCAGCCATGAGCCGAGCCCCTGGATGGGCGACCGGCAGACCTTCCAGGTGATGCCGTCCGCCGCGTCCGGCACCCCGGAGACAGGGCGGGAGGCCCGGGAGCTGGCCTTCCGGCACGAGAACGAGACGGCGCGGCCGTACTACTACGGCGTGCGGTTCGAGAACGGCCTGAAGGCGGAGATGGCGCCGACCGACCACGCGGCCGTGCTGCGCTTCACCTACCCCGGCGACGACACGAGCGTCCTGTTCGACAACGTCACCGACCAGGCGGGCCTGACCCTCGACAAGGACAGCGGGACCTTCACCGGGTACTCCGACGTGAAGTCGGGCCTGTCGACCGGCGCGACGCGGCTGTTCGTGTACGGCGAGTTCGACCGGCCGGTGACCGAGGGCGACTCCAGCGGCGTCAAGGGCTATCTGCGGTTCGACGCGGGCGCGGACCGGACCGTCACCCTGCGCCTGGCCACCTCCCTGATCAGCGTCGACCAGGCCAAGGCCAATCTGCGCCAGGAGGTCCCGGACGGCACCTCCTTCGACGCCGTCAAGCACCGCGCCCAGCGCCAGTGGGACCGCATCCTCGGCAAGGTGGAGGTCGAGGGCGCGACCCCGGACCAGCTGACCACGCTGTACTCCAGCCTGTACCGGCTGTACCTGTACCCCAACTCCGGTTTCGAGAAAGTCGGTTCGAAGTACCAGTACGCCTCGCCCTTCTCACCGATGCCGAATCCGGACACCCCGACGCACACCGGCGCGAAGATCGTGGACGGCAAGGTGTACGTCAACAACGGCTTCTGGGACACCTACCGCACCACCTGGCCCGCGTACTCGCTGCTGACGCCCTCTCAGGCGGGCGAGATGGTCGACGGGTTCGTCCAGCAGTACAAGGACGGCGGCTGGACATCGCGCTGGTCCTCGCCGGGATACGCGGACCTGATGACCGGCACCTCCTCCGACGTGGCGTTCGCGGACGCCTACGTCAAGGGCGTCGGCTTCGACGCGAAGGCGGCGTACGACGCGGCCGTGAAGAACGCCACCGTCGTCCCGCCGTCCTCGGGCGTGGGCCGCAAGGGCATGGCGACCTCGCCGTTCCTCGGCTACACCAGCACCGACACCCACGAGGGCCTGTCCTGGGCACTGGAGGGCTACCTCAACGACTACGGCATCGCGCGGATGGGCCAGGAACTGTTCAAGAAGACCGGCGAGAAGCGCTACCGGGAGGAGTCGGAGTACTTCCTCGACCGGGCCCAGGACTATGTGAACCTGTTCGATGCCAAGGCCGGGTTCTTCCAGGGCCGGGACGCGAAGGGCGACTGGCGCGTCGAGTCCTCGAAGTACGACCCGCGCGTCTGGGGTCACGACTACACCGAGACCAACGGCTGGGGGTACGCCTTCACCGCCCCCCAGGACTCACGCGGTCTCGCCAACCTCTACGGCGGCCGGAACAAGCTCGCCGACAAGCTCGACGAGTACTTCTCCACCCCGGAGACCGCCTCCCCCGACTTCGTCGGCTCCTACGGCGGTGTCATCCACGAGATGACGGAGGCGCGGGACGTACGGATGGGCATGTACGGGCATTCCAACCAGGTCGCCCACCACGCCATCTACATGTACGACGCGGCCGGGCAGCCGTGGAAGGCGCAGCGCAACGTCCGCGAGGTGCTGTCCCGCCTCTACACCGGCAGCGAGATCGGCCAGGGCTACCACGGTGACGAGGACAACGGCGAGCAGTCGGCGTGGTTCCTCTTCTCCGCGCTCGGCTTCTACCCGCTGGTGATGGGCAGCGGCGAATACGCCGTCGGCTCCCCGCTGTTCACCAAGGCGACCGTGCATCTGGAGAACGGTGCGGATCTCGTCGTCAAGGCGCCGCGGAACAGCGCCCGCAATGTCTATGTGCAGGGGCTGAAGGTCAACGGCAAGGCGTGGAACTCGACTTCGCTGCCGCACGAGTTGCTCGCCAAGGGCGGGGTGCTGGAGTTCGACATGGGCCCGCGGCCGTCCTCCTGGGGTACGGGCGAGCACGCGGCGCCCGTGTCGATCACCCGGGACGACAAGGTGCCGACGCCTCGGGCGGACGTGCTGAAGGGTGACGGCGCCCTGTTCGACAACACCTCGGCCACGCAGGCGACGGTGACCTCCGTGGACCTGCCGACGCCTCGGGCGGCCGAGGCCGTCCAGTACACGCTGACCTCCTCGGACCGGACCAAGGCGCCGACCGGCTGGACCCTCCAGGGCTCCTCGGAAGGGACCGAGTGGACGACCCTGGACCGGCGTACCGGTGAGTCCTTCACCTGGGACCGGCAGACCCGGGCGTTCTCGGTGGGGTCACCGGGCACGTACGAGAAGTACCGCCTGGTGCTGGACGCGGAGGCGGCTGTGGCGGAGGTGGAACTCCTGGCCAGGTAGCGGTAGTTGGGGTGTGAGTCCGGGGGCGGTGTCGCGTGCGGCGCCGCCCCCGGGCCGTGATAGCTGCTGACAGATCGTGATCGCGGTGCTTATGATGCCGCCGATGAAGAACTTCTCCTCTGGTGGATTGGGGGAATCGTCCGCGTCCGGTGAGTGCTGATGGCATCTCACTTCACGCCCACGATTCCGACCCGCCTGTCGATGTGGCAGCGCGTACGCGAGTACGCCGTGCCACTGTCCATGATCGAGACCGCCACCGCGCGACGTGCCGCCGGTGACTGGGCCGGGGCCTGCGCCGCCGCCCGGGTCGACGTCGACCTCGATCTGCGCGCCGTGCGCGACCGCCACGGCACCGAATTCGTCACCCGTCTGCGGGCGGACCTGCGTCGGCTGGCGCCGGATCTGCTCCGCTGGCACATGCCCCGGATCGCCCCCGACGGACGGCTCCGGCCCGGCCTCACCCTGTCCCTGGCCCGCTATCCGGCTTACGGCGGGGCCCTGGCACATCTGGTGGTGCGGACGTCGCCGGCCTGGGCGGACGCCGGGCAGCGGATGTCGCTGGCACTGTGGGAGGAGTCCGGGCCCGGCAATCCCGAACACCATCCGCATCCGTACCCCGACCGACGCTTCCGCCTCGACCTGCACCGCCACCTCTGGGACGCAGAGCGCAGCGGCGAACTGACGGGGCGCTGTGGGGTGGGGGCGGGCTCCTCGCCGACCAGCGCGAGTCGGGATGCCGGGGCGGCGGGCGATTTTCCTGCGGGCGCGGGGAGTTGGGGAACCGGGTCAACGTGCGATTCCTCGTCGGGCGCGGGAAGTCCGGCCACTGGGGCAACGCCCGTCTCCCCATCGGCCACGCCGATCCGACCCGCCTGGGCCAGGCAAGACTCCCTCTCGACCACCGCGCATGGGGCCGGTGAGGCCGCAGCCGTCACCCGGTCGGGCCCGGCGATCTGGGCCGCCGGAGCGGTGCAAGACTCCCCTTCGGCCACCGCGAGTTGGGGTACCGGGGCAGGGACCGGACGCTCGTCGGCGGGGGAGCATTTTCCCTCGGCCATGGCGAGTTGGGCCGGTGGGGCCGCGACCGATGCCGCCTCGGCCACCGAAAGGTGGGTCGCGGCGGCCGTGCCCTACTCCCCCTGGGCCACCGCCCGTTGGGCTGCCGAGGCCGAGCTGTTGCTGCGGGACGAGGGGTGTACTCGCGGGGCGTTCACCGTGCGGCTCGGTACGCGCAGGTGGGCCGTGTTCGAGCTCGTCGCACCCGACGACAGTCATGTTCCGACGATCCGGCCGGTGCGTCAGGAGCTGCCGCCGCAGGGAATCGCGGCGCTTCCCGTGCTGCCGGAGGCGGCCGCACGGGTCCTGCCGGATCTGGAGCTGCTGCGGGCCGGGCTGATCACGGCCGACCGGCTGCATCCGCTCGTCGCCGCCGCGCTGGCGTCGACGGCCCCGGCACCGGCACCGCTGGCAGGCCCCGCCGGTGAACCCAGCGCACCCAGCGATCCGCATCGTGTGGAGTGCCGGGGCGCAGTGCACCGGATCGCCTTGCGGGACGGGGCCCTGACGGCGGTCGACCACGACCCGGACGAGCTGCGCCGGGAGGAGCTGCTGGTGGCGCTCGGCGGGCCCGCGTTGCCGTGTCTGCGGGCGATCGACGCGGTGCACCGCACCCCGGAGGCACTGCCCGCGGTCCGGGAGCGGCTCGCCCACGGTGATGTCGCCGGGGCGCTGGCCGTGGTCGAGGGGCTGCTCGGTCCCGGTGCGCTGCTGCGCGACGGGCCGCTCCGCGAGGAGTTGGAGTCCGCCGCGGCCCGCCGCATCGAGCACGGGCTGTTCCGTTCGGGGCTGGTCGCCGTACACCCCGCCGCCGCCACCGCCGCGGCGGAACCCCGGCCCCGTCTCGACCGGCGTACACCGTCCGTCTGGCGCTCCAAGCGCAACAGCCCCGGCCGGCCCCGTACCGCCCTGCCCTTGTGACCGGGCGACCTCACTCGTCCCCTTCACCCACAGCTTCAGCCCGCGCGGCTGTCCCTTCTCTTCACACACCCAGGTGATATCCATGACGTCCAGCACCCTTGCGTCCACCGACGGCCAACTCGCCCTCGCCGAGGATCTGTTGATGCTTCTGCGGACGACCACCACCGAGCCCCGCCCCGACGAGCAGCTCGAAGCGCTCACCCTGGCCGTGGCCGCCGACCTTCCGGTGCTGCTCTGGGGCGAACCGGGCATCGGCAAGACCGCGGCCCTGACCCAGCTCGCCGCCTCCCTCGACCTGCCGCTGACCACCGTGATCGCCAGTGTCCACGAGCCGACCGACTTCTCCGGGCTGCCCATCGTGGGCGACGACCCCGCGGTGCAGGGCGTGCCGATGGCACCGCCGCAGTGGGCCGTGGAGCTGGTGCGGGCCGGGCGCGGACTGCTCTTCCTGGACGAACTGTCCACCGCCACCCCGGCCGTCCAGGCCGCGCTGCTCCGGGTCGTGCTGGAGCGGCGGGTCGGTGCCCTGCAACTGCCGCCCGGCGTACGGATCGTGGCCGCGGCCAATCCGCGCGCCTCGGCGGCGGACGGGTGGGAGCTGAGCCCGCCCCTGGCCAACCGGTTCGTGCATCTGTACTGGGTGCACGACCGGGACGTGGTGGTACGCGGCCTCGGCGGGGTCTGGCCCCGGGCCGAACTGCCCCGGCTCGAACCGGAGCGGCTGCCGGAGGCGGTGGCCCTCGCCCGGCGCGCGGTGTGCGGGTTCCTCGCCGCGCGGCCGACGCTGATCCACCGGCTGCCCAGCTCCGAGACACGGCGCGGCGGAGCCTGGCCCTCGCCCCGGAGCTGGGAGACCGCGCTGACCCTGCTGGCCTTCGGCACGGCGGCCTCCGTCTCCCGGGAGGTGCTGGCGCTGCTGGTACGGGGCGCGGTGGGCGACGGACCCGGGCTGGAACTCCTCGCCCACCTGGACCGGATGGACCTGCCGGACCCGGAGCTGCTGCTGGCCGACCCGGCCCGCGCCGAGCTGCCCGAGCGCGGTGACCTCCGGCAGGCCGCGCTGGAGGCGGTGGTGGCCGCCGTCGGGGCACGGCCGGAGCGAAGGCGCTGGGAGGCGGGGTGGGCGGTCCTGGTCCGGGCCCTGGAGACCGGCGCCCCGGACCTGCTGGTCGCCCCGGCCAAGGCGCTGGCCGCGGTGCGGCGCGACGACTGGGAGGTGCCGGCGGCGGTGGAACGGCTCGCCGCGATCGTCGGTCTCGCCGCCGGTGCGGACCGGTCGGTGGAACGGGCCGAGGCCGCCCTGGCGCGGGGGGCGCGCCGATGACGGGGGCCGTGCCGCGCCCGCGCGTGCTGCCGCGGCCGATGGGTCCGCCTCCGCCTCCGCGGCCGGTGCGGGCGACCGTGCCGGGCCCGCCCGCCACGGCGGGCGGGCGCGCGGCGGACCGCGCACTCCCGCTGGACATGGAGAAGTTGCTCACCGCCCGGCTGCACGCCGTCAAGGTCCGCCCCTATCTGGCCGTCGCGCTCTTCGCGCTGCGGGTGGTGGAGGACCGGTCGGTGCCGACGATGGCGGTCGACGCGCACTGGCGCTGCTACGTCTCCCCCGGCTTCGTGGCCCGCACCCCGGTGGAGGAGCTGGCGGGCGTCTGGGTGCACGAGGTCTCCCATCTGCTGCGGGACCATCACGGGCGCGGCGAGCGCTATGCGCGGGAGCACGAGGAGTACGGGCCGGGTGAGCGGCTGCGGCGGAACATCGCCGCCGACTTCGAGATCAACGACGACATCTACGGCGACGGACTGCCCCGGCCCACCGGGGTGGTGCTCCCGTCGCTGCTGCGGCTGCCCGACGGGCTGCTGATGGAGGAATACCTGGACAGGGCGTCGCTGTCCGGGCTCGTCGCCGATCTGGCCTGGCTGGACTGCGGCGGCGGCGCCGACGGCGAGGAGCGGCCGTGGGAGCTGGGAGCCGACGGTTCCCATGGGCTGAGCAAGCAGCAGCGGGACGCGGTGCGGTTCCGGGTCGCCGAGGGGATCAAGGGCCGGCCGGGCGACGCTCCGGAGGGGTGGCGCCGCTGGGCGGACGAGGCCTTCCATCCGCCGCAGCCGTGGCGGCGGTTGCTGGGGGCGGCGGTGCGCTCCGCGGCCGTGGCGCCGGGGGTGGGCGAGAACCACAGCTACCGGCGTCCGTCCCGGCGGTCGGCCGCTGTCCCGGGGGTGCTTCTGCCGAGTCTGCGGCGGATCCCTCCCCGGGTCTGCGTGGTGATCGACACCTCCGGTTCGGTGAGCGACGCCGAGCTGGGCAGTGCGCTGGTGGAGGTGGCGGCGATCTCCCGGGCGGTGGGCGGACGACGGGACCTGGTCTCGGTGATCTCCTGTGACGCGGCGGCGGGGATCGCGGGCCCGATCTGCCGTGCCGAGGACATCGAGCTGATCGGCGGCGGGGGGACGGACCTGCGCTCCGGCTTCGCGCTGGCGCTGCGCTCGCGGCCCCGTCCGGACGTGATCGTCGCGCTGACGGACGGCCAGACCCCCTGGCCGTCCTCGCCGCCGCCCTGCCGTACCGTCGTCGGCCTCTTCCCGCGCCCGGGACGCCCCGCGGACGAGGACGACCCGCACTACGTTCCGGACACCCCGCCGCCCTGGGCACGGGTCGTCACCATCGGCTGAACGGACGGGCGCGCCGGGGGGAGGTGTGGGGTGGGGGCGCTCCTGGGGGCGGGTTCCGGTCCACCTTGCATGGGAGCGCTCCCACCCCACTGGGTCGGAACGTAGCGTTGCGGGGCGTGCTTGTAAACGCCTGGCACACGCACAGTTTCCCCCAAGTGCGCAGGGCCGCACCCCCGGTGCCAGGGGTGCGGCCCTCAACAGCCGTGCGGTTCCGCTTACTTGCGGATCAGGCTGCGCAGCACGTACTGCATGATGCCGCCGTTGCGGTAGTAGTCCGCCTCGCCGGGGGTGTCGATGCGGACGACCGCGTCGAACTCGACGCCGGTGTCGGTGGTGACCTTCACCGTGCGCGGGGTGGTGCCGTTGTTGAGCTCCTCGACGCCGGTGAAGGAGAAGGTCTCCTCGCCGGTCAGGCCGAGGGACGCGGCCGAGGCGCCCTCCGGGAACTGCAGCGGCAGCACGCCCATGCCGATGAGGTTCGAGCGGTGGATGCGCTCGTAGGACTCGGCGATGACGGCCTTGACGCCGAGCAGCGCGGTGCCCTTGGCGGCCCAGTCGCGGGACGAGCCGGAGCCGTACTCCTTGCCGGCCAGGACGACCAGCGGGATGCCCTGCTCGATGTAGTTGCGCGAGGCGTCGTAGATGAACGACACCGGACCGTCGGGCTGGGTGAAGTCGCGGGTGTAGCCGCCCTCGGTGCCCGGCGCGATCTGGTTGCGCAGGCGGATGTTGGCGAACGTGCCGCGGATCATGACCTCGTGGTTGCCGCGGCGCGAGCCGTAGCTGTTGAAGTCGCGGCGCTCGACGCCGTGCTCCGTGAGGTACTTGCCGGCCGGGGTGTCGGCCTTGATGGCACCGGCCGGTGAGATGTGGTCGGTGGTGACCGAGTCGCCCAGCTTGGCCAGGACGCGCGCGCCCGTGATGTCCGAGACGGGAGTGGTCTCCATCGTCATGCCCTCGAAGTACGGGGGCTTGCGGACGTAGGTGGACTGCGGGTCCCACTCGAAGGTGTTGCCGGTCGGGATGGGCAGCGCCTGCCACTGGGCGTCGCCCGCGAAGACGTCCTGGTAGGACTTGGAGAACATGTCCTCGCCGATGGCGTTGGCGACGACGTCGTTGACCTCGGCCTCGGAGGGCCAGATGTCCTTGAGGTAGACCGGGTTGCCGTCCTGGTCGGTGCCCAGGGCGTCCTTGGTGATGTCGACCTTCATGGAGCCGGCGAGGGCGTACGCGACGACCAGCGGCGGGGACGCCAGGTAGTTCATCTTGACGTCGGGGTTGATCCGGCCCTCGAAGTTGCGGTTGCCGGAGAGGACCGAAGTGACCGCGAGATCGTGGTCGTTGACGGCCTTGGAGACCTCCTCCGGCAGTGGGCCGGAGTTGCCGATGCAGGTGGTGCAGCCGTAACCGACCAGGTTGAAGCCGACCTTGTCCAGGTACGGGGTCAGACCGGCCTTGTCGAAGTAGTCCGTGACGACCTTCGAACCCGGGGCGAGGGTGGTCTTGACCCACGGCTTGCGGGTCAGGCCCTTCTCCACGGCCTTCTTCGCGACGAGGGCCGCGGCGACCATGACGTACGGGTTGGAGGTGTTGGTGCAGGACGTGATCGCGGCGACCGTCACGGCACCGTGGTCGATCTCGTACGTCGAGCCGTCGGGGGCGGTCACGGGGACCGGCTTCGACGGGGCGCCGTTGGGGGTGTTCGCCGGGGCGTCGGAGGCCGGGAAGGACTCCTTGCCCGCCTCGTCCACGTCGTCCACGTAGTTGCGCACGTCCTGCGCGAACTGCTGGGCGGCGTTCGCGAGGACGATGCGGTCCTGCGGGCGCTTCGGGCCGGCGATCGACGGGACGACCGTCGACAGGTCCAGCTCCAGCTTCTCGGAGAAGTCCGGCTCGGCGGCCGGGTCCAGCCAGAGGCCCTGCTCCTTGGCGTACGCCTCGACCAGCGCGAGCTGCTGCTCGGAACGCCCGGTCAGCTTCAGGTACTTGATGGTCTCGTCGTCGATCGGGAAGATCGCGGCGGTGGAGCCGAACTCCGGCGACATGTTGCCGATGGTGGCGCGGTTCGCGAGCGAGGTGGCGGAGACGCCCTCGCCGTAGAACTCGACGAACTTGCCGACCACGCCGTGCTTGCGCAGCATCTCGGTGATGGTCAGCACCAGGTCGGTGGCGGTGGTGCCGGGGGTGAGCTCACCGGTCAGCTTGAAGCCGACGACACGCGGGATGAGCATGGAGACCGGCTGGCCGAGCATCGCGGCCTCGGCCTCGATGCCGCCGACGCCCCAGCCGAGCACGCCGAGGCCGTTGACCATGGTGGTGTGCGAGTCGGTGCCGACCAGGGTGTCGGGGTAGGCCTGGCCGTTGCGGACCATGACCGTACGAGCGAGGTGCTCGATGTTGACCTGGTGGACGATGCCGGTGCCCGGCGGGACGACCTTGAAGTCGTCGAAGGCGGTCTGGCCCCAGCGCAGGAACTGGTAGCGCTCCTTGTTGCGGCCGTACTCCAGCTCGACGTTCTGCGCGAACGCTTCGTTCGTGCCGAACTTGTCGGCGATGACGGAGTGGTCGATGACCAGCTCGGCCGGGGAGAGCGGGTTGACCTTCGCCGGGTCGCCGCCGAGCTCCTTGACGGCCTCACGCATGGTGGCGAGGTCCACGACACAGGGCACGCCGGTGAAGTCCTGCATGATCACGCGGGCGGGCGTGAACTGGATCTCCTGCGACGGCTGGGCGCTCGAGTCCCACCCGCCGAGCGCGCGGATGTGGTCGGCGGTGATGTTCGCGCCGTCCTCCGTGCGGAGCAGGTTCTCCAGCAGGACCTTGAGGCTGTACGGAAGGCGGGCCGAGCCTTCCACCTTGTCCAGCCGGAAGATCTCGTACGACTCGTCGCCCACCTGCAGCGTGCTGCGGGCGTCGAAGCTGTTCGCCGACACGACAGTCTCCTTCTTTGATGTGCGCGTTCCCACCGCATCCTGCCGCCACGACGACCTGGCCGATCCGCTAAGGTAAGGCTAAGTTAGGCCACCCTTACTGCCCGACCGATGATCGCGTGCGGCTGCGGTACGCCTCGGCAGATATCTCGATGTCGAGATAACTCTAGTACATGGGGCCGGGATGGTCATGCCCGGCCTCCGTGTGATGTCCTCCTTCCACCATGAAGCGAGGCGATTTCCACCGGCATGCGGGCGGCTGGACGAAGTGGGTACCGCTGCCGACGACCGCATGGACGCGGCTGCGTCCCGGGCGCGCCCCGCTGCGCTGCCCCCTGCTGACCGACGACGACCTGGCGCGCGCCGCCTGGACGGCCACCCATCTGCCCGACCTCTTCACCGCGCTCCGGCACGCCGTCTGCGCCCACTACGAGGGCTTTCCCGAGGGACTCGACGTGCGCGCCGTCCACCTCCACCCGGTCGCCCGGGACGGCATCCCCTACGTCGGCGTCGAGTTCCGCGACCTCGGCGTCGCCGTGCACGGCACCCGCGTGGTGGACGTCGGCGGACCCGAGATCGCCACCGACCGCCGGATCGCGGAGGAGGACGCCGCGAACCCGCGCACCGGCCTGGACGAGGCGCTCATCGGCTACTGGAGCAGCATCCCGTTCGACTACGGCGTGATGGAGTGCTCGGAGTTCGAGTTGCGCGCCAACGGCCAGGGGTGGAGCAATCTGGCCAACGCCCTCGGCGAGTGCGTCACCCGGCTCACCTGGCGGTGCCCCGAGCCCGGCCTGCTGGAGCTGCGGACGGAGCAGGGGCGGGTGTCACGGCACGCGTACGTCGTCACCGGCGCGCCCATAGCCGCCGTCACCTTCGACGAACCCGTGGAATTCTGCCATCAGTTCGCCAAGCCGGGGTAGCCGAAAGGGGTCCGAACCACTTCGACGGGAGGCCTCCATGCCGCTCACCTTTCGCAAGAGCTTCCGCATCCTGCCCGGGGTCCGGCTGAACATCAACCGGCGTTCCTGGTCCATCACCACCGGTGGGGCGAACGGTCCCCGGCACACCCACAGCAGCACCGGACGTCGTACGACATCGATGGATTTGCCCGGACCTTTCGGGTGGCGCCGCACCCGTACCGCCAGGCGGCGTTGACGCCCCGTCACCCGTACGGGCCCCCCAGGAGGCGCCATCTCATATCTGAGATAACCTCAATCCCATGGCAGACGACTACCTCGTACGCATCGGCAAGCTCATCCGTGACGCCCGGCAACACCGTGGCTGGACACAGACGCAGCTGGCCGAGGCGCTCGGCACCAGTCAGAGCGCCGTCAACCGGATCGAGCGCGGCAATCAAAACATCAGCCTTGAGATGATCGCCCGTATCGGTGAAGCCCTGGACAGCGAAATCGTCTCTCTGGGCTACGCGGGCCCGATGCATCTGCGGGTGGTGGGCGGCCGGCGGCTGTCCGGCGCGATCGATGTGAAGACGAGCAAGAACGCGTGCGTGGCCCTGCTGTGCGCCTCCCTGCTCAACAAGGGGCGCACGGTGCTGCGCCGGGTGGCCCGCATCGAGGAGGTCTACCGGCTGCTGGAGGTGCTCCAGTCCATCGGTGTGCGGACGCGCTGGATCAACGGCGGGGTCGACCTGGAGCTGGTGCCCCCGGCCGAGCTGGACATGGGCGCCATCGACGCCGAGGCGGCCGTCCGCACCCGCTCCATCATCATGTTCCTGGGCCCGCTGCTGCACCGGATGGACGCCTTCAAGCTGCCCTACGCGGGCGGCTGCGACCTCGGTACGCGCACCATCGAGCCGCACATGATCGCGCTGCGCCGGTTCGGCCTGGACATCGCGGCCACCGAGGGCCTGTACCACGCCCGGGTGGACCGGTCGATCTCCCCCGACCGCCCGATCGTGCTGACCGAGCGCGGGGACACGGTCACCGAGAACGCGCTGCTGGCCGCCGCCCGCCACGACGGCGTGACCACGATCCGCAACGCCTCCTCCAACTACATGGTCCAGGACCTGTGCTTCTTCCTGGAGGCGCTCGGCGTCAAGGTCGAGGGCATCGGCACCACCACGCTCACCGTGCACGGCGTGCCGACCATCGACGTCGACGTCGACTACTCCCCCTCCGAGGACCCGGTCGAGGCGATGAGCCTGCTGGCCGCCGCGGTGGTGACCGAGTCGGAGCTGACGGTCCGCCGGGTGCCCATCGAGTTCCTGGAGATCGAGCTCGCGGTCCTGGAGGAGATGGGCCTCGACCACGACCGCACCCCCGAGTACGTCGCGGACAACGGCCGTACGCGCCTGGTGGACCTGACCGTGCGGCCCTCCAAGCTGGAGGCGCCGATCGACAAGATCCACCCGATGCCGTTCCCGGGCCTGAACATCGACAACGTCCCCTTCTTCGCGGCCATCGCGGCCGTCGCCTCGGGCAAGACCCTCATCCACGACTGGGTCTACGACAACCGCGCGATCTACCTCACCGACCTCAACCGCCTGGGCGGCCGCCTGCAGTTGCTGGACCCGCACCGCGTCCTGGTCGAGGGCCCCACCCGCTGGCGCGCCGCCGAGATGATGTGCCCGCCGGCCCTGCGCCCCGCGGTGGTCGTCCTGCTGGCGATGATGGCGGCGGAGGGCACGTCGGTGCTCCGCAACGTCTACGTCATCAACCGCGGTTACGAGGACCTCGCCGAGCGCCTCAACTCGATCGGTGCGCAGATCGAGACGTTCCGGGACATCTGAGCACGCAGGCTCGGACCGTGCGGGTTCCGGGATGCGGGCCTCCTCCCACGCGGCGCCCATGGACCGTCCGGTGGCGGAGGTGGCGGACGGGTCGTCCACGCACGACCCGTCGTGCCGATGGATCCGATGTCGCTGTGTGTCGTGGTGCTCTTCGGTGCCTTGGTGCTCGCCGCCTTGCCGAAGGCGGCGAGCACCCGTGCCCGGGACCGGGCGGCCCGGCTCCTCACCCAGGTCGCCGCCGTGGAGCGGCCCCGTCCCCCGCCGCGCGGCCCTGATCTCACGACTGCGATCAAGCGCGGCCTCGCCGCGGCGGGTCTCGTCGCCGGCGGCGCCCTGTTCCTCGCGGCCTGCGGGGGCGACGGCATGGAGCACGGCGGCTCGGCGTCGCAGCCCGCCGGGACCGCGGCCGGCCTTCAACGACTCGGAGGTCAAGGAACTCGCGGGGCGGATCGAGCGGGCCCAGGGCCCGGAGATCACGACGATGAAGGGCCGGCTGGAGTCCTGGAAGCAGCCGACCGCGGATCCGCGGACTTGGCGGTGCTGAAGGCCCTGAAGGGCACCGAGTTCGACCGGGCCTTCGCCGAGATGATGATCGAGCACCACGACGGCGCGATCGCCATGGCCGAGGACGAGCGGAAGAACGGCGAGAACCCCGACGCCCGGAAGATGGCGGCGGCGGTCGTCAAGAGCCAGTCCGCGGAGGTCGAGCAGCTCCAGGCCGTCGTCGACCGGCTCTCGTAACGCGGAGGCCGGACTCCGCGGCGGCCTTTCACCGACCGCGGAGCCCGGCCCGAGTCGTATCCGGTTGGCCTCTGGCCGCGGGGTCCGGCCCGAGTCGTCGCCCGTTGCCCGTCGGCCTCTGGCCGCGGGGTCAGTTCGCGACGAGGGTCACGTCCTCCTGGTGGGCCGCGTGGAAGACGGGCAGCGGCAGGCCGCCCTTGGTGTCCAGCTCCATAACGGTCGCCTCCACGTGGGCCGGGCCCGCTTCGAGCGAACTGCGGGACGGCTTGCCGGTGTTCTGCCAGCGGCGCTCCACGCCGTCGCAGACCGCGCGGGTGCCGCCGATGCCGTGGCGCAGACCCGACGAGGGCTTGCCCACGGAGGAGCTGACGAAGACCGGGCCCGTGCCGCCGGTGCAGCGGTAGGTGCCGGAGAGGGTGACCGTGCCGTCGGCGGCGATGGTGCCGGTCGGGTCGACGGTCACCGTCTCACCGGGGGCGGCGGGCGCGGCGGGGGCCGTGACCAGGAGCAGGGTGGCAGCGGCGGCGGTGCCGAGGGCGGCGCGTACGGGCATGGGAAGACCTTCCGGGTGAGCGGAGTTCGGGGGCCTCCACCAGTACCGGGCGCGCACGCCCACGCGCGTGATCGTCACCCCTTCGGTGGCGAGTCCGCGCCGGGGGTCCCCAGACCGTCCGGGAGTTGTCCCCGTGGTGTCACGCTTGCGGCCGGCCCGTGGCGATGAGGGCACGCCGGGAGGATGGTCTGTCCATAGGAAGTGTCCGACCCATGTGGAGGCGCACCATGAGTGCTCACCAGACGTCGTGTTCCGTGACCGGTTCGCATGCTCCGCTCGTCGTCGCCGCCCATCCCGAGCAGGGGTGGAGCCTGCTGTGCGACGGCACGATCGTCTTCGACGACTCCGGCGAGCTGCTGCCGGACGGGCGGGTCGTGTCGCCTCAGCGCGTGCCGGTGGGCCGGCTGGTGGCGGCCGCCTGAGCGGCTCGCTACGGGAGCACCGCGAAGCCGTCCAGTTCCACCAGCGCCTGCCGGTCCCACAGGCGTACGACCTCCACCACGGCCATCGCCGGGTAGTCCCGGCCCGCCAGCCGCCGCCAGGTCAGGCCCAGTTCACGGGCGTGCGCGCGGTAGGTCTCGATGTCCGTGGCGTACACCGTGACCCGCGCCAGGTCCGCCGGGGTGCCGCCCGCCGCGCGCAGGGCCGTCAGCAGGTTGCCCAGCGCCTTCTCGAACTGCTCCGGGAGCGTGTCGCCCTCGATCCTGCCGTCGGCGTCCAGGGCTGTCTGGCCCGCCAGGAACACCAGCCGGGAGCCCGTCGCCACCACCGCGTGGGTGAACCCGGTGGGCGGGGACAGCTCGGGCGGGTCGACTCGTCGCGCTGTCATGCTCGGGCCTCCAGGTCGGCGTACAACTCCCTGGCGATGATGCCGCGTTGCACCTCGCTGGCGCCCTCGTAGATCCGCGGGGCCCGGACTTCGCGGTACAGATGCTCCAGGAGATGGCCCCGGCGCAGGGCCCGGGCGCCGTGCAGCTGGACGGCCCGGTCGACCACGTACTGCGCCGTCTCGGTCGCCAGCAGCTTCGCCATCGCGGCGCGCCTCGGGACGTCCGGGGCGCCTTCGTCGTACGCCGTGGCCGCCGCGTACACCATCAGGCGGGCCGCCTCGGTGCGCAGGGCCAGCTCGGCGACCTGGTGGGCGACCGTCTGGAGGTCGCTCAACGTGCCGCCGAACGCGTCCCGCCGGGCGGTGTGGGCGAGCGTCGCGTCCAGGGCCGCCTGTGCCATGCCGACCGCGAAGGCGCCGACGCTGGGGCGGAAGAGGTTCAGGGTGCCCATCGCCACCCGGAAGCCCCGGTCGGGCTCGCCCAGGAGGTCGTCGGCCGTCACCGGGACCGCGTCGAAGGCCAGCGTCCCGATGGGGTGCGGGGAGAGCATGTCGAGGGGGGTGCCGGTCAGGCCCGGGCGGTCGGCCGGTACCAGGAACGCGGTCACGCCCCGGGATCCCGCGCCCGGGGTGGTGCGGGCGAACACCGTGTAGAAGTCGGCGTCGGGGGCGTTGGAGATCCAGCACTTCTCGCCGGTGAGGCGCCAGGCGGACGGGCCGTCGGGGTGGGCGGTGAGGGAGAGGGCCGCCGCGTCCGAGCCCGCGCCCGGCTCGCTGAGCGCGAACGCGGCCACCGCCGTGCCCGCGCCGACCCTCGGCAGCCAGTGCTCGCGCTGGGCCGGGGTGCCGTGGGCGTGGATGGGGTGGGCGCCCAGGCCCTGGAGGGCAAGCGCGGTCTCCGCCTCCGTGCAGGCGTAGGCCAGGGACTCGCGCATCAGGCACAGGTCCAGGGCGCCGGAGGTGAACAGGCGGGGCAGCAGGCCGAGGGCGCCCAGTTCGGCGACGAGCGGGCGGTTGACCTGGCCGGGTTCACCCTTCTCGGCGAGCGGGCGCAGGCGCTCCGCGGCCAGCAGACGCAGTTCGGCACACCAGGCGGCCTGTTCCGGTTCGAGTGAGAATGCGGACATCGCCGTCCTCTCCGCCCGCGGCCGGTCGACGGGACCGCGGGGCCACTCCCCCGACGGTATCGCGCGCAGTTGACTGCCGTCACCAACGCGATACGCTCCTCGAGCGAGCCCACCAGGCAACCAGGGAGCCCACCAGGCAAGGGGGCGCACCGCCATGAACGTCTCGGCGCATCTCGACACCTTCGCGCGCGACCATCTCCCGCCGGCCGACCAGTGGCCCGAGCTCACCTTCGATCTGCCCGAGCTGCGTTACCCCGAACGGCTGAACTGCGCCGCCGAGCTGCTGCACGGCCCCCCGGACGACCGTCCGGCGTTCCACACCGCCGACGGTCCCAGCTGGACCTACGGCGAGCTGCGGGCCCGGGTCGACCGCCTCGCGCACCTGCTGACCGGCGACCTCGGGGTCGTCCCGGGCAACCGGGTGCTGCTGCGCGGCCCCACCAGCCCCTGGCTCGCGGCCTGCTGGCTCGCGGTGCTGAAGGCGGGCGCGGTCGCCGTGACCGTCCTGGCCCAGCAGCGCCCGCAGGAGCTGCGCACGATGTGCGGGATGGCCGAGGTGAGCCACGCGCTGTGCGACATCCGGGCCGTCGACGACCTCGCCAAGGCGGAGATACCCGGGCTGCGGATCGCCACGTACGGCGGTGACGCCCCGGACGACCTGCTCGAGCGGCCGGCGCCGCACGCCCCGTACACGCCCGTGGACACCGCCTGCGACGACGTGGCGCTGATCGCCTTCACCTCCGGCACCACCGGCCGGCCCAAGGGCTGCATGCACTTCCACCGGGATGTGCTGGCGACGGCGGACACCTTCTCCCAGCATGTGCTCCAGCCCCGTACGGGCGATGTCTTCACCGGCAGTCCCCCGCTCGGCTTCACCTTCGGGCTCGGCGGGCTCGTGGTCTTCCCGCTGCGGGCCGGGGCGAGCGCGCTGCTGCTCGAACAGGCCGGTCCCCGGCAGCTGCTGTCCGCCGTCGCCGAGCACCGGGTGACGGTGCTGTTCACCGCACCGACCGCCTACCGCGTGATGCTGGATGAACTGGACGGGCACGACGTCTCCAGCCTGCGCCGCTGTGTATCGGCCGGCGAGAACCTGCCCGCGGCCACCTGGCGGGCCTGGCACGAGCGGACCGGGCTGCGCATCATCAACGGCATCGGCGCCACCGAACTGCTGCACATCTTCGTCTCCGCCGCCGACGAGGACATCAGGCCCGGCACCACCGGGCTGCCGGTGCCCGGCTGGCAGGCGCGCGTGGTGGACGCCGACGGCCGGGAGAAGCCCGACGGGGAGCCGGGACTGCTCGCGGTGCGCGGGCCGGTCGGCTGCCGCTATCTCGCCGACCCCCGCCAGCGCGAGTACGTACGGCACGGCTGGAACATCACCGGCGACACCTACGTCCGGGAGAGTGACGGCTACTTCCGTTACGTCGCCCGCGCGGACGACATGATCATCTCGGCCGGGTACAACATCGCGGGCCCGGAGGTCGAGGAGGCGCTGCTGCGCCACCCGGACGTACTGGAGACGGCGGTGGTGGGCCGGCCCGATGCCGCGCGCGGACAGGTCGTGATGGCGTTCGCGGTGCTCAGGCCGGGCGCGCCCCGGGACGCGGCGGCGCTGCGCGCCTTCGTCAAGGCGGAACTCGCGCCGTACAAGTGCCCGCGCGAGATCGTCTTCCTGGACGCCCTGCCGCGCACGGCGACCGGCAAGCTCCAGCGGTTCAGGCTGCGTCTCGCGGCCGACGCCGCGGGTGACCGGCAGTGATACCGACGACCTAAGATGATCAACGTGTCCGACCAGCATGCACCACGGTCCTTGATCGTCACGCTCTACGGCGCCTACGGCCGCTTCGTGCCCGGCCCGGTGCCCGTCGCCGAACTGATCCGGCTGCTGGCCGCGGTGGGCGTGGACGCTCCCTCGGTGCGCTCGTCGGTGTCCCGCCTCAAACGGCGCGGGCTGCTCGTCCCCGCCCGTACCGCCGAGGGCGCGGCCGGTTACGAACTCTCCCCGGACGCGCGCCAGTTGCTCGACGACGGCGACCGGCGCGTGTACGCCACCGCGCCGCCCGACGAGGAGGGCTGGGTCCTGGCGGTCTTCTCCGTACCGGAGTCGGAGCGCCAGAAGCGGCACGTGCTGCGCTCCCGGCTGGCGGGCCTCGGCTTCGGCAGCGCCGCCCCCGGTGTGTGGATCGCGCCCGCGCGGCTGTACGAGGAGACCCGGCACACCCTGGCGCGGCTGCGCCTGGAGGCGTACGTCGACTTCTTCCGCGGTGAGCACCTCGGCTTCGCGCCCACCGTCGAGGCGGTCACCCGCTGGTGGGACCTGGCGGCCGTCGCCAAGGAGCACGAGGCGTTCCTCGACCGCCACGCGCGCGTGCTGCACGCCTGGGAGCAGCGCTCCGACACCCCGCCCGAGGAGGCGTACCGCGACTATCTCCTCGCCCTGGACTCCTGGCGGCATCTGCCGTACGTCGATCCCGGGCTGCCCGCCCGGCTGCTGCCCGAGGACTGGCCCGGGGTGCGGTCGGCGGAGGTGTTCCGTGCGCTGCACGCGCGGCTGCGGGACGCGGGGGCCGTCTTCGCCGGGCTGTGACACCGGCCGTACCTTCGGTCACTCAGGGAACCCTTGCAACAAGGATGTACGCCCTCATGTCCCCAGCGTCAGGCGGGGCTTGGGGGCGTCCGTGCGGCCCGTCCGGGGGTGGCGGCTGCCCGCCCGGTACTGGTCCGGCCAGACGACGCCCGGTCCCTCGTACGACTGCTCCGCCGCCGCGTGCAGCGTCCAGTTGGGGTCGTAGAGGTGGGGGCGGGCCAGGGCGCACAGGTCGGCGCGGCCCGCCAGGAGCAGGGAGTTGACGTCGTCCCAGGAGGAGATCGCGCCCACCGCGATCACCGGGACGCCGGTGCTGTTGCGGATGCGGTCGGCGTACGGCGTCTGGTACGAGCGCCCGAACTCCGGTTGCTCCTCGGCCACCACCTGCCCGGTCGAGACGTCGATCGCGTCGGCGCCGTGCGCGGCGAAGGCGCGGGCGATCTCGACGGCGTCCTCGGCACCGGTGCCGCCCTCGGCCCAGTCCGTGGCGGAGATACGGACGGTCATGGGCCGTTCCTGCGGCCATACGCCCCGGACCGCGTCGAAGACCTCCAGCGGGAAACGCAGCCGCTTGTCCAGGGAGCCGCCGTAGGCGTCGGTACGGCGGTTGGTCAGCGGGGAGAGGAAGCCGGAGAGCAGATAGCCGTGCGCGCAGTGGAGTTCGAGGAGGTCGAAGCCCGCGCGGGCGGCACGCCAGGCCGCCGCCGTGAACTGCTCGCGCAGATCGGTGAGCTGGGCGCGGGAGAGCTCGCGCGGGGTCTGGCTCCCGGGCTTGTACGGGAGCGCGGAGGCGGCCACCAGCGGCCAGTTGCCGTCGGGCAGCGGCTCGTCCATGCCCTCCCACATCAGCCGGGTGGAGCCCTTGCGCCCGCTGTGGCCGAGCTGCACGCCGATCGCGCTGCCGGGCGCCCGGGTGTGCACGAAGTCGGTGATCCGGCGCCAGGCCTCGGCCTGCTTGCCGTGGTAGAGGCCGGTGCAGCCGGGGGTGATCCGGCCCTCGGGGCTGATGCACACCATCTCGGTCATCACCAGGCCGGCCCCGCCGAGGGCCCGGGCGCCCAGGTGGACGAGGTGGAAGTCGCCGGGGAGTCCGTCCACGGCCGAGTACATGTCCATCGGCGAGACGACGATCCGGTTGCGCAGGGTCAGCCCGCGCAGCCGGAACGGGGTGAACATCGGCGGCGTACCGGACGGGCAGCCGAAGGCGCGTTCCACCGATTCCGTGAAGCGGGCGTCGCGCAGGCGGAGGTTGTCGTGGGTGACCCGGCGGCTGCGGGTGAGCAGGTTGAAGGCGAACTGGCGCGGGGGCTGGCCGAGGTAGCGGGCGATGTCCTCGAACCACTCCAGGCTGGCGCGGGCGGCGCGCTGGGTGGAGGCGACGACGGGTTTGCGTTCCTCCTCGTACGCGCTGAGCGCGCTGGGGATGCCGGGCTGTTCCTGGAGGCACGCGGCGAGTGCGAGGGCGTCCTCCACCGCCAGCTTCGTGCCCGAGCCGATGGAGAAGTGGGCCGTGTGCGCGGCGTCGCCCAGCAGCACGATGTTCTCGTGCGACCAGCGTTCGTTGACGACCGTGCGGAAGGTCGTCCACGCGGACTTGTTGGAGTGCAGGGGGCGGCCGCGCATGGCTTCCGCGAAGATCTTGGCGCAGCTCTCGATGGATTCCTGCGGGTCGGGCCCGTCGAATCCGGCGGCGCGCCACACCTCTTCGCGCATCTCGATGATGACGGTGGAGGCGGCGCGGGCATAGGGGTAGCCGTGCAGTTGCATCACGCCGTGTTCGGTCTCGGCGATGTCGAAGCGGAAGGCGTCGAAGGCGAAGTCGGTGGCCAGCCAGATGTAACGGCAGTGGTGGGTGGCCACATGGGGGCGGAACACAGGGGCGTAGGCCGCACGGGTGGTGCTGTGCACACCGTCGGCGGCGATGACCAGGTCGTGGGTCTCCGCCAGCCGGGCGGGGTCGGGGGCCTCGGTGTGGAAGCGCAGGTCCACGCCGAGGGCGCGGCAGCGGTCGTGCAGGATCTCCAGGAGGCGTTTGCGGCCGAGGGCGGCGAAACCGTGTCCTCCGGAGGTGTGGCGGGAGTCGCCGTGGACGATGTCGATGTCGTCCCAGCGGATGAAGTCCTGTTGCAGGGCCGCGTAGACCTCGGGGTCGGCGTGTTCTATGCCGCCCAGGGTTTCGTCGGAGAGGACCACGCCGAAGCCGAAGGTGTCGTCGGGGGCGTTGCGTTCCCAGACGGTGATCTCGCGGGCGGGGTCGAGGCGTTTGAGGAGGGCGGCGGCGTAGAGGCCGCCGGGGCCGCCGCCGATGATCGCCACCTGGAGGGGGTGGCTGGTGGTGGTCGGCGGCTGCGGGTGGGTGGGGGCTGGTCGCGCGGTTCCCCGCGCCCCTGGGGTCGGAACAGTCACCGTCCCCTCCATTTGGGAGGTCGCTTCGCGGTGAAGGCCGCGTGGAACTCCGCGTAGTCCTCGCCCGTCATCAGCAGGGCCTGTGTCGAGGCGTCCAGTTCCACCGCTGCCGCCAGGGGCATGTCCAGTTCCGCCGTCAGGAGCGCCTTGGTCTGGGCGTACGCCAGAGCCGGGCCCTCGGACAGGCGGCGGGCCAGGGACCGTGCCGCCTCGTCCGCCCGGCCCTCCTCCGTCAGCTCGCTGATCAGGCCGATGCGCTCGGCCTCCGGCGCCCGTACCGGGTCGCCCAGCATCAGCAGGCGGGTGGCGTGGCCGAGGCCGACGACCCTGGGCAGCAGGTACGCCGCTCCCATGTCGCCGCCGGACAGGCCGACCCGGGTGAACAGGAACGCGAAGCGGGCCGAGGGGTCGGCGACGCGGAAGTCGCAGGCCAGGGCCAGCACCGCGCCTGCGCCCGCCGCCACGCCGTGGATCGCCGCGATCACCGGGAACGGGCACTCGCGGACCGCCCGCACCACCTGGCCGGTCATCCGGTTGAAGTCCAGCAGCTGGGCCGTGTCCATGGACAGCGTCTCGCCGATGATCTCGTCCACGTCCCCGCCGGAGCAGAAGCCGCGCCCCTCCCCGGCCAGCACCAGGGCTCGTACCGCCCGCTCCCGGGACAGCTCGGCGAGGAGGTCGCGCAGGTCGGCGTAGGCGCCGAAGGTGAGGGCGTTGAGCTTCTCGGGGCGGGCGAGGGTGACGGTGGCGACGCCGTCGGTGAGGTCCACCCGCAGATGGCGCCAGCGCTCGGTCCGGGCGGCGGAGCCGGTGAAGGGACTCATGGCGGGCGGCCTCCTCGGGCGGACTGCGGGCGGCGCTGTTCCACTGAGGTCTACCCGACGAAGTTATCACCCATCCGTGACTGTCGTCAGGACAGCGCGATACGTCACGGCGGCGACCCGGGTGTCACGGGTCGTCGACGCCCGGGTAACGACGGGAGCAACGGCGCGAGGCGCGCCGCTCACCTGGGTAGGCCGCTGGTCACCGGGGTGAAGGGCCCCGGGCGGTGCCCGCCGGACGCCTTCGGCGAGGGCCCCGTACCATTCCTCTGGTCGAGAGCAGGACTGCCTGCTTGATGAACGGATCCGCCGTGCACGATCGCCTCCCCGCCTCCGCCTCCTGGCGCATCGCGCTGCCGCACACCACCGCGGCGGTGCCGGTCGCGCGCGCCCTGATCCGTACCGCCCTGGCCGAGCTGGAGCATTGTGCCGACAGCGACACCGCGGAGCTGCTGACCGCGGAGCTGGTGGCCAACGCCGTGGAGCACACGGCGGGCGAGGGGCCGATAGAGCTGGTGGTCCGGCTGCTGCCGGGCGGCTGCCAGGTCGAGGTGCACGACCCGGACCCGGCGCCGCCGGGGAACCTCACCCGCCCCTGCGAGGGGGAGCCGGATCCCTGGCAGGAGCACGGCCGGGGGCTGCTGCTGATCCGCACGCTGAGCTCGTCGTGCGGTCACCGGCCGACGCCGTCGGGGAAGGCTGTGTGGTTCAGGTTGCCGGCGATACCGGCGCAGCGGCGGCCCGGGTAGGCGGTCTCAGGCCAGCGTGGCGACCAGGACCGCCTTGATCGTGTGCATGCGGTTCTCCGCCTCGTCGAAGACCACCGAGTGCGGCGACTCGAAGACCTCGTCGGTGACTTCCAGGGAGTCCAGGCCGTGGGCCTCGAAGATCTCCCGGCCGACCTTCGTGCCCAGGTCGTGGAAGGCCGGGAGGCAGTGCAGGAACTTCACGTCCGGGTTGCCGGTGGCCCGCAGCACGTCCATCGTGACCGCGTACGGGACCAGCGCCTTGATCCGCTCGTCCCAGACGTCCTTGGGCTCACCCATCGAGACCCAGACGTCCGTGGCGACGAAGTCGGCGCCCAGGACGCCCTCGGCCACGGACTCGGTGAGCAGGACGGCTGCCCCGCTGGTCTCGGCGAGCCGGCGCGCCTCGGCGACGATGTCCTCGTGCGGCCAGTACGCCTTGGGCGCGACGATCCGCACGTCCATGCCGAGCAGCGCGCCGGTGATCAGATAGCTGTTGCCCATGTTGAAGCGGGCGTCGCCGAGGTAGGCGAAGGCGATGGAGTCGTCCAGGGTCTTCGGGGTGTGCTCCAGCATGGTGAGGACGTCGGCGAGCATCTGGGTGGGGTGCCAGTCGTCGGTGAGGCCGTTGTAGACCGGCACCCCGGCGTGCGCGGCCAGCTCCTCGACCTTCTCCTGGCTGTCCCCGCGGTACTCGATGGCGTCGAACATCCGCCCGAGCACCCGCGCGGTGTCCTTGACCGACTCCTTGTGCCCGATCTGCGAGCCGGAGGGGTCCAGGTAGGTCGTCGAGGCGCCCTGGTCGGCGGCGGCGACCTCGAAGGCGCAGCGGGTGCGGGTGGACGTCTTCTCGAAGATCAGCGCGATGTTCCTGCCGCGCAGGTGCTGCGGCTCGGTCCCGGCCTTCTTGGCCGCCTTCAGCTCGGCGGCCAGCTCGATCAGCCCGCGGAACTCCTCCTCGGTGAAGTCGAGCTCCTTGAGGAAGTGGCGGCCGGCGAGGGCGGTCGGGACTGTCGCCATGGGGGCGCTCCAGAGATACGTGAACAATGACCCTGGAAGTCTATACGATGTTCCACATTTATATACAGGGCGGCTTGGGCTACACGGCCCCTCGCTCGACCGGGCAGCTCATGCAGCGCGGACCGCCCCTCCCCCGGCCCAGTTCGCTGCCCGGGATCTCGATGACCTCGATGCCCTGCTTGCGCAGATGCGTGTTGGTGGTGGAGTTCCGCTCGTAGGCCACGACGACGCCCGGCTCGACCGCGAGGACGTTGCAGCCGTCGTCCCACTGCTCCCGCTCGGCCGCGTGCACGTCCTGGGTCGCGGTCAGGACCCGGATCTCGCTCAGCCCGAGGGCGGCGGCGATGGCGCGGTGCATGTGCTCCGGCGGATGGTCGGTGACCTTCAGCTCCTTGCCGTCGACGCCCGGCTCGATGGTGTACGAGCGGAGCATGCCGAGCCCGGCGTACTGGGTGAAGGTGTCGCCGTCGACCATCGTCATCACGGTGTCGAGGTGCATGAAGGCACGCCGCTTGGGCATGTCCAGGGCCACGATCGACTGGGCGGAACCCGCGGCGAACAGCTTGTACGCCAGCATCTCCACGGCCTGCGGGGTGGTGCGCTCGCTCATGCCGATCAGCACGGCGCCGTTGCCGATCACCAGGACGTCGCCGCCCTCGATGGTGGACGGGTAGTCGGCCTGCCCCTCGGACCAGAAGGGGAACGTCTCCGCACGGAACAGCGGGTGGTGCCGGTAGATCGCCTCGAAGTGCACGGTCTCGCGCTGACGGGCCGGCCAGCGCATGGCGTTGACGGAGACGCCGTCGTAGATCCAGGCGGAGGTGTCGCGGGTGAAGAGGTGGTTAGGCAGGGGCGCGAGGAGGAAGTCGTCGAGCTCCATGGCGTGGAAGCGCACGGAGGTCGGCTCCGGGTGGGCGTCCAGGTACTCGCGCTTGGTCATGCCGCCGACGAGGGCCTCGGCCAGTTCGGGGGCGGGCAGGTTCTCGAAGGCGGCGCGCAGATGGTCGGTGGCGAGGACGCCGTATTCCTTCTCGTCGAAGACGCGGTCCAGTACGAGGGTGCGGGCCGCCGGGATCGCCAGGGCCTCGGTGAGCAGGTCGCCGAAGAGGTGGACGGTGACCCCGCGGTCGCGCAGGACGTCGGCGAAGCCGTCGTGCTCGGCGCGCGCCCGGCGCACCCAGAGCACGTCGTCGAAGAGCAGCGCGTCCTTATTGCTGGGGGTGAGCCTTTTGAGCTCGAGATCCGGCCGGTGCAGGATGACGCGGCTGAGCCGCCCGGCCTCGGAGTCGACATGGAATCCCATGACTCCATCCTGACCACCGGGGGCGCCCTTCACCCCCTTCTTGACCACTTCCGGTTCTCGTCCCCTTGACGATAAACGGGCTCCCCGCTTATCGTCGTCATGACGAAAACCAGTGAGGGGGGTCATTCCATGGCCGACATCACCCGGCGCCTCGGGTGGCGCCATCTGCGCGGGGCGCCGACGGCGCACATCCGGCACCACCGCTCGGGCCGCCTGGTGCACAACGAACCCGGGATCAGCTTCTGGTTCCGGCCGCTCAGCGCGGCGATCTCCGAAGTGCCGGTCGACGACCGGGAGCTGGCGATGACGTTCCACGCCCGTACGGCCGACTTCCAGGACGTGGCCGTGCAGGCGACGGTCACCTACCGCATCAGCGACCCGGCCCTCGCCTCGGCCCGGCTGGACTTCTCGGTCGACCCCGACACCGGGGCCTGGCGCGGCGCTCCCCTGGAACAGCTCGGCACCCTGCTCACCGAGACGGCCCAGCAGCACGCCCTCGCCGTCCTCGCCCGTACGCCGCTCGCGTCGGCCCTGGTGGACGGGGTGAGCGCGGTGCGCGAACGGGTCGCCGCCGGGCTCGCCGCCGAACCCCGGCTGCCCGCCACCGGCATCGAGATCGTCGCCGTGCGGGTGGTGGCGCTGCGCCCGGAGCCGGAGGTGGAGCGGGCGCTGCGGACCCCGGCGCGCGAGCTGATCCAGCAGGAGGCCGACCGGGCCACGTACGAGCGACGGGCGGTGGCCGTCGAGCGGGAACGCGCGATCGCCGAGAACGAGCTGGCCAGCCAGATCGAACTCGCCCGCCGCGAGGAGCAGTTGGTCGATCAGCGGGGCACCAACGCGCGCCGGGAGGCGGAGGAGGCCGCCGCGGCCGACGCGGTACGGGCCGAGGCGGAGGCGGCTCGCTCGGTGCGGCTGGCCGACGCCGAGGCGCGGCGCACCGAACGGCTCGCGGAGGCCGAGGCCGCGCGTTCCGTACGGCTCGCCCGCGCCGAGGCCGAGGGCACCCGGGAGGTCGGTGACGCGAAGGCCGCGGCCCAGGCCGCCTGGCTGCGGGTGCACGCCGAGGTGGACGTCGCCGTCCTGCACGCCCTCACCGGCACCCGGCTCGCCGAGAACCTGCCCCGCATCGACAGCGTCACCGTCTCGCCGGACGTGCTCACCGGACTGCTCGCCCGGCTCGGCGACGGGGAGCGGACGTGAGTCTCGCGCCCCGGGCCGTGCTGGTCCACCGCACCACGGAGTACGAGGAGTTGGTGGCCCGGCACGGCACCCACGGCCAGGCCGCCTACTTCCTGCGCTCCCGCGGCCGGGACATCGAGGAGATCGCGGCCCGGCACCGCCGCACCCGCCGGGCGCTCGCCGAGGTGGCCGCGGCGATCCCGCTGACCTGGCGGCAGGCCCGGGTCGAGCGGGCCGACGTGGACCGCTTCCTGTTCGCGCCGCAGGACGTGGTCGTGGTGGTCGGCCAGGACGGACTGGTGGCGAACGTCGCCAAGTACCTGTCGGGGCAACCGGTGATCGGCATCGACGCCGAACCCGGACGCAACCCCGGGGTCCTGGTACGGCACCGGCCCGGGGACGCGGCGAAGCTGCTGGCGTCGGCCGGCACCTCGGCCGTGGACGAGCTCACGATGGTCGAGGCCGTCGCCGACGACACCCAGCGGCTGGTCGCGCTGAACGAGATCTATCTGGGCGCCGCCGGACACCAGACGGCACGGTACCGCCTGGGCCTGGAGGACGACGGGGGTGTCGTCGAGGCCCAGGCCTCGTCCGGGGTGCTGATCGGCACCGGGACGGGGGCGACCGGATGGCTCCGGTCGGTGTGGCAGGACCGGGGAGGGCGGCTGCGGCTGCCCTCCCCGGCGGAGGAACGGCTGGTGTGGTTCGTCCGCGAGGCCTGGCCCTCACCGGCCACCGGGACCTCCCTGGTGGCCGGTGAGCTGGCCGGCCCGGCCCGGCTGACCCTCACCGTCGAGTCCGAACGCCTGGTCGCCTTCGGGGACGGCATGGAGACCGACGCCCTGGAACTGACCTGGGGCCAGTCGGTCCGGATCGGCGTGTGCCGGGAGCGGCTGCGGCTCGCGGGGTAGAGCCGCCGGTCACAGCCGCGGGTCGACCGGCTCCGACTCCAGCGCCAGCACCCCGAACACCGCCTCGTGCACCCGCCACAGCGGCTCGCCCCCGGCCAGCCGGTCCAGGGCCTCCAGACCGAGCGCGTACTCGCGGATCGCGAGCGAGCGCTTGTGGTTGAGGAAGCGCCGGCGCAGCCGGGTCAGGTTGTCCGGGCGCGTGTACTCGGGGCCGTAGATGATCCGCAGGTACTCGCGGCCACGGCACTTGATGCCCGGCTGCACCAGCCGGCCCTGCGGGCTGCGCACCAGGGCGCCGGCCGGTTTGACGACCATGCCCTCGCCGCCGCGGCCGGTCATCTCCAGCCACCAGTCGACGCCCGCCCGCACCGACTCCGGGTCGGTGGTGTCGACGTGCAGGCGACGCGTCGTCTGCAGCAGGCCCGTGCCGTCGTGCTCCACCAGCCGGTCCAGCAGCGCGAGCTGTTCGTCGTGCGGGAGCGCGGCGAGGCTGCGGCCCTGGACCGCCAGGATCTGGAACGGCGCCAGGCGGACGCCGTCCAGGCCCTCGGTGGGCCAGCAGTAGCGGCGGTAGGCCTCGGTGAACGCCGAGGCGTCCGCGGCCCGTTCGCGCTGGCGGACCAGCAGCCCCGACACGTCGACACCCCGCGCGGCGGTGCCCTCCAGCGCGGCGAGCGCACCCGGGAACACCGCCCCGGAGGCGGCGCCCACGGCCGCGTACTGCGAGCGCAGCAGCCCGGACGCCTTCAGCGACCAGGGCATCAGCTCGGCGTCCAGCAGCAGCCAGTCGGTGGCGAGTTCGTCCCACAGTCCGGCCGCGCCGACGGCCGCGCGCAGGTGACCGAGGATCGTCTCCGTCACCGACTCGTCGTCGAAGAAGGGACGCCCGGTCCGCGTGTACAGCGACCCGGTCGGCCCGTCGACCCCGAACCGCCCGCGCGCCGCGTCCGCGTCCCGGCACACCAGGACCACGGCGCGCGAGCCCATGTGCTTCTCCTCGCACACGACCCGCTCGACCCCGTCCTCCCGGTACTGCGCGAACGCCTCCTGCGGGTGCTCCAGGTACCCGTCCACCTGCGAGGTCGCCGTCGGCGCCATGGTCGGCGGGAGGTACGGAAGCAGCCGCGGGTCGATCGCGAAGCGGCTCATCACCTCCAGGGCCGCTGCCGCGTTCTCCTCCCGGACGGCGACCCGTCCCGCGTGCCGTGTCTCCACGGCCCGGCGCCCGTGCACGTCCGCCAGGTCCAGCGGCCGCCCGTCGTGCCCGCCGGGCGCCTCCGTGCGCAGCGGCCTGGCCGGTTCGTACCAGACCTGCTCGGCGGGTACGTCGACCAGTTCCCGCTCCGGCCAGCGCAGCGCGGTCAGCTTGCCGCCGAAGACGGCACCGGTGTCCAGGCAGATGGTGTTGTTGAGCCAGGTGGCCTCCGGGACGGGGGTGTGGCCGTACACCACGGCCGCCCGGCCCCGGTAGTCCTCGGCCCACGGGTAGCGCACCGGCAGCCCGAACTCGTCGGTCTCGCCGGTGGTGTCGCCGTACAGGGCGTGCGAGCGGACCCGGCCCGAGGTGCGGCCGTGGTACTTCTCGGGCAGACCGGCGTGGCAGACGACCAGTTTGCCGCCGTCGAGAACGTAGTGGCTGACCAGGCCGTCGATGAACTCCCGTACCTCGCGCACGAACTCCTCGCTCTGCCCCGCCATCTGCTCGATGGTCTCGGCGAGTCCGTGCGTGTGCTGGACCGCGCGGCCCTTGAGGTGGCGGCCGAATTTGTTCTCGTGGTTGCCCGGCACGCACAGCGCGTGACCCGACTTCACCATCGACATCACCCGGCGCAGCACACCCGGGCTGTCCGGGCCGCGGTCGACGAGGTCGCCGACGAAGACGGCGGTCCGGCCGTCCGGGTGGACGCCGCCGGCGTAACCGAGCTTGCCGAGCAGCGACTCCAGTTCGGCGGAGCAGCCGTGGATGTCGCCGATGATGTCGAAGGGGCCGGTGAGGTGGGTCAGGTCGTTGTAGCGCTTCTCGGTGACGACGGTGGCCTGCTCCACCTCCTGGACTCCGCGCAGGACGTGCACCTTGCGGAAGCCCTCGCGCTCCAACTGCCGGACTGAGCGGCGCAGTTCGCGGATGTGCCGCTGGATCACCCGGCGGGGCATGTCGGCGCGGTCGGTGCGGGCCGCGTTGCGCTCGGCGCACACCTCCTCCGGCACGTCCAGCACGATGGCTATCGGCAGCACGTCATAGCGCTTGGCCAATTCGATGAGCTGGCGCCGGGAATCCTGCTGGACGCTGGTGGCGTCGACGACCGTACGGCGGCCGGCCGCGAGCCGCTTGCCCGCGATGTAGTGCAGGACGTCGAAGGCGTCCTTGCTGACGCTCTGGTCGTTCTCGTCGTCGGCGACCAGGCCCCGGCAGAAGTCCGAGGAGATCACCTCGGTGGGCTTGAAGTGCTGGCGCGCGAAGGTGGACTTGCCGGAGCCGGAGGCGCCGACGAGCACCACGAGGGAGAGGTCGGTGACGGGCAGGGTACGCCCCTGGTTCTCGGTCATGCGGCCTTCGCCTCCTTGTCGGTCAGCCGGAAGACGGCCATCTGGGTGGGCGGACCCACCTCGGGGTCCTCGGGTCCCACGGGGGTGAACTCCCAGGCGTAGCCGTGCCGTTCGGCGACCTTCCGCGCCCAGGCGCGGAACTCCTCGCGGGTCCACTCGAAGCGGTGGTCGCCGTGCCGGACGTGTCCGGCCGGGAGGGACTCCCAGCGGACGTTGTACTCGACGTTCGGGGTGGTCACCAGGACCGTCCGCGGGCGGGCGGCGCCGAAGACCGCGTACTCCAGGGCGGGCAGCCGCGGCAGGTCGAGGTGCTCGATGACCTCGCTGAGCACGGCGGCGTCGTAGCCCTTGAGCCGGTTGTCGGTGTAGGCGAGCGAGCCCTGGAAGAGCTTCACCCGGGACGCCTGCCGCTCGCCCATGCGGTCCAGCTTGAGCCGGCGGGCGGCGATGGTCAGCGCCCGCATCGAGACATCGGTGCCGACGATCTCGGTGAAGCGGACGTCCTTGAGCAGCGCCTGCACCAACTGGCCCTGGCCGCAGCCGAGGTCGAGGACGCGTGCGGCACCGGACTCCCGCAGCGCGGCGAGGATCGCGTCCCGGCGCTGCACGGCGAGCGGGGTGGGGCGCTCCTCTTCCTCCGCGTCGGCCTCCACGGCGTTGTCGATGTCCTCGACCTCGCTGTCATCGGCCTCGGCGAGCCGCACCAGCTCAAGACGCTCCATGGCCTGGCGCGTCAGCGACCAGCGGCGGGAGAGATAGCGGCTGGTGATCAGCTTCTGCTCGGGATGCTCCGGCAGCCAGCCCTCACCGGCGCGCAGCAGCTTGTCGACCTCGTCCGGCGCGACCCAGTAGTGCTTGGCGTCGTCCAGGACGGGCAGCAGGACGTACAGGTGGCGCAACGCCTCGGCGAGGGTGAGCGCATCCGACTCCAGGACGAGCCGGACGTAGCGCGAATCGCCCCACTGCGGGAACCGCTCGTCGAGGGCCACCGGTTCGGCGGTGACCGTCCAGCCGAGCGGCTCGAACAGTCGCCGCACCAGGTCCGGGCCGCCGCGGGCGGGCAGCGCGGGCACCTCGACGCGCAGCGGGCGGGCCTGTCCCGGGAGGTCCGGCCTGGCCGCGCAGACGCCCTTCATCGCGCTGGAGAACACCCCGCTCAGGGCCACCGCGAGCAACGAGGAGGCGGCGTAGGGGCGGTCGTTGACGTACTGCGCGAGCGCCGCGTCGGGGGCGCCGCCGCGGCCCTTGCCCTTGCCGCGCCGGACCAGCGCCACCGCGTCGACCTCCAGCAGCAGCGCCGCCGTGCAGCGTTCGGCGTCCGCCTCGGGGTAGAGGACATGGGCCGTGCCGTAGGACGTGGAGAACGCCTGCGCCTTCTCGGGATGCTTGTGCAGCAGGTAGCCGAGGTCGGTGGCGGGGCGCTGTGGGGTGCCGGTGGTACTGATCGTCAGGAACATGGGCAGGGCCTTTGAGGCTCGGTGGACGGATGCGCCGCCGTACGACGAAGGCCCCCAGGAGGGTGATCCTGGGGGCCTTCAGGACGACGGTCACACCTTCGCACACCGGGCCCGACCGGCGCCTTTGTTTATTCCTGCGGCCTTACGAGAGCTGCGACTGCACCTGGGAGGAGATGAGGTCCAGGTGGTCGAGGTCGGAGAGGTCCAAGAGCTGGAGGTAGATCCGGCTGGAGCCGGTCTCGGCGTAGCGGCCGATCTTGTCGACGACCTCGGCCGGGGAGCCGGTCAGGCCGTTGGCCTTCAGTTCGTCCACCTCACGGCCGATGGCGGCGGCCCGGCGGGCTACCTCCGCGTCGTCCTTGCCGACGCAGACCACCAGGGTGTTGGAGTAGGTGAGCGCGTCGGCGGGGCGGCCGGCCGCCTCGGCGGCGGCCCGGACCCGGCCGAACTGCCGGACGGTGTCCTCGATGCTGCCGAAGGGCATGTTGAACTCGTCCGCGTACCGGCCCGCCAGACGCGGGGTGCGGCTGGCGCCGTGGCCGCCGATCAGCACCGGGATCCTCGCCTGGGCGGGCTTGGGCAGCGCGGGCGAGCCGGTGAGGTCGTAGTAGGTGCCGTGGAAGTCGAAGGTCTTGCCGGTCTCGGTGGCCCACAGACCGGTGACGATCGCCAGCTGCTCCTCCAGGCGCCCGAACTTCTCCTTCGGGAAGGGGATGCCGTACGCCTTGTGCTCCTCCTCGAACCAGCCCGCGCCGAGGCCGAGTTCGATCCGGCCGCCCGACATCTGGTCGACCTGCGCGACCTGGATGGCGAGCACGCCGGGCAGCCGGAAGGTGCCCGCGGTCATGAGGGTGCCGAGGCGGACGCGCTTGGTCTCGCGGGCGAGACCGGCGAGGGTGATCCAGGCGTCGGTGGGGCCGGGCAGGCCGTCCCCGGAGCCCATGCTCAGATAGTGGTCGGACCGGAAGAAGGCATCGAATCCAAGGTCCTCGGTGGCCTTCGCCACGGTGAGCAAGGTGTCGTAGGTGGCCCCCTGCTGGGGCTCGGTGAAGATGCGCAGATCCATGCCTCCATCCTGCATGGTGGGGCGGTGGTCAACCCCGGCGGTCCCACCGGCCGCGCTCCCCCACGGTCGGGTGAAAAACGTCGACGGCGTGGGCCGGGGCGGGGCCGGGCCAGTGACCCGGTTCGGTGATGATCGTTGGCTCGGGCGGAGCCGGACCGCCCGGCTCCCGCACCGGCCTGTTCGCCGCCGGGCGACACCCGCATCGGTCTCCGCAACCCGGGGCCGGGGGCCGAGGAGGCCGTCATGTCCGAAGAATCCGTGCCGCAGCAGGGCGGGGCCGGAGGCGCCGGGAGCGCCGCCGGTCAGCCGAAGGGGCTGTTGCAGCAGATGGAGGAGCTGATGGCGGCGCTGAACGCGGATCTGTCCGCGCTGGACGCGGAGTTCCAGTCGGCCGGAGGGCCGGGGCGGGGTGCGGCGGCGGGGGTCGTGGAGGACGGCGACTAGGAAGGTTCTCGCCGGGGGGCTTTCCTCGTGGGGGCTGAGGTCGGTGGGCCGGTCAGCCGGCTTCTCTCTGCGCCTCCTGCAACAGCAGTTCCCTGTCCCGGTCGGCCAGTCTGCGGAGCATCTCCAGGACGCGGTCGCGGGACTCGTCGGCCGCGTCGATGGCCTCCATGCACTGCCAGTACGTGGCCTCGTCGTCCGCCGCGCTCGCCAGACCGACGAGGGCGATGCCGACCTCACCGAGCAGCCCGCCCAGGTACATCAGCGCCTGGCGGGCGTCGCCCAGGTCGCCGAGCTGGGCGGCGCGCAGGTCCTTGAGGTCGAGTACGGGGGTGTCGAGCACCCCGCAGCCCCTTCCCGCGAGTTCGGTCAACCCCAGTGCCTCGCCGCGCAGTTCGGGCGGGCCGAAGACCGCGAGCCGGCTGCCTATCGCCTGGGCCAGCGCCTGTGCCTGCCACACCTCGGTCATGATCTCCGGCGTGCGGTCGCTCGCCGCCAGGGCACGCCTGCTCGTCACGATGAGCCGCACCGCGTCCATGCGCTGCCCCCGTCTGCTCCGACGCGCCTCTGGCACGTCTTCCTGAACTCCCTTGTTCACTACCCAGAGTGAGGGGGTGTGAGACGAAAAGCCAGAGGAAGACGGAAATCTGCGGACAACAAATCGGTTTCGGGCGGGTGATTGGTGACTGAGAGTGATATAGGGCTGATCAGCTCCCAGGTGCACGACCGGCCTTACGGCGCCGGGAACCGGCGTTCGTTCCGGTCGATCTTCGCGGCCAGGGCCGCCAGGGGGTCGATGCCGAGCACCTCGCACAGTTGCAGCAGATACGCCAGCACGTCGGCGACCTCGTCCGTGACGCGGTGCGCGGTGTCGGGGTCGGACATCACCCGGGCCGACTCCTCGGGCGTCAGCCACTGGAAGATCTCGACCAGTTCGGAGGCCTCCACGCTGAGCGCGGCGACGAGGTTCTTGGGGGTGTGGTACGGCTGCCAGTCGCGGGCGGCGGCGAACTCGGCCAGCCTGCGCTGGAGCTTCGCCACGTCGAGGGGTTCGGTCACGGGGTCAGGTGTACCACCGTGACGCCGGGCGTTCCGTCGGCCCAGGCCGGGTCGCTGACCGTCCCGACGAGGCGGATGTGGCCGCGGGCGCACATCCGGGCGGCGAGCCGCAGGAGTTCGGTGCGCTGGTGTGGGTCCAGGGCGCGTTCGAGGCCGTCCGTCAGGACGGTGAGCGTCCGCATGGCCGGGGGCACCTCGCCGGGGGCGTCCAGGTCCAGCACGCCGGGGCCGGTGAGCAGGACGAGGGCGAGCGCGAGATGGCGGAGTTCGCCGTCACCGAGGCGGGCGAAGTCGGTGCGGGTGCCGTCGCCGCGGTCCAGCACGCCGCGGACGGTGCCGTCGCCGGGCTGTTCGGCCAGGACGTCCTGGACGGGGCCGGCGCATCCGGCGCGTACCGCGGCGATCAGTTGCTGGTGGCGGCGGGCGCACTCGACGCGGGTGCGCCACAGGACGTCGGCGAGGTTGTCGCAGCCGCCGAGGAGGCGTCCGGAGCCGGTGGGGACGGGGGCGCGCATCCGGTCCGGGTGCGGATCGCAGGGGAAGACCGAGCGCAGGGCGACGACCATCTGCTCGGCGGCGGCCAGGACGCGGCGCTGGCCGTCCGTCTTGCCGGCCACGCGCAGGGGCAGCAGCGCGGTGCCGAGCAGGTCGTCGGGGAGCGGGGCGCGGGTCACGGGCGCGGATCCGGCGGTGTGCCAGGCGGCCTGGACCGTGCGCCGGCCGGGGTCGCGCAGGGCGGTCTCCAGCAGGGTGACGCCGTCGGCCGTCAGCCGCTCGCCGACGATCCGCAGGGCGGGTTCGGCCTGTACGGCGAGGTCGAGCCGGACCGGGCCCTCGGGGCCGTCGGCGGTGCAGCCGATGCGGAAGCCCCGGCGGCGCTGGGCGTCGGGGCGGGCGCCGTCCGGCACGCAGGCGAGGGGATCGGGGAACACGTCCCGCAGTGCGGCGCCCCCGCCGAGCCGGGCCAGCGCCTCGTACGCCCGCAGCGCACTCGTCTTCCCGCACCCACTGACCCCAGCAAGCAAGGTGCACGCCCCTAACGGCACCCGAACCCCCCGATGCCCGGCAAACGCGGAAAGCCGCAACTCGGTGACCTGCGGCCGCTGAGGACGCCGGACCTCCCCGGAGACAGCGCTCGGCCCACCCGAGGGGGACGCGGACGCGCGGGATGTCCGGGGGGCGGTCGGGGTCGGGGGTGGGGTGGACGTGCTGGAGCCGGGTGCGTGGGAAGGGCTCGGGGGCTCCGTCGGCGCGGGCACGCGAGGCGCCGGTGGCTTCGGCGTGCGGGCGGACGCCGGAGAACCCGGCGCGCGGGACAGGCTCGGCGGCTCGCCGTCGGCCACCGTCGAGACGGAGGCAGCGGGGTCTGGCGCGCTCGCGGACTCCTGGGACGCGGTCGCGCGGGATGTCCGGGGGGCGGTCGGGGTCGGGGGTGGGGTGGACGTGCTGGAGCCGGGTGCGTGGGAAGGGCTCGGGGGCTCCGTCGGCGCGGGCACGCGAGGCGCCGGTGGCTTCGGCGTGCGGGCGGACGTCGGAGAACCCGGCGCGCGGGACAGGCTCGGCGGCTCGCCGTCGGCCCGCGTGGAGACGGCGGGGTCCGGCACGCGCAAGTCGGTCGGCTTCGGGGGCGTGGGGGGTGGGGTCATATGCGGACCGTAGGAGGGTGGGGGCGGGGGAATCGTTTCGGTGGTGGGGGGTTCCTACGATCGGGGGACCGGGCGGGTCAGGAGTCGGGGACCGTCGCTCCCTCCATCAGGCCGCTCACCTCGGTGCCGTGCGGGGTCAGCAGGAACACGTTCCGGTCGACCCGGTGCATCCCGCTCGACAGGCCGAAGACGACGCCGGTGCTGAAGTCGAGGACGCGCTTGGCGACCTCCGTCTCCGCGCCGGTGAGGTCGAGGAGGACCGGGATGCCGGCCATCAGCGTCTCCGCGACCTCACGGGCGTCGCCGAAGACGTTGACCCGCAGGACCACGAAGCGGCGGCGCGGCTCGGTCGCCGCCTCGGGAAGCGAGCGGTGGTCCACCGCGGACGGCCATGCGTCCCGGCCGCGCAGGGGTACGACCTGGGCGAGCCCTTCCCACTGTTCATCGGTGACGTCGTAGCGGTTCACCGGCTCCCCCCGAACTGACTGGTACTCAATGCCTGCACCAGCCAATTCTTACGCCAAGTCACCCGTTCGGCCCAACACCGACACGGGCCGGAGTGGTGCGGCCTGTGTCGGTGCCTGTGTCGGTGCCCCGTCAGGCGTGGCAGGTGGGGAGGGCGCCGCCGTTGTAGGTGATCATTTCGCCGAACGCCTCGGCCACGTCCACCGTCCGGCCGGAGGCGATCGCCTCGCGCTCGTCGAGTTCCGCGTAGGCGCGGTGCAGGTTGCCCACGATGCGCTCGAACTCGGTGAGATGGCCGAAGGCGCCCTTGCCCGCCTCCCTGGCCGCCACCAGGGGGGTCAGGCGCTGGGCCCGGCCCTCCGCCGCCACCCGCTGGATCCAGCGCAGGTACTCCGCCGTCTCGTCCAGCACCTCCGGCCCCCGTACCGGGCCGTGGCCGCAGACCACCGTGCGGGGCCTGAGGGCGCGCAGCCGGGCCAGGGTCGCCAGGGAGCCCGACACCGAGCCCATGAGGACGAACGGCGAGCAGCCCGCCATCGCGACGTCCCCGGCGAACAGGACCCGTTCCTCGGGGAGCCACGCCACCACGTCGTCGTTGGTGTGCGCCGGGCCCAGATGGAGCAGGCGGATCTCGCGGTCGCCCTGGTAGAGGCTCAGCTGGTCGGTGAAGGTGAGGTCCGGCAGCCGTACCGACAGCTCTCCCCACGCCACGTCCGGCCAGACCCCCGTGAGGGCCAGGCCGTTGCGCTCCATCTCCGCCCGGGTCCGGGCGTGCGCCACCACCGTCGCGCCCGCGAACGCGCCGTTGCCGTGGGTGTGGTCGCCGTGGTGGTGGGTGTTGACCAGGACCCGGACCGGGCCGCGGCCGAGCCCTCCCACCGCCTCCCGCAAAGCCGCCGCCCGCGCGGCCGTGGCCGCCGTGTCGACGAGGAGCAGGCCCTCGGGACCGGCGACCACACCCGCGTTGCTGAGGCACCAGCCCCCGTCGGGCTGGAGGTGGGCGTAGACCCCGTCGGCGACCTCGGTGAGCTCGGTCCGCAGCCGCGTCGCGGATCCGCTCATGTCACCGCCGTCCAGTACGGGTATCCCGGCGCCGCCCAACTCGTTCCCCCTCCGCCCGTCTGCGTCCAGGCCACCGCCGGCGGCTGGACCGGCAGGGGTTCCACCTCCGCCGGCGCCTCCCGGCGGCCGGACATCGCCAGCAGCACCGTGAGCAGGGCGGAGAGTTCCTCCGGTGTCGGTTCGCCTCGTAGCACTCGTATCACCCGGTCCTCGGTCACTGGGGCTGGTTCCCGTGCTTGCGGGAGGGGCGGTCGGCGTGCTTGCGGCGCAGCGTGCGCAGCGCGTCGATGAGCCGGGCGCGGGTCTCCGCGGGGTCGATGACATCGTCCACCAGGCCGCGTTCGGCCGCGTAGTACGGGTGCATCAGCTCCGAGCGGTACTCCTTCACCAGTTGCTCGCGCGTCGCCTGCGGATCGTCCGAGGCCGCGATCTCGCGCCGGAAGACGACGTTCGCCGCGCCCTCCGCGCCCATCACCGCGATCTCGTTGACCGGCCAGGCCAGGGAGACGTCGCAGCCGATGGAACGGGAGTCCATGACGATGTACGCGCCGCCGTACGCCTTGCGCATGATCAGCTGGACCCGGGGCACGGTCGCGTCGCAGTACGCGTACAGCAGCTTCGCGCCGTGCCGGATGATGCCGCCGTGCTCCTGGCCGACGCCGGGCAGGAACCCGGGCACGTCCACCAGCGTGACCAGCGGGATGTTGAAGGAGTCGCAGAACCGCACGAACCGCGCCGCCTTCTCGGAGGCCGCGATGTCCAGCGCACCGGCCTGCACCATGGGCTGGTTGGCGACGATGCCGGTGACGTCGCCGCCCATCCGGACCAGCGCGCAGACCACGTTGCGGGCCCAGTTCTCGTGGACCTCGAAGAGGAAGCCGTCGTCGACGATCTCCTCGATGACGTCCCGGACGTCGTAGGAGGCGCGCGGGTCGGCCGGGACCATGTCCAGCAGCGCCTCGGTGCGCCGGTCGACCGGGTCGGACTCGGCGACGGACGGGGCGAGTTCGCGGTTGTTGGCGGGCAGCAGGGAGAGCAGGAAGCGGACGTTCTCCAGGCACTCCTCCTCGTCGTCGAAGACCGCGTGGGCCACGCCGGAGGCGGTGGAGTGCGGGTCGGCGCCGCCGAGCCCGTCCATGGTGATCTCCTCGCCGGTCACCGCCTGGACGACGTCGGGGCCGGTGATGAACATCTGCGAGGTGCCGCGCACCATGAACACGAAGTCGGTGAGCGCCGGCGAGTAGGCCGCGCCGCCCGCGCACGGGCCCATGATGACGCTGATCTGGGGGATGACCCCGGAGTTGCGTACATTGCGGGAGAAGATGCCGCCGTACCCGGCGAGCGCGGTGACGCCCTCCTGGATCCGGGCGCCGGCGCCGTCGCACAGGCCGATCACCGGGGCGCCGGCCGCCGTGGCCAGATCCATCAGCTTGTGGATCTTCTGGGCGTGCGCCTCGCCTAGCGCGCCACCGAAGATCCGGAAGTCATGGGCGTACACGAAGGCGGTGCGGCCGTTGATCCGGCCCCAGCCGGTGATCACGCCGTCGGTGTGCGGTCGGCGGGCCTCCAGGCCGAAGCCGGTCGCCCGGTGCCGTCGTAGGCCCTCGGTCTCGGTGAACGTGCCCTTGTCGAAGAGCAGATCGATCCGTTCGCGTGCGGTCAGCTTCCCCTTGGCGTGCTGTGCCTGGGTCGCCCGCTCCGAGGGACCGCGGTGCACCGACTCGCGCAGTTCGTGGAGTTCGGCAGTCCGTTCCCGGAGTGGAGGTGGAAAGCGGTCCATTGACGCTCCTCACAGGTCGTCAAGAGGCTGGTTCAGCCCGTTTTCGGAACGCGTGGGCGACAGAGTGCGTCGCTGAGCTGGAGAGCCGGTGGAGTGGGGCTTAAATGCCACCGCGCGTACCTGGGCGCGAAGACTGGCAGCGCTTGCTCATTCGGGCGTCGAGCCGCACTCGACGACCGGGGCGGACCATGCAGGCGGCCCGGCGGGAGCCGGGGGAACCTGGCGGAAAGGTGTGCCATGACACATGCGTCCGAGGATGGGCACGGCAGAGCCGGTCAGCGGGGAGGGGCGCCGGTCGCCCTGGTGACGGGAGGGACGGCGGGGACCGGGGCGGCGGTGGCGCGCCGGCTCGCGGCCGCGGGCATGCGGGTGGTGGTGAACGTGGCGCACGGCCGGGCGGCGGGCGAGGTGCCGGCGGCCGGGCTGCCCGACGCGCTGTACGTGGCCGCCGACATCGCGGTGCGCGCGGAGGCCGAGGCGCTGGTCGCGGCGGCCGTGCGGCGCTACGGCCGGCTGGATGTGCTGGTGAACTCCCTGGGCGTGCCCCGGCGGGGGCCGCGCCAGGACGCCGAGGTGTGGCGGGAGTTCTTCGACGTGGACGTCGTCGGGACCTGGCAGATGTGTCTGGCCGCGCTGCCGCAGCTGCGGGCGGGCGGGGCCGGGCGGGTGGTCAACGTGGGGCCGGTGGCCGACGGGCGGCCGTCCGGGGGCCGGGGGCCGCGCGCCGTGAGCCAGGCGGCGGCCCTGACCGACCTGACGCGGCTGCTGGCGGCGGTGACCGGTCCGCAGGTCCGCGTCGACGCCGTCGTCCCGGGCCTGACGGCCCCGGTCCGGGCGGAGACCTGCGAGGAGGTCGCGGAGGCGGTGTACGCCCTGCTCGGGCGCCGGCCGGACGCGACGACAGGCCCGACCGGCGCACGGCGCCCCGCGCCCGCGCTGACCGCACCCCGTGCCGCGGGGGCGCGGTCCACCGGTGGCAACAGGGCCTAGGCGCGGCGGGTTTCCGCGAACTCCTTGGCGCGGCGCAGGGTCGCCCTGCTGTTCGTCCCCAGCGCGGCCCGCACCGCCTCGCGTGCCTTGGGGTCCGCCAGGATCACGCTGTGCCGGGACGTGGCCAGCGTCGTGCCGTCCGGCAGCGGGTCGAGGCGCCACTGCCCGGTGTGGGCCACCAGGACCGTGGGGGTGCGGATCTGCTTGTAGACGATGCTGCCGGTGCCGGGCCTGCACACCCGTACCGACTCACTGTGGTGCAGCGTGCCGTCGGGGCTCCGGGTCTCCATCGCCATCCGCTGGATGCCCGGCGTCTCCTCGGTGAGGTCCAGCGAGGCCACGTGCGGCAGCCGGTCCGGCCAGTGGCCTGCGTCGTACAGGAAGCCGTAGACGGCCTCCGGGGGCGCGGCGATGCGCAGGCTGTCCTCGAAGGTGTACGGCGTCCTCGGATTCTCCGCGGCGATCCGCACCCCGGCCAGCTCGGCCGGGCTGTTGTGGTGGAGGGCGTGCAGCACGAAGTGCTCGTCGGTGAACGCCTGGAACTCGTGGTGCAGTTCGAGCAGCGTCTCACCGCCGCCGATGTCCTTGGCCACCCAGCGCCCGCTCATCGACGTCAGCGGCGTGGCCGGGTCCTGCTGGCGGAAGCCGACGGTCAGCGCGTGCGGGTCGAGGGTCCGCTCGGAGGTCCAGCTGCGGATCTGCTCGCCCGCGAACGCCCAGATGCGGATGCGTTCGCTGCCCTCCGTGCGCGGCGAGCCCTCGACGTACTCGGTGTGGATGTTCGGCTCGAACATCAGCGGCCAGACGGTCACATCGGCGACGAGCGCGTGGACGGCCTGCGCGGGCGCCGCGATCCGGGTGGTGTGGACGGTGTTCGGCATGCCGGTTCCCTCGGTGTCGGAGACGGTCAGTGGCTTACCAGGCCGCCGCAGACATTGATCGCCTGGGCCGTGATGGCCGCGGCGTCGTCGCCGACCAGGTGGCCGACCAGGCCGGCGACCTCCTCCGTGGTGGTGTGACGGCCCAGCGGGATCGTGGCGTCGGCGCGGTCCCGCAAGAACCCTTCGGCCGACGGGGTGCGGACGTAGCCGGGGCACACCGCGTTGACGGTGACGCCGGTCGTGGCGAGCTCCAGGCCGAGGGCCTTGGTGAAGCCGACCACGGCGTGCTCGGCGGCGGAGCAGGGGGCGCCGCGGATCACGCCCTGTTTCCCGGCGGTGGAGGCGATGGTGACGATCCTCCCCCAGCCGCGGTCGACGGCGCCGCCCCGGCGGAGCATCTCGCGGGTGAGGCGGAAGACGCTGTTGAGGTTGGTCTCGATGATGTCGAGCCAGAGCTCGTCGGTGAGTTCGGCGGTGACTCCCCCGCCGTCGCGGCCCGAGTTGTTGACGAGGACGTCGAGCCGGCCGTGGCAGGCGACGGCGGCCTCGGCCAGTTCGGCGGCGGCCCGGGGGTCGCGGACGTCGGCGGCCATGCCGTCCGCCTTCACGCCCTTGGCGCGCAGCGCGGCGACGGTCCCGGCGACCGCGTCCGCGTCGCGCGCGCAGACGTACAGGTCGAAGTCGTCCTCGGCGAGGCGTTCGGCGACGGCCCGTCCGATACCGCCGGTCGCGCCGGTCACCAGCGCGGTGCGGTGCGGCCGGTCGCGGCCCCGCGGGCCGCCGCCCAGGGCGCCCGCCCAGGAGCCGGGCACGGCCCTGCCCATCGTCATCGCACCACCACCGCGGCCGAGTTGAATCCGCCGTATCCCCGGGCCAGCACCAGCGCGGCGCGCAGCTCGACCGGGCGGGGGGCACCGGTGACCAGGTCGAGGTGCCAGACGTCCTTGGGCCGGTCCACGTGCACCGCCGGCGGCAGCACCCCCTCGCGCAGCGCCAGCAGCGCCGCCACCAGGTCGAGCGCGGAGCCGCCGGCGCCGATCCGTCCGGTCATCGTCTTCGGCACCGCGACCGGGACGCCGTACGGCCCGAAGAGCGCTTCGATCACCTCGGCCTCGGCCGCGTCCAGCGCGGGCACCCCGGAGGCGTCGGCGAAGACGGCGTCGATGTCGTCCGGGGTCAGTCCGGCGTCGGCGAGCGCGAGCCGGGCGGCGAGGCCGAGGTTGCCGGGCCCGGTCGGCGGATCGAAGGCGGCGGCGTACCCGGCGACCTCGCCGAGCACCTGCGCGCCCCGCCGCTCGGCGGCCTGCCGCTCCTCCAGTACGACGTAGGCGGCGCCCTCGCCGGGGACGTAACCGGAGGCATCGGGGTGGAAGGGCAGGTAGGCACGGGCCGGGTGGGTGTGCGGGCTGACCTGTCCGGTGGCGAGGTGGCCCGCCCAGCCCAGCGGGCACAGTCCCGCGTCGGAGCCGCCGGCCAGCAGCACCTGGGTGCCGTCGCCGAGCCGCCGCCGGGCCTGGCCCACCGCGTCCAGTCCCCCGCACTGTTCGGTGACCAGGGTGCCGCTCGGGCCGCGCATCCCGTGCCGGATGGAGACCTGGCCGGTGCAGGCGGCGTAGAACCAGGCGAAGGACTGGTAGGCGCTGACGCTGTCGCTGCCGGTGCGCCACAGGGCGCCCATCTCGTGCTGCCCGAACTCGTAGCCGCCGGCCGAGCTGGCGGTGAACACGCCGGCGCCGGACTCCTCCAGCGCGGCGGGGTCGACGTCGGCGTCGTACAGGGCCTCGGCGGCGGCGGCGAGCGCGAGCCGGGTGAAGCGGGCGGTCTGCGGCAACAGCCTGCTGGGCACGTGCTGTTCGGCCACGAAGGAGGTGACCTCACCGGCGACCGGGACGCGGTTGACGGGGGCGTCGCGGGCCGGGCGCAGGGCGCTGACCCCGCGCAGGGTCGCCTCCCACCAGGCGCGGGTGCCGACGCCGTTGGGGGCGACGACACCGAGTCCGGTGACGGCCGCGCGCACCCGGGCGGGCGGGGCCGGGACGGGTTCGGGGGTCATTCGGGCTTCCTCAGGACGAGGGCGCTCTGCAGGCCGCCGAAGCCGCTGCCCACGCTGAGGACGGTCTTGAGGGGCTGAGCCCGCGCGGTCAAGGGCACGTAGTCGAGATCGCATTCCGGGTCCGGGGTGTGAAGGTTCGCGGTCGGCGGGATGGCGCCGTGCTCCAGGGCCAGGGCGCAGGCGGCCGCCTCCAGGGAACCGATGGCGCCCAGCGAGTGGCCGATCATCGACTTGATGGAGCTGACCGGTACGTCGTAGGCGTGCGGGCCGAGGCCGATCTTCAGCGCGTTGGTCTCGTGGACGTCGTTCTGCCGGGTCCCGGAGCCATGGGCGTTGACGTAGTCGACGGCGTCGGCGGGCAGCCGGGCCTCGTCCAGGGCGGCGGCGACGGCGGCGGCGAGTTCGGTGCCGTCCGGGCGCAGTCCGGTCATGTGGTAGGCGTTGCCGCGGGTGGCGAACCCGGCGACCTCGGCGTAGACGTGCGCGCCGCGGCGGCGGGCGTGCTCCTTCTCCTCCAGGACGAGGACGGCGCCGCCCTCGCCGAGCACGAATCCGTCGCGGTTCAGGTCGAAGGGCCGGGACGCCTCGGCGGGTTCGTCGCCCTGGTACGGCGTGGTGGCCTTGATGGCGTCGAAGGAGGCCGCGGTGATGGCGCACACGGGCGCCTCGGCCGCCCCGGCGAGCATCACGTCGGCCGATCCCTCCGCGATGATCCCGGCGGCGTGGCCGAGGGCGTCGAGCCCCGAGGTGCAGCCGGTGGAGACCATCGCGACCGGACCCTGCGCGGCGACGGTCCAGGCGACCTCGCGGGCGAGCGCGCTCGGCACCATGTAGTCGTACAGCTGCGGGACGGCATAGCGGGTGTCGGTGCGCCAGTCGCGGCCCTCGTCGCTGAGCAGCGGGTAGGCCGCGTCCAGGCTGGTGGCCGCGCCGACCGCGCAGCCGATGCTGACGCCGGTGCGCAGCGGGTCCAGACCGCCGAGCGCGAGGCCGCTGTCGGCGACCGCCTCCCAGGCACTGACCACGGCGAACTGCGCCGAGCGGTCCATGCGGTGGATCTCCCGGACCCCGAGTCCGGCGGCCGCGGGGTCGAAGTCGACCTCGGCGGCGACCCGGGAGCGGTAGCCGGAGGCGTCGAAGAAGGTGATGTGCCGGGTCGCGGCCCGGCCGCCGGTGAGCAGCGCCCAGTAGTCCTTGGTGCCGATGCCACCGGGGGCGACCACACCCAGCCCGGTGATCACTGCGCGTCGGGTCATGCGGCGATGGTCGAGGCGCAGGCTCAAGGGGTGGTGGAGGGGTGCCCGACCTGGCCGACGGGCGTACGTCGGCACACCCTCCCCCGGTGCACCGCTTCTTGACCACCCCTCTAGGCGACCTACCGACACTGCAACCGCCGTGGGCACCCCACGAGAGAGAGGTAGAGGCTCGGTGACTGCAGCTCCTCACCCCAGCATCCATCCACCGGCGGCCTCGGACGCTTCCTCGCGGACCGAGCGACTGTCCCGTGTGGTCATCCGGTTCGCAGGCGACTCCGGAGACGGCATGCAGCTGACGGGTGACCGATTCACGTCGGAGACCGCCTCGTTCGGCAACGACCTGTCGACCCTGCCGAACTTCCCCGCCGAGATCCGTGCCCCCGCCGGCACCCTGGGCGGCGTCTCCTCCTTCCAGCTGCACTTCGCGGACCACGACATCCTCACGCCCGGCGACGCCGTGGACGTGCTGGTGGCCATGAACCCGGCGGCCCTGAAGACCAACCTGGGCGACCTGCGCCCCGGCGGCGAACTCCTCGTCAACAGCGACGAGTTCGACTCCCGGGCGCTGGCCAAGGCCGGGTACGACACCTCCCCCCTGGACGACGACTCGCTCCAGGGCTACCGCCTGCACCCGGTGCCGCTGACCAGCCTCACCGTCGAGGCGCTGAAGCAGTTCGGGCTGACCCGCAAGGAGGCCCAGCGCGCCAAGAACATGTTCGCGCTCGGTCTGCTGTCCTGGATGTACCACCGGCCCACCGAGGGCACCGAGCGGTTCCTGCGGACGAAGTTCGCCAAGAAGCCGGAGATCGCGGCCGCCAACGTGGCCGCGTTCAAGGCCGGCTGGAACTTCGGCGAGACGACGGAGGACTTCGCGGTCTCCTACGAGATCGCCCCGGCGGCGAACACGTTCCCGTCCGGCACCTACCGCAACATCTCCGGCAACCTCGCCCTGTCCTACGGTCTGCTCACCGCGGCCCGGCAGGCGGACCTGCCGCTCTTCCTGGGCTCGTACCCCATCACTCCGGCCTCCGACATCCTGCACGAGCTGAGCCGGCACAAGAACTTCGGGGTGCGGACCTTCCAGGCGGAGGACGAGATCGCGGCGGCCGGCGCGGCGCTCGGCGCGGCGTTCGGCGGTTCGCTGGCGGTGACCTCCAACTCGGGCCCCGGGATGGCGCTCAAGAGCGAGACGATCGGTCTGGCCGTCGCCCTCGAACTGCCCATGGTCATCGTCGACATCCAGCGCGGCGGCCCCTCAACGGGCCTGCCGACCAAGACCGAGCAGGCCGACCTGCTCCAGACGATGTACGGGCGCAACGGCGAGGCTCCGGTGCCGATCGTGGCGCCGCAGACACCCGCCGACTGTTTCGACGCGGCGCTGGAGGCGGTCCGCATCGCCGTGACCTACCGCACCCCGGTCTATCTGCTCAGCGACGGCTACCTGGCCAACGGCACCGAGCCGTGGCGGATCCCCGAGCTGCACGAACTGCCGGACCTGCGGGTGAACTTCGCCGACGGGCCCAACCACACGTTGGGGGACGGCACCGAGGTCTTCTGGCCGTACAAGCGCGACCCGCTGACCCTGGCCCGCCCCTGGGCGATCCCGGGCACCCCGGGTCTGGAGCACCGCGTCGGCGGCATCGAGAAGCAGGACGGCACGGGCGACATCTCCTACGACCCGGCCAACCACGACTTCATGGTGCGCACCCGGCAGCGGAAGATCGACGGCGTCTGGGTGCCCGACCTGGAGGCCGACGACCCGCACGGCGCCGACACCCTGGTGCTGGGCTGGGGTTCGACCTACGGCCCGGTCACCGCGGCCGTGCGCCGGCTGCGCACCGCCGGGGAGCGGATCGCGCAGGCGCATCTGCGCCATCTCAGCCCCTTCCCGCGCAACCTCGGCGAGGTCCTCGGGCGTTACCGGCGGGTCGTGGTCCCCGAGATGAACCTCGGCCAGCTCGCGGCCCTGCTGCGTGCCCGGTACCTGGTCGACGTACGCAGCCACACCCAGGTGAGCGGCATGCCCTTCAAGGCGGAGCAGCTCGCCGCGGTCCTGAAGGAGGAGATCCATGCCGGCTGACCTGCTCGCCCGTGACTTCAAGTCCGACCAGGAGGTGCGCTGGTGTCCCGGGTGCGGTGACTACGCGATCCTCGCGGCCGTGCAGGGCTTCATGCCCGAGCTCGGGGTGGCACGGGAGAACATCGTCTTCATCTCCGGGATCGGCTGCTCCTCGCGCTTCCCGTACTACATGAACACCTACGGCATGCACTCCATCCACGGCCGTGCCCCGGCGATCGCCACCGGCCTGTCCGTGACCCGGCCGGACCTGAGCGTGTGGGTGGTGACCGGCGACGGCGACGCGCTGTCCATCGGCGGCAACCATCTGATCCACGCCCTGCGCCGCAATGTGAACCTCAAGATCCTGCTGTTCAACAACCGCATCTACGGCCTGACCAAGGGCCAGTACAGCCCGACCAGCGAACTGGGGAAGATCACCAAGTCGACGCCGATGGGCTCGCTCGACGCGCCCTTCAACCCGGTGTCGCTGGCGCTCGGCGCCGAGGCCACCTTCGTGGCCCGGACCGTCGACTCCGACCGCAAGCACCTCACCGAGGTGCTGCGCGCGGCCCATCAGCACCCGGGCACCGCGCTGGTGGAGATCTACCAGAACTGCAACATCTTCAACGACGGCGCCTTCGAGGTCCTCAAGGACAAGCAGCAGGCGCAGGAGTCGGTGATCCGGCTGGAGCACGGCCGGCCCGTCCGCTTCGGTGCGGACGGCGCCAAGGGTGTCGTGCGCGACCCGGCCACCGGCGATCTGGAGGTGGTCGAGGTGACCGGCGAGAACGAGGACCGCGTCCTCGTCCACGACGCCCACGCGGCCTCTCCCACCACCGCCTTCGCGCTGTCCCGGCTCGCGGATCCGCAGACCCTGCACCACACGCCGATCGGTGTCTTCAGGGACATCGAACGGCCGGTCTACGACCGGCAGTTGGCCGACCAGCTGGAAGCCGCGGTCGAACAGCACGGCAAGGGCGACCTCGCGGCCGTCCTGGCAGGCAGCGACACATGGAGCCGCTGATCCGTTCCCGCCCCACCCGTATGTAAGGAGACCCAGTGAGCTTCGCAGCTGCCGCCAACTCCGAGTGGCTGACCACGACAGTGATCGGCGGCGTCGCGCTGACGCTGCTGGTGGGTGTGGCCTTCGCGGTCTGCGCCCGGCGCTTCGGCCAGCCGGCCGTGGTCGGTGAGATCGCCGCGGGCATCTGCCTGGGCCCCAGTCTGCTCGGTCTGCTGCCCGGCGATCTCCCGAACCAGTTCTTTCCGCCCGAGGCACGCGCCCATCTGGGCACCGCCGCCCAGATCGGCCTGATCCTCTTCATGTTCGTCATCGGCTGGGAGTTCGACGGCACCAGCTTCAGCGGACGCCGCAAGTCCACCGGCATCATCTGGCTGAGCTCGATCGCCTGCCCGCTCGCCCTCGGCATGGGCCTCGCCGCGCTGATCTACGGCACCTACGGCACGGTGAACGGCAAACAGGTGGGGATGTTCGAGTTCACCCTCTACCTCGGCGTGGCCATGTCGATCACGGCCTTCCCGGTGCTGGCCCGCATCGTCGCCGACCAGGGCCTGCAGTTCAGCCGGGCCGGAGCGCTCTCGCTGGCGCTGGCCGCGGCCGACGACGTCCTGGCGTGGTGCATGCTCGCCCTGGTCGTGGCGCTGGTGACGGCCACCGGCACGGGCGCGTTCATCACGATGCTGCTGTGGTCGCTGGTGTACGTGGCCGGCATGCTGTGGATCGTCAAGCCGCTGCTGCGCAAGGCCACCGCGAAGATGCGGGACTCGGCGATGCAGTACGTCATGGTGATCGCCGCCTGCGGTGCCTTCGGCTCCGCCTGGCTCACCTCCGAGATCGGCATCCACGCCATCTTCGGCGCGTTCTTCTTCGGCCTGGTCATGCCCCGGGACCGCAGGCTGATGCAGTCGGCCTTCGGCCCGACCGAGAAGGCCAGCAAGCTGCTGCTGCCCCTGTTCTTCGTGGTGACCGGCCTGTCCGTCGACCTCACCACGATCACCGGCGGCGGCCTGATGGTGATGCTCGCCGTGATCGCGGTGGCCTGCATCGGCAAGCTCGGCGGTGTGGCGATCCCGGCCAAGCTGACCGGGATGAACTGGCGCGACGCCACCGTGCTCGGGCTGCTGATGAACACCCGTGGCCTGACCGAGCTGGTGATCCTCAACGTCGGTCTCCAACTCGGCCTGCTCTCCGTCGAGTTGTTCAGCGCCATGGTGATCATGGCCCTGGTCACCACCGCGATGGCCGCGCCGCTGCTGACCCGGCTGCTGGCCAGGCCCAACGAGCGCGCCCATGAGGAGCTGCTGAGGTCCCGTCCCGCGGTTTCCGCGCTCTCCTCCCCAAAGTGACTGAAAGGCAGGCACGCACCATGGACTTCGCCTGGACCGAGGAACAGAGGCAGGCGTACGACCGCACCCTGGCCGCCGTGCGCGAGGCGTTCCCCGCCAGTGACGGCACGGCCGAGTACTACGACCGCGGCGACTGGACGCAGCTCGGCAAGCTGGGCCTGCTGGGGCTCTCCGTGCCCGCCGAGTACGGCGGTGGCGGGCTCGGCGCCCTGGACACCGCACGTCAGGTGGAGGCCCTCGGCCGCGGCTGCGACCGCACCGGGCTGGTCTTCGGCGCCTCGGCGCACCTGTTCGCCTGCGCCATGCCGATCGTCGACTTCGGCAGCCCGGCCCTCAAGTCCCGGATCCTGCCCGGGATGTGCTCGGGCGAGCTGATCGCCGGCAACGCCATGACGGAGGACGAGGCGGGTTCCGACGTCTCCCGTCTCGCCACGGTCGGCGAACGCACCGACGGCGGTTGGATCCTCAACGGCGAGAAGAGCTTCGTCACCAACGGTCCGGCCGCGGACGTCTTCACGACGTACGCGACGACCGACCCCAAGGCGGGCTATCTCGGCGTCACCGGGTTCGTGGTGGAGCGCGGCGCTCCCGGTCTGACGATCGGGGAGCCCTTCGAGAAGATGGGCATGGCCCATGTCCCGGCCGGACGGCTGACGTTCGAGAACTGCTTCGTGCCCGACGAGCAGGTCCTCGGTGAGGAGGGCCAGGGCGGCTTCATCTTCCAGCACTCGATGGGCTGGGAGCGGTGCTGTCTGTTCGCCGGCTTCCTCGGCCTCGCGGACCATCTGCTGGACCGGGCCGTCGAGCACGCCCGCACCCGCCGGCAGTCGGGGCGCCGGATCTCCCAGTTCCAGGCCGTGTCGCACCGGATCGCGGACATGAAGCTGCGCACCGAGAGCGCCCGGCTGCTGCTGTACCGCGCCGCCTGGGAGATGGACCGCGGCGGCCCGGCCACCCTGTGGATCGCCCTGTCCAAGCTGGCGGTCTCCGAGAGTGTGGTCGCCACGGCGCTGGACGCCATCCGGCTCTTCGGCGGTCGCGGCTACCAGCGCGCCGAGGGCATCGAGGCCGCCCTGCGGGACGCGGTGCCCTCCGTCATCTTCTCCGGCACATCGGACATCCAGCGCGACATCATCTCCAGGGAGCTGGGACTATGAGCACCAACGTCAGCCTGCACCGCCTGCTGTACGACTCCGCCCGGCGCAACCCGTACGCCGTGGCGGTGCACGGGGCGGACGGCCCCGTCGACTACCGGACGCTGGACCGCCGCGCGGACCGGTATGCCGCGGCCCTGCTGGAGAGCGGGGTGGGCGTCGGCGACCGGGTGATCATCTGGAGCCACAAGAGCGTCGACGCGATCGCCGTGATGCAGGCCGCGTTGCGCATCGGCGCCCTGTACGTGCCGGTCACCGGCTCCAACCCGCCCGCCCGGGTGGCCCGGATCGCGGCCGGCTGCGAGCCGAAGCTGGTCGTGGCCGACGCGGGCGGGGTGGAGCGGGCCCGGTCCACGGAGTTCGACGCGGCACCGCTGGCCGGCTTCGAGGAGCTGTTCGGCCGGGCCGAGGACGGGGTGCGCCCGCCGCAGTTCCGCAACGAGCCGGACGACCCGGCGTACATCCTCTACACCTCGGGCTCCACCGGTGAGCCCAAGGGCGTGATGATCAGCCACCACAACGCGCTGGCCTTCGTGGACTGGGCGGTGGAGGAGCTCCAGCTCACCGTCTCCGACCGGCTGTCCAACCACGCGCCGTTCAACTTCGACCTCTCGGTCTTCGACCTGTACGGCGCCTTCGCCTCCGGCGCCTCGGTGCATCTGGTCCCCGAGGAGCTGGCCTACGCCCCGCTGCAGCTGGCCGAGTTCATGCGGCAGCGGCTGATCACCGTCTGGTACTCGGTGCCGTCCGCGATCAGCCTGATGATGCGGGAGGGCGGTCTGCTGGACGGGCCTCCCCCGTCGTCGCTGCGGGTCTGTCTGTTCGCCGGCGAGCCGTTCGCCATCCACCACGTCCAGGAGCTGCGCAAGGCCTGGCCCGGGGTGCGGCTGCTGAACTGGTACGGGCCGACCGAGACCAACGTCTGCACCTCCTACGAGGTCACCGAGGCCGACCTGAAGCGGGACACCCCGCTGCCGATCGGCACGGCCTGCTCCGGTGACACCGTCACCCTGGACGGCCCCGAGGGCGGTGAGGGCGAGGTCGTGGTGACCGGCCCGACGGTGATGCTCGGCTACTGGGGGCGCGGCCCCCACGAGGGCGCCTACCGCACCGGTGACATCGCCCGGCTCGGGGCGGACGGGAACCTGGAGTACGTCGGACGCCGCGACCACATGGTGAAGGTGCGCGGCAACCGGATCGAGCTGGGCGAGATCGAGGCGGCCATCGGCACCCTCGAGTCCGTCGCCGAGGTGACGGTCCTGGTGATCGGCACCGGCCTCACGTCCCAACTGCACGCGGTCGTCGTCCCCTCGCCGGGACAGCGGCCCTCCCTGCTCGCCATCAAACGCCGCTGTGCGGAAAGGTTGCCCACCTATATGAACATCGATCGTTTGCACATCGCCGAGGATCTGCCGAGGACACCCAACGGCAAGCTGCACCGGGCCGCGCTCGTCACGGCCGTAGAGGCGGGTGAGCTGTGATGCAGACCGCCATGCCCACGATGGCCTCGTCCGTCGACATCCAGCTGTTCCGTACCGTCATGGCGTCGCTGGCCAGCGGCGTCTCCATCGTGACCACCCTGGACAAGGAGGACGAGCCGCGCGGTCTGACCTGCTCCGCGGTGTGCAGCGTCTCCGTGGACCCGCCGCTGGTGCTGGCGAGCGTCAGCAACCGCAGCGGCACGCTGCGCGCGGTGCTGGACCGGGCCCAGTTCTCGGTCAACATCCTGGGCTCGCAGGGCCAGATGGCCTCGCAGCTGTTCGCCTCCGGCGCGACCGACAAGTTCGAGCGTGTCCGCTGGACCCCGGGTCCGGCCACCGGCACTCCCCTGCTGGCGGTCAACGTGGGCCACGCGGAGTGCGAACTGCACGACGCGGTGGAGGCCGGCGACCACACCCTCCTGATAGGCCGGGTGGTGGGCGGCGGCACGGCGGAGGACCGCTTCCCGCTGACCTACTGGCGCGGTGCCTACGCCCGCCTCCTGCCCAACGCGGGCTGATCAGCCCCCGCCCGGCCTCCCCCCGAAGCCCGCCACCGACTCGGTGGCGGGCTTCGGGGTGCACGCCCCGGCACCCGGTGCCGGACTGCCCCGTACGCCGGCACGCCGCCCCCTTGGTGAGGGAGCGGCGTGCCGGGTCGGGATCGGTCGGGTCAGCGGGATGCCGCCGACGTCACCGAGGTCACGTTGTCGCGGGTCAGCAGCCGGCGGAAGTCCGCGGGGGCCGCGGTCTTGACCCACCAGAGCATCCTCAGGCGCTTGGGGATCGTGAAGTGGTAGACCTTGGCCGCCGGGTCACCGAAGGCGTACAGCGGGGGGATGAACTTCTCCCGGCGCAGGTCGGCGAAAATGCTGTCCGCCACCGGGGCCGGGGAGACCTCGCCGTCGCCGACGCGTTCGATGGCCCGCAGCGAGCGGTCGATGACGCCCCGCAGGCCCTCGGGCACATGGAACCAGATGCCGCCCAGCTCGAACCGCTCCACCGGCGTCCAGTCCCGGCCGCCGGCGCTCGACTCGCAGTCCAGCCGGGCCCGCTTGAGCGACAGGTCCGCGAGGATCTGCCACAGCAGCCACACCCGGGAGAAGGCGTTGAACAGCTCGAAGTCCCGGCTCGCGATGCGCGCGCAGCGCAGCCAGCGGTCGTTGAAGGTGTTCAGGTCGTCCTGGAAGGCCGCCACCCGGGCGAACGGCGCCGTGCCGAAGTCGTCGCGCCGCACGGCCGGGACGAGGGCGCTCGCCAGGGCGTGCACCACTTCCGTGGCCATCGTGACGTCCCGGGACAGGAACAGGTCGTTGCGCGCGGCCGTCCGCTCCAGCGCGAACCAGCGGTCCCCGTACGTCCGCGAGGCCGTCCGCTGCCACAGGGGGGCCGTGGTCCACGGCCGGACCGCGGTGGCGTCGGTGAACTGCTTCTCCAGGTCGGGGAACTGCTCGACGACCGTCCGGAACGCCTTCTCGGGGTCCTCCGGCAGATGCGCCCAGCGCTCGGGGTCGAGGCTAAGCGTGACGCCGGTGGCCGGGTTGGCGCCCTGGGCGTGGTTGTCGAACCGGACGAGCTGGACCCAGCCGCCGTCGAACAGATGGTGGACGGTGCCCTCGGACCAGGCGGTGGCCTTCGGGTAGTCCGCGGTGGGCCGCACGTCCTCGTACGGCGTCACCCCGGTCATGTGGGTGGCGATGACCCGTGAGCGCAGTCCGAGCCGCGGCTCGGGGTCGTCGCCGCCGTTCTTGGCGACCAGGAAGGAGCCGGGACCGCTGACGTCGACCAGGTAGCGGGCCTTCCAGACATGCCCGTCGGTGGTCTCGATCCGCGCCCCGTCGTCCTCGGTCCACGCGTCGGTCGCCTGCACCCCGTGCGAGAGCACCGCGGCGCCGTACCGGTGCGCGATGCGCTGGGTGTACGCGTCGACCGTGCGCCGCTCCAGATGCCACTCGGCGTGCTCGCCGGGCACGTTGAACTGGACGCTCTCCTCGGGGTTCTGCCGCCGGCCGGGCCGGTGGTAGAGGAAGCCGAGGCTCTTCTTGACGCCGCTGTCCCGCCGTACCTCCGCGGGCAGGTCCGGGAAGAGCCCGAACGCGGCGATCTCCGGGATGTCGAAACGCTTGGCCAGCAGCAGGAACACCTCGGCCGTGTAGGGCACGGTGGTCTCGCCGGAGGGCTCGCTGCGGTCCTCGGCGCTCGGCACCACCAGCACCCGTACACCCTGGCGGGCCAGCACCGCGGCGAGCAGGCCGCCCGCCATGGTGCCGCCCAGGACGGCCACGTCGTACCTCTCCCGGGGATCCGCGGGAGGAGCCGCGCGCTCGCCGGCGGGGGCGGTTCGGTTGATCTTCATGGGTTCAACTCCCCTCATTCGCTCCCTGGACGCGCGTGGGCGCCGGTCCCACCGGGACCGGCGCCGAACGCGTCATCAGAAGATGCGCTTGCCGCGCAGCTTCGCCTTGACGGCCTCCCGCCCGTTGCCCGTCATCATCCGCTTGACGACCGGGTCGGCCTCGGTGTGCAGCCAGCGCGCGGTCTTCAGGATCGTCTTGGGCCCGGGGATCATGAAGCGCAGCTTGCGCTCCGAGAAGCCGAAGTTCTTCGGCACGAAGTTCACGGTCTCAAGCTGCTCGTAGATCGTGTCCGCGGCCTCGCGCGCGGTGGTCCGGCCGGCCTCGTAGTCGAGCACCTGGTTGATCATGAGGTCGTACAGTTCCTTGAAGCCGTCGTGGTCCGGCCAGTACAGGCCGAGGTGCGGGGCCTTCTCCAGGTCCTTGAAGTGCTGCTCGCTGCCGTCCTTGAAGTACTTGAACAGGCCCTCGGAGAGCCGGTAGGTACCGGCGTTGGCGCCCCAGGCCCACATCCGGTAGACGGCCGTCCACAGGTCGTAGTCGCTCCAGGAGATGAAGGAGGCGTTGACCAGCGAGTCGTTGTAGTCGAACAGGCCCTGCTGCATCTTGTCGACGTAGTCGAAGCGCTCGCGGGAATAGTCGCCGTCCTTGACGGCCTCCAGCAGCCGCCAGGTGAGGCTGTTGATGGCCTCGGCGGTGTTGGACAGACCGCGCGAGTACAGCGGGTCGAGGAAGCCGGCCGCGTGCGACAGCAGGAACCAGCGGTCGCCCGCGCACTGCCGCGAGGAGTACTGGAGCCGGTCGGTGGAGACCCAGTTGCGCACCGCGCGGGCGCCCTCGTACTGGCGGGCGATGTCCGGGAAGCGCTCGGCGTAGGAGAAGAACTCCTCCTCCGGCGTCATGTCCGCGGACTTGGGGTACTTGCGCGGGTCGAGGGTGAGGCCGACGCTGCACAGCGGGTTGCGGGACATCTCGTGGTTGTCGAAGCCGATCACCCAGAACCAGCCGCGCTCGAACATGTGGTGCACCGTGCCCTGGTACCAGGGCGAGGGCGGGGTGTCCGCGGCGCTGCGGTGGGTGAACAGGTCGTCCGTCTTGCGGACGTTGGTCATGTGGTTCCACATGGACCGGGAGTGGTGGGCGAACCGGCAGGGGTCCTCGCGTAGGTTGAACTTGTCCGCGAGCGGCGAGCGGTAACCACTGGCGTCGACGACGTACTTGGCGCGGTACTGCTCGCCCTCGGCCGTGCTGAGCGTGACCCCGCTGTCGTCGAAGTCGACGTCGGCGACCCGGAAGTTCTGCCGGGAGTCGGCGCCGTACTTCAGGGCCACATGGAACATGTACGCGTCGGTGTCCTGGCGGTACAGGTGGCTCGCCTCGTGCAGCAGGCCCGGGGTGCCGAACTGGTTGACCTCCTGCGGGTCCTGGTCCTGGCCCTCGTGGTGCAGCAGGAAGCTGAAGTGCTTCTTCACACCGAACTTGGGGCCGAGCAGCTTGGTGCTGTTGGTGAAGGTGGCCAGCGTCTTGATCTCCGGCACGTCGTAGCGCTCGGCGATGGTGCGCAGGCACACCAGGGTGTACGGGATGGTCGACTCGCCGATGGCGAAGCGCGGGTGGGCCGCGGCGTCCAGGAGCAGGACCTTGACGCCGTTGCGGGCCAGCACGGCGGCGAGCATGGAGCCGGCGATGCCGGACCCCAGGATCGCCACGTCGTAGACCGGCGCCGGGCCACTGACCAGGGCGGGACTGTCGGACACGGGGAACTCCTCTGGCTTGTCGGGCTGCTGGTCTTCGGGATCCGGTTCGGGTGCGGTCACTCGGGCTCGGGCACCCGGAAGGCCCGTCCGATCACCGGCCAGCCCGCGGCCATGTGCTTGAGCTCCTCGGCGAGCTGGAACTCGTCGCGGTCGAAGCGCTTCTTCATGAAGAGCGTGAGCCCTTCCCAGGTCAGGTCACCGATCTCCTTGGGGGCCTTGGTCCGCGCCCAGCGCAGCGTCTTCGCCAGCTTGAGCGGGTTCACCTCGGTCCAGTGGACGTCGGGGTCGTCCAGGCCGAACACCGGCGGAATGAAGTCGGCCTTGCCGAGCAGCCCCATGATGTGGTCGGAGGCTTCCCGGTGCTCGCGGCGGCCGTTCTGGACGTCCTGGATCGTCTCGCTCATGGCCTTGAGCAGCTCGCGCGCCGGCGCGTAGTCGGGGATGGCCCCGTTGGGCGCCTGGCGCTCCAGGCGTTCCAGGACCTTCGGGTCGTGGTTCTCCAGGAAGCGGGCGTAGCCGCGGTTGATCTCGAAGGTGGCCAGCGCCTGGCTGAGCACCCAGGAGCGGTAGTAGGCGTTCCAGAGGAACCAGCTCTTGGTGCCGGTGTAGGCGTTGGCGACCAGGTCGTCGTTGAAGTCGAGCAGGCCCTGCTCCAGCTCCTGGACGTACTCGAACCGCTCGACGGCGAAGTCGTCCTCCTTGATGGCGTCCAGCAGGCGCCAGGTCAGGGCGTGGATGATCTCCATGGTGTTGGACAGGCCGCGCGAGAAGAGCGCGTCCACGAACCCGGCCGCGTGCGAGGTCAGGCACCAGCGGTAGCCGACGGTCTGCTTGGAGGAGTACTGCAGCCGGTCGGTGCGCACCCAGTCCCGGACCGTGATGGCGTCCGCGAACTGCGGTGCGATGTCGGGGTACTTGGCGATGAAGTTGCGGAACTCCTCCTCGGGGGAGCAGTCCGGCGTCGGGTGGATCCGCGGGTCGAGGTTGAGGCCCACGCTGCACAGCGGGTTGGTGGCGCGCGGGTGGTTGTCGAAGGGGATGACCCACATCCAGCCACCCTCGAACATGTGGTGCAGGGTGCCCTGGCTCCACGGGCTCGGGTTCTTGTGGCTGCCCTTGGGGACGGTGTCCTCCCAGGGCTTCACATTGATCATGTGGGTGAACAGCGAGCGCGACTGGTGGCGCAGCCGACTGGGCTCCTCGCGCAGGCCGAACTTCTCAGCCAGCGGGGAGCGGTGTCCGCTCGCGTCGACGACGAACTTCACCCGCACCGGGTCCCCGGCCGTCGGTATGACGGTCACGCCGTCGTCGTCGAACTCCGCGTCGACGATCTTCGTCTGCTGGCGGACGTCGGCGCCGTACTTGATGGCCACGGCCAGCATCCAGGCGTCGACGTCCTGGCGGAAGAAGTGGTTCTCGGTGTGGGTGATCTTCGGGATCGGGAACATGCTGGTTTCCAGCGGGTTCTGCCGGGCGCCCTCGCGGTGGTAGAGGAAGCCGAAGTTGCGCTTCACACCGCAGTTGGTGGAGATCTTCGACTGCACGGACTCGAAGGTGGTGAGCCACTTGATCTCGGGCACGTCATAGCGCTCGCTGACGAGGCGCATCAGCATCGAGGTGTACGGGATGGTCGACTCGCCGACGGCGAAACGGGGGTGGGTGCCCGCGTCGAGGACGAGCACCTTGGCGCCGTTGCGGGCGAGGCAGGCGGCCAGTGTGGTACCCGCCAGACCCGACCCCAGGATGGCCACATCGTACTGCGGCGACGTGGGGTGCTTCGAGCGAGTCGGCATGAGCCTCTCCTTGGTCGATCCGGGCATCCGTTTCGGGCAAGTTAGGGCCACCGACTCAAGCCCCACTCAGCCACCGCTCAGGGCCCCTGGGCATCGGCCCGGCGGCGTCCGCGGGGTGCCGCCGCCGCGGCCGGGCGGCGGCACCCCGAAACGGGTCTCAGTGCCTGGTCAGCCTTGGATCCAGCGGAAATAGGCGTTGGTCAGTTCGTGCCGGGCGCGCGTACGCGAACCCGCCCAGACGCAGTAGCCGTCGGGGCGGATCAGGACGACTTCGACTCCTCGCCACGGCCCGGGACCCGCGACGATTCGGCCATTGAGGCGCAGGAGATTGCGGTCCGTCTCGGGGACCGAGGGCAGCAGCGGCCCGCCGGTACCGCCGTCGACGAGGACGAACCCGCCGTGGCGCAGCGCCTCGTGGAGCCGGAGCGGGGCGCCGTGCCCGCTGATCTCCAGGTCGGGGACCCGGGTGCCGGCCAGCGGCGACGCCCCGACGGCGGCGGCCATCGACGGGTACCGCGTGGCGATGCCGGACAGATGTCCGACCGCGAGCTGGTGGGCCGGCCGGACCCGGCTGGCCACGGACATCACGGCCTTGCGGGCGATCCGCTCGGGCAGCCGGTCGGAGGTCATCATGCGGGTGGCCAGGTCCGTCACCTTGATCACGCCCTGGGACACCCGGCGCCGCTCGAGCGCGTAGGTGTCCAGCAGGTCGTCGGCGGCCCGCCCGTTGACCACGGCGCCCAGCTTCCAGCCGAGGTTCATGGCGTCCTGGATACCGAGGTTGAGCCCCTGTCCGCCGAGCGGGGAGTGGACGTGGGCGGCGTCACCGGCGATGAGCATGCGCCCCTTGCGGTAGAACGACGCCTGCCGCTCCTGGATGTGGAAGCGCGAGGTCCACAGCGGCTCGCTGGGCCGCATGTCCTTGCCGAACAGCTTGGCCAGGGTCTGGTCGACCTCCTGGAGCGTGACGGGCTCGTCCGACCAGGGCTTCTCCCGGTCGATCACGCCCATGCGGTACCAGCCGTTGCCGAAGTCGGTCGCCACCACCAGCCCGGCCCGGCCGACCCGGATCAGCAGCTGGTCGTCGAGCGGGGTGCCCAGCTTCACATCGGCGACGATGATCGTGTACGGGTAGGTCGCGCCGGTGAACTCGGCGCCCATGGCCTCCCGCACCCGGCTGCGCGAGCCGTCGCAGCCGACCAGCCAGGAGGCGCTCTCCTCCCATACCCGGCCGTCCTGCTCCAGCGTGCAGCGGACGACGGTGCCTTCTTGCCGGCAGTCGGTCAGGGCGACCCCGCGGTCCACGACCACCCCGAGCTCCGTGGCGCGCTTCTCCAGGATCTCCTCGGTCTCCCCTTGCGGGATGATGGTCAACTGGCCGTAGTCCGTGGCGAGTCGGCCCATGTCGAAGAGGGAGCCGCCGAGGGACACCCTCACCTGCGGAATCGGATTGGCGCGGGCCAGCACCTCATCGGCGACCCCGCGCATGTTGAGGACCTCCATGGTCCGTCCGTGGAGTCCGAGGGCCCGGGACTCCCGGGTGCGGTCTTCCCGCCGTTCGACGACCCGGCAGCGCACGCCGGCCATGGCGAGTTCACCCGCCAGCATCAGACCGGTGGGGCCCGCGCCGGCGACGATCACGTCGAATGCGGTGGTCTTCTCGTCCAAAGCAATGACCTTTCTCGACCGTTCTCCGAGCACTGCCTCGCATCATGCGACCGGCCGGCGGACCGGTCGGCGGGACGCGCGGTCCCGCCGACCGTGGCCGAGCCCGTGGAGGGGCTCAGAAGATTCGTTTGCCTTTCACGAAGTGCTTGATCGCCTCGACGGCGGTGCCCACCATGTACGGCCGCATGTCCGCGGGCGCCTTGGTGCGGGACCAGAGCAGCATCTTGCGCAGCCGTGCCGGGTTCGGGTCGATGAACCGGACGTCGCGCTGGGCGATCTGCAGGGACGGCGGGATCCAGTCCGCCTGGCGCATCTTGGCGAACAGCTGGTCGGCCGCGTCCTGGGAACTCATCTCACCGGCTTCGACGGCCTCGCAGAAGTCGGCCATCTCGTCGAAGATCTGCCGGTACTCCGGCTTGTCCGGCCACCACAGACCGGGGTTCGGCACGTCCTCCATGCCCCGCCAGATGTCCGGGTCGTGCTGCCGGCGTGCCTTGAGGTCCTCGTGGATGACGCGGAAGGCACCGGGCAGGGAGCCGTAGCTCCAGATCCGGAAGACCGCGTTCCACAGGTCGTAGTCGGAGAAGCTGATGAAGGCCGAGTTGACCAGGCGGTCGTTGAAGTGGAGCAGGTTCTGCTCCAGCTGCTCGACGTAGGCGAACTGGGCCGGGTCGAAGTCGTCCCGCTTCAGCGCCTTGATCAGCCGCCAGGCCAGCACGTTGAGGATCTCGGCCGTGTTGGACAGCCCGCGGGAGAACAGCGGGTCGACGAAGCCCGCCGCGTGCGGCAGCAGGACCCAGCGCTCGCCGACGACCTGCTTCGAGGAGTACTGCAGCCGCCCGGTGCTGACCCAGGGACGGACGCTGCGCGCCCTGGCCAGCTGCCGCTTCACCAGCGGGAACCGGTCGACGTGGTGCCAGAACTCCTCCTCGGCCGTCATGTCGCTGGGCTTGGGGTAGCGACGCGGGTCGAGCTGGAGGCCGACGCTGCACAGCGGGTTGGTGCTCTTCGGGTGGTTGTCGAACGGGATGATCCAGAACCAGCCGCGGTCGAACATGTGGTGCATCGTGCCCTCGTGCCAGGGCCGCGGCGGCACGTCGTCCGGGCCCATGCGGACATGGTCGTCGACCCGGTCCACGTTGAGCATGTGGGTGAAGATCGACCGGGCGTGGTGCTTGAGCCGGGTCGGCTCCTCCCGCAGGCCCAGCTGCTCCGCGAGCGGGGAACGGAAGCCGCTGCCGTCGACGACGAAGCGGGCCCGGTGGGTGGTGCCGTCCACGCCGATGACCGTGACGCCGCTCTCGTCGAAGTCCACCTTCTCGACACGGTAGTTCTGCCGCGCCTGGCAGCCGTACTTCAGCGCCACGTGGAACAGGTACTGGTCGATGTCCTGGCGGAAGTAGTGGCTGGCCAGGTGCAGGACCTTCGGCAGCCGGAACTGGTTGATCTCCCGCGGGTCCGGCTCCTCGCCGTCCCGGTGGATCATGAAGCCGAAGTGCCGCTTCAGCCCGGAGGTCGTGCTGATGTACTGATTGCACTCCTCCAGGCTGCCGAGGTGACCGATCTCGGGCACGCCGTAGCGGTGGGCGAGCATCCGCAGGTGGACCAGTGTGTAGCCGACGGTCGACTCACCGATCGCGAACCGCGGGTGGGACCCGGCATCCAGGAGCAGGACCTTGTTTCCGGCCTTGGCAAGGATCGCGCCAAGGACGGAGCCGGCTAAGCCCGTGCCCAGGATGACGACATCGTAGGTGTCGCTCGACTGCTTCATTTCACTCCCCGTGTGGTCAGCTCGCGCTGGCGTTCCGGTGCTTGATGACTCGTCCGATCACAGGCCAGTACGCGGCCATGTGCTTGAGCTCCTCGGTGACCTTGAACTCCTCCTTGTCGAACCGCTTGCGCAGGAACAGGGTGAGACCGTCGTAGACCAGGTCGCCGATCTCGTCCGGGGCGTTCTTCTTCGCCCACTGCAAGGTCTGCAGGACCTTGACCGTGGAGGCGTCCGTCCAGTGGTTGTCGGGGTCGGCGAGACCGAAGGCGGGCGGGACGAAGTCGGCGGCGCGCAGCTGCGCGAGGATCTCCTCCGAGGCCTGCCGCGGGTCCGCGTTCCCCTTCTGCACCTCCTGCACGAGCGTGCTGACGTTCTTCAGCAGCCGGCGGACGGGGGCGTAGTCGGGGATCGCGCCGTCCGGGGCCTGGCGCTCGAGACGGGCGAGTCCGGCCGGGTCCCGGTCGTTCAGGAAGGTGGCGTAGGCGCGGTTGATCTCGAACGTGGCGAGGATCTGGCCGAGCGACCACACCCTGAACCAGGCGTTCCACAGGAACCAGCTGCCGAACGAGGTGTAGGCGTTGGCGACCAGGTCGTCGTTGAAGTCGAGCAGGCCCTGCTCCAGCTCCTGGACGTAGGAGAACCGCTCCTCGGCGAAGTCGTCCTCCTTGATGGCGTCCAGCAGGCGCCAGCCGAGGGCGTGGATGATCTCCATGGTGTTGGACAGACCGCGCGAGAAGAGCGCGTCCACGAAACCGGCCGCGTGCGAGGTCAGGCACCAGCGGTAGCCGACGGTCTGCTTGGAGGAGTACTGCAGACGCCCGGTGCGCACCCAGTCCCGGGTGGCGACCGCGCCCTCGAACTGCGGTGCGATGTCGGGGTACTTGGCGATGAAGTTGCGGAACTCCTCCTCCGGGGAGCAGTCCGGCGTGGGGTGGATGCGCGGGTCGAGGTTGAGGCCCACGCTGCACTGGGGGCTGGTGGCCAGCGGGTGGTTGTCGAAGGGGATGACCCACATCCAGCCGCCCTCGAACATGTGGTGGAGGGTGCCCTCGCTCCACGGGCTGGGGTTGTGGTGCGTGCCCTTCGGCAGGGTGTCCTCGTACGGCTTCACACCGATCATGTGGGTGAACAGCGAGCGCGACTGGTGGCGCAGCCGGCTGGGCTCCTCGCGCAGGCCGAACTTCTGCGCCAGCGGGGAGCGGTGGCCGCTGGCGTCCACGATGAACTTCACGCGCACCGGGTCGCCGTGGTCCGGGATGACGGTGACGCCGGTGTCGTCGATGTCGACGTCGACGATCTTCGTCTGCTGGCGGACCTCGGCGCCGTACTTGATGGCCACGTTCAGCATCCAGGCGTCGGTGTCCTGGCGGAAGAAGTGGTTCTCGGTGTGGGTGATCTTCGGGATCGGGAACATGCTGGTTTCCAGCGGGTTCTGGCGGGCGCCCTCGCGGTGGTAGAGGAAGCCGAAGTTGCGCTTCACACCGCAGTTGGTGGAGATCTTCGACTGCACGGCCTCGAAGGTCGTGAGCCATTTGACCTCGGGCACGCCGTACCGCTCGCTGACCAGCCTCATCATCATCGACGTGTACGGGATGGTGGACTCGCCGATGGCGAAGCGCGGGTGGGTGCCCGCGTCGAGGACGAGCACCTTCGCACCGTTGTTGGCGAGGCAGGCGGCCAGCGTGGTGCCGGCCAGGCCGGACCCCAGGATGGCCACGTCGTACTGCGGTGAGGTGGGGCTTTTGGGACGGAGGGCGTCAGTTGACATAAGCCTCTCCTTGGTCGATTGCGCCGTCTGGCTTCTGATGCGGCCAAGGTAGAAGCGTGACCTCGAAGTCTGGTCACATACAGGTCATGTTAACCATTAATGCATGCAACTGCATTGACGATGACAAATCGCCCATATTAAACCTTCACCCCGCGCCCACAAAGGGCGCACACGGCATACAAAAAACGGCCGGCCTCCCCCGAGGGGGAGGCCGGCCGCCGAGGCCGTACGGGAACGTCAGCCCATGTGCGCCACCGGCGCCGAGGCCTCACCGGGCCGCGGCTTCGGCGTGTTCATCAGCACGGCGATGACCACCGCACCGCAGGCCATGATCGCGCCGGCCCAGGTGAACGCGGTGGTGAAGCCCTCGGTCATCGCCTCGTGCACCACCGCGGGGTTCTTGCCCCCCGAGGAGTGATCCGCGAGGTACTCCGCCGCCGCGTCCGCGGCCAGCGTGCTGAGCAGCGCCGTACCGATCGAACCACCGATCTGCTGAGCGGTGTTGACGGTGCCGGAGGCCACGCCCGCGTGCTCGTCGGCGATCCGGTAGGTGGCGTAGTTCATCGCGGTGGCGATCACCAGACCCATGCCCGCGCCCTGGACGTACAGGGCGGGCGCGACCATCGTCCAGTAGCCGGAGCCCGGGTCCAGCGCGGCCAGCCAGAACAGTGCGCAGGCCGCGATGACCATGCCGGGCACCACGAGGGCGCGCGGCGGGGCCTTGGGGATCAGCTTGGTGGAGACACCGCCGGCGAACATGCCGACGCCGACCGGCAGCGGCAGGAAGGCCAGACCGGTCTCCACCGGGGAGTACCCCTTGACCAGCTGGAGGTAGAACGTCAGGAAGAACAGCGCGCCGAGCATGGCGATCATCGCGATGCCCACCGCGAGGTAGGAGCTGCCCCGGGTACGGTCGCTGATCACCCCGAGCGGCAGCAGCGGATGCGAGGAACGGGCCTCCACCGCGACGAACGCCAGCAGCAGCACCGCGCCGGCGGCGAACAGGCCGAGCACCAGGCCGGAGCCCCAGCCCTCGGACTCGGCCTCGCTGCACGCGTACACGATGGCGACGAGACCGGTGGTGACCAGCAGCACGCCGGGAATGTCCATCCGCGCGCGCACCGCTGCCCGCTGCTCCGGACCGAGGTACAGCACACCGAGCGCGGCGATCACGGCGATCGGCGCGTTGACGTACATGCACCAGGTCCAGTCCATGTACTCGGTGAGGAAGCCACCGAGCAGCAGACCGATGACGGCACCACTGGCGACGATGCCGCCGAAGATGCTGAACGCCTTGGCGCGTTCCTTCTGGTCGGTGAAGTTCACCGAGATCAGCGACAGCGCGGTGGGGGCGAGCAGGGCGCCGAAGACACCCTGCAGCACACGCGCCGTGAGCAGCATCTCGACGTTGGGCGCCGCGCCGCCGAGGCAGGAGGCGATCGCGAAGCCCGCCAGGGCGATCAGGAAGGCCCGCTTGCGGCCGGTGTAGTCGGCGATCCGGCCGCCGAGCAGCAGGAGGCTGCCGAAGGCGAGGGTGTATGAGGTGACGACCCACTGCCGGTTCTCATTGGAGAAGCCCAGGTCGGACTGCATCTCCGGCAGCGCGATGTTCACGATCGTGATGTCGAGAACCACCATCAGCTGGGCCAGGCAGATGAAGACGAGAGCCGTCCAGCGCTTGGGGTTCGCTAACGGGGCCGCTCCGACGGCGCCACCGCCGGGGACCCGGTCTTCGGATGTGGTCATGGGGGGAGATGCCTTTCTCCGTCGTTATATTCCGCAGACCCTGAATATAGGGCAAGGGACTGTGGCTCGGCCGGGCGGGTATCGGCCTGCTCCTGGAGCGTGACCTCACCGCGTCATGAATTCACCCGTTGATGGATTCATCCTGCCATGAATTATTCTCCCTGCTCGACGGTGCAGGCAAGTACCCCGTTCGGACCATCCACTCGAAGTAGAGCGACAGCAGTGACTCATCGAGCGGAGGACAAGCGATTCCCGAGCCCACCAGGGCCTGGACGGTGTTCGTGGCGTCGTAGTCGATGGCCTCCTCGCCGCCGACGACGAACTCCTCGACCACCCCCATGACGGGGTGCAGCTCGTTGTCGTTGACGCCGAACGACTCCTGCAGCCCCCGCCACCACTGCTCCACCGGCACCGTGCGGAACTCCCAGCCGTGCCGCTCCATCGCGGACAGCAGCTCCTTGAAGGCCGCCTTGCGCCGGTTGACCAGGTGGTACGTCAGCCCCCACGCGTGCGCTCCGCGGGAGATCCGCACCAGCGCCGAGGTGACGTAGTCGACCGGGGTCATCTCGATCTCCAGATCGAGATCCGGAGCCATCCCGAGCTGCACACAGCCCTTGATCACCCGGGTGGTGAAGTGGGTGGTCAGGCAGGCTCCGGTGCGCGAGTCGCCGAGCACCCGGCCGGGCCGGTGCATGTCGACGGGGATACCGCGCTCCTGCGCCTGGCGGACCAGCAGCTCGGCCGCCCACTTGGTCTGCACGTACCCGGTCACCAGCTTGCCGGCGCCGAGGATGTCGTCCCCCTCGCCGATCACGGTCCGGCCGTCGGCGGGGATGCCCCAGATGCCGTACGTCGACACGTACGAGACCGGGATCTGCTCCGGGCCGGCGCAGGCGAGCCGCAGGATCTCCTGGGTGCCGATCAGGTTCGCGGGCCGCAACTGCTCATAGGTGTAGGAGAAGTTGACCCAGGCGCCGTTGTGGTAGATCGCGTCCAGGGTGCCGGCGAGCCGGGTGAACTCCGCGTCCGCCAGGCCGAGCCGGGGCTTGGCCAGATCGCCGGGGACGACCTTGACGCGGTCCGCGGCATCCTCCCGCCAGGGCAGGTACTGCTCCAGGTTCCGCCGGATCCGGGCCAGGCCCGACTCCGGGGCGTCGCAGCGGACCAGGCAGTGGACGGTGGCGTCGGTGGTGGACAGCAGTTCGTCGAGGAGGTAGGCCCCGAGGAAGCCGGTGGCGCCGGTGAGCAGCACGTCGGTCGGGTCGGTGTAGCCCTCGCCGACCGGTCCGGCCGGCACGATCGCCGGGTCCAGGACGACGTCGGCCGCGATCAGCGCCGGCTCCGTCCAGTCCGCGGTCGGCTGCGGCGTGGCCTCGCCCTCGCCGCCGAGCTCGGTGTCCAGCAGCCGCACCCAGTCCTCCAGCGCGGTCCGCTCGAAGAACTGGCTCGGACGCACGCTGATGCCCAGATCGCCCTTGCAGCGCTTGACGACCTCCATGACCATCAGCGAGTCCAGGCCGTGCGACATCACGTCCGCCTCCGGCAGCACCGACTCCGGCTCCACCGCCAGCACCTCACCGAGCACCTGCTGGAGATAACCGGTCAGCACGGCCGTACGGCCTGCCGCGTCGGCCCCCTGCACGGCCTCCAGCACCGCCGTGGACGTGCCCCCGCCGGTGCCCTCGTCGATCTCGACCGTGCGCAGCACCGGGCGGTCGGCACGGGCCTCCATGACCGGCTTGTACACCGACCAGTCGGCGGAGCAGACCACCGCCTGCGGCGCGTCACCGGCCAGCAGCGCGTCCAGCAGCCGCAGACACTGCGGTGCGGAGAGCATGCGCAGACCGGTGGAGGTCAGGAACTCCACGACGTCGGCGCCGAACAGATTGGACGTCAGCTCCCACGGGCCCCAGCTCACGGTGAGCGCGGTCAGGCCCTGGGCGCGCCGGTACTCGGCGAGCGCGTCGAGGAAGGAGTTGGCGGCGGCGTAGCTGGTGACGTGCTGGGAGCCCCAGGTCGCGGCGATCGAGGAGAAGCCCAGGAAGAAGTCGAGCTCCAGTCCCTCGGTCAGCTGGTGCAGCAGCCAGCCGCCGACCACCTTGGGCCGCCACACGGCGTCGTAGTCGCTCGGGTCCGACACCGGTATGTCCCGCAGGAACTGCGGGACCGAGGTGCCGGCCGCGTGCACCACACCGCGCAGCGGCATCAGGCCGGTCGCCAGGCCCTGGATCACCGGCAGCATGTCCTCGATGTCGTTGACGTCGGCCGCGACCACGTCGACCAGCACCCCGGTCTCCTCCAGCGCGGACACGAAGTCGACGCGTTCCCGGACGGATCCGGTCAGCTCGGGGTCGTTCCACGTGGTGCGGGGCGGCAGCGGGGTGCGGCCGAGCAGGACGAGCTTGCCCGCGCCGCTGTCGGCGAGCCGACGGGCGAGGGCCTGGCCGATGCCGCCGAACGCGCCGGTGATCAGATAGGTGCCCTGCCGGTCGATGCGCGGCCGGCGCCCGAGCTCCTCGGCGGTCAGCGGGAACTTCACCAGCCGCGCCACCCGGCGGCTCTCGCCGCGCAGCGCCTGCTGGTCCTCGGCAGCCGTGTCGGCGAGCGCCGCGACCAGCGCAGCGCCCTCGTCGCTCTCCCCCGGCCCCGGGTCGAGGTCGACGGCGCCGGCCCAGTGCTCGGGGTGCTCCAGCGCGATCGCCCGGCCGAGACCCCAGAGCGTCCCGGCGAAGGGCGAGGTGACGCCCTGTTCCGCCAGGGCGGGCACGGCACCCCGGGTGACCAGGCTGAGCCCGGTCTTCGTGCAGGCCGCGCGGGCCGTCAGGCCCTGGATGAGGGCGACGGCGGCCAGTTCGGCGCGGTCCCGGAAGGCGGTGAGCGAGTCCGCGTCGGCGGCGTCCGGGCGCGGCGCGTCCAGGCCGGTCAGCAGCACCACCCGGTGCGGGGCGACCCCGTCGGGCAGCTCGCGCAGCCAGTCGTCCAGGTCGGGGGCGCCGGACTCCTCGATCCGGCAGTGCGCGCCCCGGGCCCGCAGCGCGGTGGCCAGCCGGCGGGCGGTTCCGGTGCGGTCGGGCACCAGCAGCCAGCCCTGGCCGGACAGGTCCGGTGCGGCGGCGGCCGGTTCGATCTCGTGCCATTCCAGCCGGGTGAGCAGTTCCTCCGGGTCCCGCCAGGGCGCCGGGGCGGGCGCCGCGGCGGACGCCGTCCGGCTGACGACCGTCAGATCGCGGATGCCGCCCAGGTAGGCGCCGTCCTCGGCGAACAGGTCGACGCTGCCGCAGACCGTGCCGGGCTCCTTGCCGCTCTGGGCGATGGCCCGTACGTAGCGGGCGCGGTCCAGCGATTCGAGGGTGGCCTCGGTGATCCGCCCGGCGAAGCCCGCCTCGCTCAGCCCCGCGTCCCAGGACACGGCCGCCACGGCCGCGTCGAAGACCTGCACGGCGTGGTCGGCGGTCTCCCCGCTGTCCAGACCGAGGGCCACCAGCACACCCTCGTCACCGCGGTGCGCCGAGACGACGGCACCGATCAGGGCGTCCGACAACGAGGCCGTCTCGTAGTGGAGTTCGTCCCGGTACTCCTGCCCGGCCAGCGTCGGCGCCGAGCTGCCGGAGTGCCGCGAGCGGGTGCTCGCCCGGCGCCGCAGAACGGCGTGGGCGTGCCGCGTCCAGGGTGCTCCGGCGGCCGCCTCGGCCGGGGTCTGGCTGTGCAGTTCCACGATCGCGCAGCCGTCGTCGTCCTTGTTGACGGTGATCTGCAGCACCCGCCCGGCCCGGTCCATCGGCGGCGGCTGGAACACGTCGAGCTGCTCGATGCAGGACCACACCCCGCCGAGCGCGTCCGCGGCCGCCGCCCGCGCCGCCCGGCCCAGCGAGCCGACGGGCAGGAACCTGAGGCCGTCGGAGTCGGTGCGCGCGTAGCGGTCCCACTCCGGCTCGTCCAGCTGGAGCTCATAGGTCGGTACGGCGCTGTGCAGCCGGATCCCGGCCTGCGGCACCGGAGTGCCGGCGGCGGCAGCCCGGGGCGCCGCACGGCGCTCCTCGAACCAGTAGCGCTCGCCGTGCCAGGGGGTGACCGGCAGGGCCACCCGGCGCGGAGTGCGTCCCGAACCCGAGTGCACCGCCGTCCAGTCCACGGTCTCGCCGCGCAGGTGCAGCAGACCCAGCGCCCGCTGGACGGCGGTGCGGTCCTCGGGTGCGCCGGCCCTCGGCTTGTACAGGGACGGCACGTACAGGCAGTCGCCGTCCAGGCCGGTGCGCTCCCCGATGCCGCTGAGCACCGGGGCGGGGCCGATCTCCAGGAAGGTGCGGGCCCCTTCCGCGTGCAGCGCGGTGAGGCCGTCGTGGAAGCGGACCGTGCCGGCCGCGTGCCGCACCCAGTACTCCGGGCCGCAGTCCTCGGCGGTCCAGGCGCGTCCGGTGTGGTCGGAGACCAGCGGCAGGTCCGGCATCCGGTAGGTCAGCGACTCGGCGACCGCGCGGAACTGAGCCAGCATCGGCGCCAGCAGCGGGGAGTGGAAGGCGTGGCTGACGGTGAGCCGGGTGGTGCGCATCCCGCGCCGCTCCAGCGCCGTGCGCACCGCGTCCACGTCGGCGGCGGCACCCGAGATCACCACGCTGGAGGGGCCGTTGACCCCGGCCAGCGACACCGTGTCGCGGTATCCGGCGATGGCCGTGCGGGCCGTGGCCTCGTCGCAGTCCAGGGCGGCCATGGCGCCGCCCGCGGGCAGCTCGGCCATCAGGGCGGCGCGCGCCGCGACCAGCCGGACGGCGTCCGGCAGTTCGAAGACGCCCGCGATGCAGGCGGCGACGATGCCGCCGATGCTGTGCCCGAGCAGCCCGCTGGGCTTCAGACCCCAGGACTGCCACATCCGGGCCAGCGCGTACTCGACGGCGAACAGCGCGGGCTGGGTGTAGCGGGTGTCGTCGACCGGCGACTCCTGGCCGGGCTCGGGCCACACCACGGACGCCAGCGGGCGGTCCAGATGGACGTCGAACAGGTCCGCGGCCTCGTCGAAGGGGGTGCGGAAGGCGGGCTCGTCGGCCAGGCCGCGGGCCATTCCGGCGTACTGCGAGCCCTGGCCGGTGAACAGCCAGGCCGTCTTGCGGTGCTTGTGGACGGGCAGTTCGGCGGTCGCGGTGCCGGAGGCCCGCTCGCCGCGCGCGAACGCCTCCAGCGCGGCGGCGAGTTCGCCCGCCGCGGCGCCGGTGACGGCAAGTCCGTGCCGCTGCCGGGACCGGCCGACCTGGCTGGTCCAGCTGATGTCGGCGAGCGGGATCCCGGGGTTGTCGCGGAGGTGGCCGGCGTAGCGCCCGGCCAGTTCGGCGAGGCCCTCGGCGGAGTGCGCGGACAGGGTCAGCACCTGGGGCCCGGCGGACGCCGGCGGCTCGGCCTTGACGGGCGCCGCGCTGATGACGGCGTGCGCGTTGGTGCCGCTCGCGCCGAAGCTGCTGATGCCGCCGACGCGGGGCCGGCCGCCCTCCGCGTCCCAGGGCCCGCCGTCCTTGGTGACCTCGACGTTCAGCTTGCCCCAGTCGACGTTGGGGTTGGGGTCGTTGAAGTGCAGGTGCGGCGGGATGTGACCGTGCTGCAGGGCCAGGACCAGCTTCAGCACCCCGGCGATGCCGGCCGCCGACTCCAGGTGGCCGATGTTGGTCTTGATCGAGCCGACCTTCAGCGGGTTGTCCGCCGGGCGGTTGCGGCCGATCACGGCCTGGAGGGCGCGCAGTTCGATCGGGTCGCCGAGCGCGGTGCCGGTGCCGTGCGCCTCGATGTAGTCGACGTCGCCGGGCGCGATGCCCGCCTGCTCCAGGGCACCGCGGATGACGCCCTGCTGGGCGGCCGGGTTGGGCACCGTGAGCCCGCTGCTGCGTCCGTCGTGGTTGACGGCCGAGCCGCGGACCAGCGCCAGCACCGGGTCGCCGTCGCGCAGCGCGTCGGAGTAGCGCTTGAGGACGACCACACCGGCGCCCTCACCGCGCACATAGCCGTTCGCACCCGCGTCGAAGGTCTTGCAGCGGCCGTCCGGGGAGAGCCCGCCGAACTTGCTCATCATGACGAAGCCGTACGGCGACAGCATCAGGTTGACACCGCCGGCGAGTGCCATGTCGCACTCGCCGGTGCGCAGGTCCTGGCAGGCCTCGTGCAGGGCGACCAGGGAGGAGGAGCAGGTCGTGTCGACGACCTTGCTCGGTCCCATCAGGCCGAGGGTGTAGGAGATCCGGCCCGCGACGAAGCTGGGCTCGCCGACCAGCTGGTAGGCGTCGACGTCCCGGATGTCGCCCTCGCTCTGGCGCATCCGGGCGTAGTCGGTGGTGGAGACGCCGAAGTAGACGCCGGTGGGGCTGCCGGTGAGCCGGTCCGGGGCGTACCCGGCCCGCTCCAGCGCCTCCCAGGCCACCTCCAGCACCAGCCGCTGCTGCGGGTCCATGCCGACGGCCTCGCGCGGCGAGATGCCGAAGACGCCGGGCTCGAACAGGTCCACGCGCTCGTCGAGGAAGCCGCCCTGGGTGACGTACGCCTTGCCGGGCTGGTCGGGGTCGTCGTCGAACACCGCCTGCGCGTCGCCGCGTTCGGCCGGGAAGTCCCGGATGGTGTCGGTGCCCGCCACCAGCATCCGCCACAGCGAGTCGGGGTCCTTGGCGCCGCCCGGCAGCCGGCAGCCGAGCCCGATGACGGCGATGGGCTCGTCCAGCGGGCGGCTGCGGTTCTTCGCCAGCTCGCCCTGGAGCTTCTCGATCGTGCGGACGGCTTCGACGAGTTTGGCCCGGTAGTCCGGGGTCGTCATGGTCAGTCTCCCTCGGTCAACAGGGCTTCGGACGACGCCAGCGCGTCGTCGAGACGGCTCAGCAGGGAGTCGTCGTCGAGGTCATCCAGGTCCTCGGCCGGCTCCTGCGGGGCGGCTGCCTCGACGGGTTCGGCCTGGTCCTGCGGTTCGGTGAGCACCTCGTCGAGGACGAAGCGGGCGAAGGACGTGACATTGGGGCACTCGAACATGACGGTGCCGGGCAGTTCGAGGCCCAGCTCGCGTTCGGCGCGCTGCTTGAGGTCCTGGGAGAGCACCGAGTCCATACCGAGGTCGAAGAAGCCCTGGTCGGGCGAGACATCGGCCTCCTCGCCGAGCACCTGCGCGACCAGCTTGAGCAGCAGGTCGACCAGTCGCTCCTCCCGCCGGTCGGGCGGCAGCGCGAGCAGTTCGGCGGCGAGATCACCGGCGGGTCCCGGCGCGGCCGGGGCCGCGGGCTGCGGCTCGGCCTGCGGCCGGGCTTCCACCGCGTAGGGAGTGTCCACCCAATAGGGCTTGCGCTGCCAGGGGTAGGCGGGCAGCGGTACCGGGCGGTGCGCTCCGGGAACCAGCCGGTCCCAGTCGACGCCCGCCCCGTGGGCGTGCAGCGCCCCCGCCAGTTCCAGCAGCTCGACCGGGCCGAGGTAGGCCTTCTCGATGCCGCTGGGCTGGCGCCGGCGCGGCGCGGTGAGCTGGACCGGGACGGTCTCCCCCGGCTCCGCCGCCGCGTCCAGGGCGGCACCCAGCATGCGGATGGCGCGGCTTCCGGTGCCGATGTCGAGCAGCACGTCGAGGCCGGCCATGATGACCTCGTTGGCCAGCGCGTTCCAGCCGTCGGCGGCGGAGTGGCGGGCCACCCGCGCCCCGTCGGACTGCGCGGGGACGGGCACACCGGCCGCGAGCAGCCGTACGGCGTTGACGAGCGTGAGGTCGCCCGCTGCCACGGCGGCCGCGTACTCGCCGATGTCCCAGCCGACCACCGCGTCGGGCTCGACGCCGAGCACCTTCCACAGGGCGGTCGTCGCGAGCTGGCCCGCGAACACCTCGCCGGCGTGCTCCACGCTGCCCGGGTGCGCCGGGCCCTCGGGTTCGCCCAGTTCGGCGCGGAGCGCCTCGCGGGCCTCGGCGAGGGTGGTGCGGTAGGCCTCGATGGCCTCCGGGTCCCCGGCCAGTGCCTCCTCGTGACCCGTCAGGTCGGCGGGGGTGCGGCCGTAGACGAACAGCACCGATGCCTCGTCGCGGGCCTGCACCGGGCGGGCCCGGTCCAGGGCGGCGAGGAGTTCGTCGCGGCTGCGTCCGACGGCCGTGATCCGGTGCGCGAGGTGGGCTCGGCGGGCGCCCGACGTCCAGCACAGGTCGGCGAGTTCGCCGGCGTCGGCGGTGGCGACGCGCTCGCGCATCAGGGCCGTGGCGTCGGTCAGGGCGTCCGGGGTCGCGGCGGACACGGTCAGCACACAGGGCCGTACCGGCCGGGGCGCGGCCGGGGGCTCCGGCCGGACCGGGGCCTCCTGGACCAGGACGTGGGCGTTGGTGCCGGTGAAGCCGAACGCGCTGATGCCCGCGATCCTGGGCCGTTCGCCGCGCGGCCACGGCACGGGGTCCCCGGCCACGTCCAACGGCAGCTTCGCCCAGTCCAGCTGGCGGGTCGGCTCGGACAGGTGGAGCTGGGCGGGGATGCGCTCCCGGCCGAGCGCCAGCACCGTCTTGATCAGTCCGGTGACTCCGGCGGCGGCCTCCAGATGGCCGACGTTGGTCTTCACCGAGCCCACCACCAGCGGGCGGTCGGCGGGTCGGCCGGTACCCAACGCCCCTGCCAGGGCGCGCAGTTCGACGGCGTCGCCGAGCCGGGTGCCGGTGCCGTGCGCCTCGACGTAGGACACCTCGTGCGGTTCGATTCCGGCCTGGTCGAGCGCGGTGAGGATGACCTCTTCCTGGGCGGTGCCGCTGGGCACGGTGAATCCGCCGCTGGCCCCGTCCTGGTTGACCGCGCTGCCGCGGATGATCGCGTACACCCGGTCACCGTCGCGCAGGGCGGTCGAGAGTTTCTTGAGGATGACCACACCCGCGCCCTCGCCGCGGCCGTAACCGTCGGCGGAGTCGTCGAAGGTCTTGCACCGTCCGTCGGGGGCGAGCGCCCCGGCCGCGCCCATGGAGAGGAACACCGTCGGGGTCGCCATGACGTTGACCCCGCCGGCCAGCGCCAGCCGGCTCTCCCCCGCGCGCAGGCTCTGGCAGGCCAGGTGCACGGCGGTGAGGGAGGAGGAGCAGGCGGTGTCCACGGCGAGGCTCGGGCCGCGCAGTCCCAGGAAGTAGGAGATGCGGCCCGCGGTGGCGCTGAAGGAGTTGCCGGTGCCGTAGTACAGGTCGACGTCGGCCTCGCGGCGGGTCACCAGCTGCTGGTAGTCGGTCGTGTTGAGGCCGACGAACACCCCGGTACGGGTGCCGCCGATCCGGTCGGCGCGAACCCCGGCGTCCTCCAGCGCCTCCCAGGCCACCTCCAGGAACAGCCGCTGCTGCGGGTCCATGGTGCGGGCCTCGCGGGGCGAGATCCGGAAGAAGGAGTTGTCGAACCCGTCGACCTCACCGAGGAAGGAGCCGCGGGCCGGTACGCCGTCGAGGGCCGCGGCGTCCCACCGCTGGGCGGGCACGTCACCGCTGGCGTCGACGCGCTGTTCGAGCAGCCGCCAGAAGTCCTCGGGCCCTCCGACACCGCCGGGGAGGCGGCAGCCGATACCGACGACGGCGATGGGCTCGACGGCGTCGTCGCCGTCGAAGGCGGGGGCGGGCTCGGGTACGGCGACAGAATCGGCCTCGGCAGACCCCGAGCCCGAGAACTCGGCAGCGGAGGCGACAGTCACCGCTTCCTTGGAATCACCGGGTTCACCAGCACCGCCAAGGGGCGCGGGGAACTGCGCGACCGGCCCGGACGGCGCAGCAGCCGCCCCACCACCCGACTCGGCACTCACAGCGGAGCGCTCCGGCTCCGGAACCAACGTCATGATGTAGTCCGTAAAACCGTCAATCGTGCCGTGCGCCAGCGCATCCGCACCGTCCACCGGCACCCGCAGTTCCTCCGCCACCCGGCGGGCGAACTCCGCGACCGAGATCGAGTCGATGCCCAGCTCGAAGAACCCCCGGGTACGCGGCAGCCGCTTGCGCGGCCCGTGGCCGAGGACCTTGACCAGCTGGGCGTGGACCGTGGACGCCACGTGCTCCCGGCCATGGGCGACCGGCGCGGACGGCGGCGCCTCGGCGGGCTCCCCCGCGGAGAGCGTGGCCACGGCGGCCGGAGCGGGAGCGGCGGCAGCCGGGACGGTGGCCGGAGCGGCAGCCGCAGGCGCCGCGGTCGCGGCCCCCGCGTCCGCCCCGAGCTCCGCGACCACGCGTCCCTTCGCGTCCACCAGCCGCACCTCGGCCCGCAGGCCGTTCAAGTCGGCCGGGCCCGAGCCCTGTTCGCCGCGCTCCACGCCGTCCAGCCAGAACCGCTCGTCGGCCCAGCGGTGCGGCGGCAGGGTCACCGGGCGCACCGGCGCGCCGTGCGCCTCCGCCCAGTCGATCTCGACGCCGGCCTCGTGCAGCTTGGCCCGGGAACGGGCCAGCATGGTCGGGCCGTCCTGGCCCCGGACCAGCGAGGAGACGACCGGTCCGCGCCGCTCGCGGTGCGCGAGGGAGGCCTGGAGCGGACGGGAGAGGACGGGGTGCGCCCCGATCTCGACGAACGCCGTCTCGCCCTCGGCGAGCAGCGTGTCGACGACGGGCCACAGCCGCACCGGCTCCCGCAGGTTGGCGCTCCAGTAGGCCGCGTCGAGCGGGACCTCCTGGCCCGGCAGGGCCGTGGACAGGAACGGCACGGTCGGCGCCTTCGGCGTCAAGTCGCTGAGCAGGTCGGCGAGTTCGTCGGCGTAAGGCTGCATCAGCGGGGAGTGGAAGGCGTAGTCGACCGGGAGCGCGACCACGTTGACGCCGTCGTCGGCGAGCTCGCGGACCGCGCTCTCCACGGCCTCCTTGGGCCCGGCGACGACGACGGAGGCGGGTCCGTTCTCGGTGGCGACGACGACCTCGGGGTGGCGGGCGGCGAGCCGCTCGCGGACCTGGTCGGCGCCGAGTTCGACGTTGGCCATCCGGCCGGTGCCGGCGGCCCGGTGCATCAGCCGTCCGCGGTGCGCCACGAGCCGTACGGCGTCCTCGAGTTCGATCGCGCCGGACATGTGCGCGGCGGCGACCTCGCCCATGCTGTGGCCGATCACCGCGTCGGGGCGCACGCCCCAGGACTGCCAGAGCCGGGCGAGCGCAACCTGGACCGCGAACACCGCGGGCTGGGCGACGTCCGTGGCCTTGACCCGGGCCGGGTCGGCGTCGCGCAGGACGTCGTACAGGGACCAGCCGGCCTCGGCGCGCAGCAGTTCGTCGCAGTCGTCGAGGACGTCGCGGACCACGGGCTCGCTCTCGGCGAGGTCCAGGCCCATGCGCGGCCACTGCGAGCCCTGCCCGGAGAAGACATGGATCAGCTTCGGCGGGTTCTCGGCGGCCCGGGTGCCCTCGGCGTCGGCGAGCGCGGCGGTGATCTCGGCCGCGTCCTTGCCGACGACGGCGATCCGGTGCTTGAGATGGGTGCGCCGTACGGCGGAGGCGGCCGCGGCCGGTCCGACCGGGTCGGCGAGCCGGGCGCCGTAGTCGGCGGCCAGCCGGCGCAGCCCCTCGGCGGTGGTCGCCGAGATGAGCAGGGTGTGCGGTCCGTCCGGGAGGTCGGTGGCCGCGGGCTGCGGGGCGCTGCCGAGCACGATGTGCGCGTTGGTGCCGGAGAGCCCGAAGGCGCTCACGCCCGCGGTCAGCGGCAGGTCCTCGCCGGGCAGCCGGACGTGCTCGACCGGGACCAGCGTCCCGGAGGACTCCCAGTCGATCATCGGGGCCGGATAGACATGGTGGATCTGCCCCGGGACCGTGCGGTGCCGGAGCACCAGCATCGTCTTGAGCAGGCCCGCGATGCCCGCGGCGGAGTCCATGTGCCCGAAGTGCGCCTTGTGGGAGCCGACCAGCAGGGGCTCCTCGGGCGGCCGGGTGCGGCCGAGCACCTCGGTGAGCGCGGAGATCTCCAGCGGGTCCCCGAGCGGGGTGCCGGTGCCGTGCGCCTCGACGAACACCGGCTCCTCGGGGGCAACCGACGCCGAGGCCAGCGCCGAGCGCAGCAGGGCCTGCTGCGCGAGGGCGTTGGGGGCGGTCAGTCCGGCGCTGCGGCCGTCCTGGTTGACGGCCGAGCCACGGATCAGCCCGTGGACGCGGTCGTGGTCGCGTACGGCGTCGGCGTACCGCTTGAGGACGACGACGCCGCAGCCCTCGCCGCGGACGATGCCGTCGGCGCGGGCGTCGAAGGGGCGGCACCGTCCGGTCGGGGACAGCGCTTGCACCTTGCCCATGAAGACGGACAGCTCGGGCGCGACGATCACGTTCACGCCGCCCGCGAGCGCGGTGTCGGCCTCGCCGTTGCGCAGTGCCTGGCAAGCCAGGTGGACGGCGACCAGCGACGAGGAGCAGGCGGTGTTGACGGTCATCGCGGGACCGTGCAGCCCGAAGGTGTAGGCGATGCGTCCGGCGGCGAAGCTGAACTCCTTGCCGGAGGCGAAGTAGGGGTCGATGGCCTGGATCCCGGAGGTCCGGGCGTGCAGGAGCAGGTAGTCGGAGCCGAGGATGCCCATGTGGACCGAGGTCCGGGTGCCCTCCCAGCCGCCGCGCGGCAGCCCGGCGTCCTCCATGGCCTCCGAGCACACCTCCAGCAGCAGCCGCTGCTGGGGGTCCATGCCGCGGGCCTCGCGCGGGGAGACGCCGAAGTAGTCGGCGTCGAACCGGTCGATCTCGTCGAGGAAGCCGCCCTCCCGGCAGTAGGTGGTGCCGGGGTTGTGCCGGTCGGGGTGGTGGAAGTCGTCGCTCCAGCGGTCGGCGGGTACCGGCGTGATGACGTCCACGCCGTCCATCAGCACCCGCCACAGCCCGTCGAGGTCGCGTACGCCGCCGGGGAAGCGGCAACCGGCCCCGACGACTGCGATGTCGTCGGGGCGCGGCTCGTACCGTCGGTTCTCAGCCATGGACCGGTGTACCTCCCGTTGTGACCTGGCTCCGTCGACCGGCCAGGTATCCGGCGAGCGACCGGATCGTCGGATGACGTACCAGTGCACGCGGGTCAACCTCGTCGCCGAGCCAGTCCGCCAGGGCCGTGGTGATCACCAGGCTGTCCGCGGAGTCGATGTCGAACTCGTCGAAGCACAGGTGGACCGACACCATCGCCGGTGGAAGCAGGGTCCTTTGTGCAATCTGCTCCACCAGCCAGTTCTCCACCGCTTCGGGGGTGATCTCCCTCGCAGGTCCGCTCACCGTGGCACCTCTCATCCTCAAGTGCGGCCGAAAGCGACGGTAGGCAGACGGACTCAAGACGCCCTTGAGAGTGCGCGGGAGTGGCCGGTCCTCGCTCTTGCCGAGGGCGCCCGCAGGCCCCACACCTCTCGAAGCCGTGTCGACGGCGGCTTGAGCGGCGGCTGGTGCGATCCCCGTCGAACAAGTCCCGCCGGTTTCTCAGAGCGCGGAAGGAAACCCTCCCTTGGCCACCGACCACCGACTCCCCCTGTTCTGCCTGGCCCACGCGGGCGGCAGCGCGCATCCGTACCTCCGGCTCGCCGCCGATCTGCCCGACCACGTCACCGTGGTCCCCCTCGAACTGCCCGGGCACGGAACCCGGGTACGCGAACCCCTGCTGCACGGCCTGTCCGCGCTGACCGAGGAGGCGGTACGGCTGATCGGCGAGCGCCGGCACGAGCCGTACGCACTGTTCGGGCACAGCTTCGGCTCGCTCGTCGGCTACGAGACCGCCCGGGCGCTGACCGCCCGGGGCACCCCGCCGGAGCTGCTGCTGGTCTCCGGGCGCAACGGACCGACCGAGCCGCTGTCGCACCGCCCCTTCGCCCATCTGCCCGACGACGGCTTCGTCCAGGGGCTGCAGCGGATCGGCGGGCTGCCCGAGGCGCTGCTCGCCGAGCCGGAGCTGCTGAAGTTCTATCTGCCGGCCATCCGCACCGACCTGAAGGTCGTCGAGACCTACGCCCATGCCCCGGGCCCCCGGCTGACCGTTCCGGTGACCGCGTTCGCCGGGCGCAAGGACGTCCTGACCGATGCCTCGTCGATGGCCGCGTGGTCGCGGATCACCACCGGGGTCTTCGATCTGACGCTGGTCTCCGGCGGTCACTTCTTCCTCCAGGAACCGGAGTTCAGGGCCGCGCTGAGCGCCCGGCTGACCCGGTTCGCGGCCACCGCGAACCGTGTTCCGGCGGCCCGTGGGGCGGTCGCCCGAGCGGTTGCCGAGTGAACCTCAACCGCGAACACCCAGCATCACCGGCTGTACGGCTCTCCCCCCACGCCGAAGCCCGAGACCAACAGGAGGCCCCAGTGGCGGCGCTGTCCCATGAAGAGATCCGTCAGAGGATCAGCGAGTACATCGAGCAGCAGTTCCTCGGCGAGAGCGAGGTTTCGGAGCTGACGGACGAGACCCCGCTGCTGGAGTGGAGCGTCCTCACCTCCATGAACACCTCCCTGCTGCTCTCGTTCATCCGCACCGAGCTGGGGGTCGTCGTGCCCCCGACCCACATCACCGGCCGGAACTTCGCGAACCTGGCGGCCATCACGGACATGGTCCACTCCCTGGCCCCGCAGCCCGCTGCCTGAACCGACCGAAGGAAGAGAGAGCATCGTGGACGCACAATTCGACGTCGCAGTCATCGGCGGCGGCCCCGCGGGATCGACCGTGGCCTCGTACCTGGCCAAGGCCGGTCTGTCCGTGGCCGTGTTCGAGGCGGAGAACTTTCCTCGTGAGCACGTCGGCGAGTCCCTGGTCCCGGCCACCACCCCGGTGCTCCTGGAGATCGGGGCCATGGACAAGGTCGAGGCCGCCGGCTTCCCGAAGAAGTTCGGTGCCGCCTGGACCTCCGCCGAGGAACGCGACATCAACCACAACGGTTTCCGCGGCCTGAACCACGACTTCCGCGCCGCCGAGGTCCTGTTCAGCGAGCGTGACCAGGACGGCGTGGACCGGGACCACACCTTCCACGTCGACCGCAGCAAGTTCGACCACATCCTCCTCAAGCACGCCGAGGAGCTGGGCGCCAAGGTCTTCCAGGGCGTCCGGGTCGGCAAGGTCGACTTCGACGGCGAACTGCCGGTCGTGGAGGTGAAGGTCGGCTCCTCGTCGACGCACATCCCGGTCAAGATGGTCGTCGACGCCAGTGGCCGGCAGACCCGTCTGGGCAACCAGCTCAAGACCAAGATCCCGGACCCGGTCTTCAACCAGTACGCCGTGCACACGTGGTTCGACGGCCTGGACCGCAAGGCCCTCGCCGTCAACAAGGACCAGGCCGACTACATCTTCATCCACTTCCTCCCGGTGATCGACACCTGGGTGTGGCAGATCCCGATCACCGACACCATCACCTCGATCGGTGTCGTCAGCCAGAAGAAGCGGTTCCAGGAGTACGGCGGCGACCGCGAGAAGTACTTCTGGGAGACCGTGGCCTCCCGCCCCGAGCTGCTCGACGTGCTGAAGAACTGCGAGCAGGTCAAGCCCATGAAGACCGAGGGCGACTACAGCTACGGCATGAAGCAGATCGCCGGCGACAACTACGTCCTCATCGGGGACGCGGCCCGCTTCGTCGACCCGATCTTCTCCTCCGGCGTCTCCGTCGCGCTCAACAGCGCCCGGCTCGCGGCGAAGGACATCATCGCCGCCCACGAGGCCGGGGACTTCAAGCACGAGCGCTTCGCCGCCTACGAGGGCAAGCTCCGCAAGGCGGTGGGCTACTGGCACCGCTTCATCGAGGCCTACTACCGCCTCAACATCCTGTTCACCGCCTTCGTCCAGGACGACCGCTACCGGCTGGACATCCTCAAGATGCTCCAGGGCGACGTCTACGACGACGAGGAGCCGAAGGCGCTCTCCGCGATGTGGGAGATCATCGAGGCGGTCGAGAGCGACCCGACCCACCTGTGGCACCCGTACCTGGGTCAGCTGAGGTCCCCCACCGCCGCGCCCAGCTTCTGATCCACCCGGCCCTCCCCCAGCCGGGGGAGCAAGGAGCTGGAGCGCACAACCGGCCGCGTACCTTCTCCGGAGAAATCCGGGAAGGTACGCGGCCGGCACCGTTTTCGGCGCGAGCCGCGCGGGACGTCAGGCGGCACGCGCGTGCGCGATGACGGTGAGCAGGGCCCGGGGGGTCGGGGCGTCGGCGACGATCGTGTCGGGCAGCATCAGGCCGTACTCCCGCTTGAGCCGGCCGGTGACCTGGAGCAGGGCCAGCGAGTCGTAGCCGAGCCGGTAGAAGGGCGTGTCGACGACGTCCTCGGCCTCCAGGTCGATGCCCTCGGGGACGCCGGCGCTCTCGCTGAGCAGCCGGATCAGATCGGCGAGGGTGAAGCGGTCGGGGGATTCGGACATGGCCATGGGTGCCTCCTTGAGTGGGGGAACAGGTGTCGGGAGAAGAAGGGACGGAAGAAGAGGGCGGCGCGCGGGGGCCGACGGTTCAGAGCCGGCCGAGCAGCACGCCGAGCAGGCTCTGGTCCAGCGTGGTGTCGACGGCCGTGTCGGCCGCGGCGCCGAAGCCCTCGTCGCGCAGGGCGGCGCTCACCACGTAGTCGGACTCCAGGGCGTAGGTGCCGAAGCTCCACTCCGGGCCGGTGCCCGGGGAGCCGTCCGGCCGCTGGAGGCTGATGCGCGCGTCGTCGAGCGTGAAGCCGAACTCGGTGAACCGGAAGCGCAGCCCCTGGCCGATGGCCTTGCTGTACGCCTCCTTGAGCGTCCACAGCCGGACCAGGGCGCTGTTGCGGGTCTGTTCGGGCAGCGATTCCAGCAGCTCGCGCTCGTGCGGCGTGCACGCCTGGAACTCCACACCGGTGCCCACCATGGGGCGCTCGGCGCGCTCCACGTCCACGCCGAGCAGGCCGCGCCGGGTGACCCCGACGACCATGACCTCCTCGGTGTGGCTGAGGCTGATGTCGATCTGGTCGCAGCCGCGCAAGTACGGCCGGCCGCCCGGCTTGTACGCCAGGTCCACCGCCTCGGGGCTGCTGGCCAGCACCCGGGCCGCGGTGTGCTTGAGCAGCAGCCGGGAGGCGAGGAAGCCCTCCCGCACCCGGCGGTGGCTCAGCCGTTGGAAGCGGCCCCAGTCGCGGGGGCCGAGCAGCGGGCGCAGAACCCTTTCTCCAGTTTCCTCGGGAAGCCAGTCGGCGACCCTGCCGTAGGTCACCACGGTGCCGCGGGTGGCCAGGGGGCCGAGCACGTCGTCCCACTGGCCGTCGGGACCGGTCACGAGCACGGGGGCTCCGGCGCTGGGAGGGGCCATCAGACGGCCGCCTTCACCAGGCGGTCGCGCAGGTAGCCGACCAGGGAGCCCACGGACGTCATGCTGTCGACCATGTCGGGCAGGGAGAGTTCGCCGAGCTCCGGGACCGCCTGTTCGACGCGGTACTTCAGCTGCATGATGAGGACCGAGTCGAAGCCCAGGTCCTCCCTCAGCAGGGAGTCCGTGCCGACCTCGGCCACCGGATCGTCGATCACCCGCCGCACCGCCTGGACCACCGCGGAGATCAGATCGCCGGACGTGTCGTCGGCGTGTGTGTCGTCGGCGTGTGCGCGCATGGGCGGTTTCCTTCCGGTCAGGACTCTGCGAGGTTCGTCTCGTACAGGTCGTAGGAGCGCTTGAGCTCGTAGCGTTCGAGGACGGCCTCGAAGAGACGCCGTTCGACGGCCTCCTGAGGAGCCTTGGGGATGTCGAGCCCCAGCAGGGCGCCCAGCCGGTGCAGTGCGCCGGTGATCCACGCCGGGTCCGCGAGGAAGGTCCCGGGGCGGGCGTCGCGGTGCTCCCGCCAGACGCCGAGGCTCGCCGCCGCGGCGCAGACCAGGGCGTACCGGTCGGTGAGGGCCAGGGTGTCCGGCGTGGAGAGTCCTTCGCCGGGGGTCATCCTGGCGAACCGCCCGCGCAGCTTGCGGAGTTCGCCGAGGAAGGCGGTGACCAGCTCGCCGAGCTCGTCGCCGAGGCCGGCGCAGGCGCTCAGGACCGGGACGATGGGGTCGGCGATGCCCGCGGGTGCCAGGATGCCGAGATCGGCGGGCGGCAGGTCCTCCCAGGGCCGCAGCAGCGCGGCCGGCGGTTCGTCGTCCACCAGCCAGGAGGTGCGGGCCAGGTGCGGGAGCTGGGCGACCAGCATCGCCTGGCGGGCGGCGGTGCCCGCGTGGCCCTGGGCCAGCAGCGGCAGGTCGCGCGCCATGCGGCCGAAGGCGCCGTAGGGGCCCTTGCCGTCGAAGTAGGCCTCGCCCAGCACCGTGGACAGATCGTGCGCGGAGTCCTGCAGCAGCTTGGGCACGGTGTAGGCGGCGGCCGCGGCGCAGGCGCTCACCCGGTCGGGCAGCAGATGGATGCCGCGGGCGGCCGCCAGGGCGATGCTGTCGCTGATCAGCAGGTCCAGCAGGGCGCCGGTCAGCACCTCGCGCCCGTACGTCGACTTGAGCGGGCCGTAGGGGTCGTCGCCGCGGTTCTCCACGGCGAACCGGATGGCCGTGCGCAGCACGGTGTCGGCGGCGGCGATGAGCACCGAGGGCAGCAGGGCGCGGGTGACGACCGAGCAGCGGACGGCCAGCGCCATGCCCTGGCCGGGCTCACCGATCACGGCCTCCTCCGGCACCGGGCAGTCGGTGAACTCCAGGCCGCCGAACTCGCAGCCGTCCAGCCCGACGGTGCGGTACCGGTACCGGGTGCGCAGGGCGCCCGCGGGCAGGATCTCGCGGTCGATCAGCAGCGCCTCGTGGCTGCCGTCCCCGGTGCCGGCGATGACGGTGAGACCGCGGGCGCGGGAGTAGTTGAGTACGGCGGTCTTGGCGCCGTCCAGGCGTCGCCGGCCTTTCCTGGTGACGAGCGCGAACTCGTCGCGCACGAAGTCGTTGGCGTGTGCCACGGCGGGCCGGGCAACGGCGATCCTGCCCCCGCCGAGCAACAGGGCGGCGGTCCATTCACGCTGCGCCAGGTCACCGGCGGCCCACACGGGGGTGGAGGCGAAGTAGCAGTTGAGCCCGTAGCCGAAGCCGAGCGAGAGATCGCGCCTGCACGCGGGCCGCACCACCCGGCCGAGCCCGTCGATCCGCTCCAGCCGGCCGCCGGACTCCACCGGCACGAACTCCGCGCCGAACTCGCAGTCGTCCAGCATCCGTTCGGCCCGGGCGAGCGCCTCGCCGCCGAGCGCGGCCGTCCCCAAGGGAGCCAGCGTGCGCTCCAGTTCGTCCGTGCGGCTCCGGAGCCGCGCCTCGGCCGTGGTCGCACGCACAGATCGCTCCACCGGGTGTCACTCCTCGCGGTCCGTAGGGTCCGGTCAGTCCCCGTACGTCCGGCTACCACAACCACCCGCACGAGAACGGACCAAGCGTCCGCCGCACCGCTCAAGCCCTGGTGGACCGCCCCGCAGGCGCGCGGGGCGGCATATGCCCAGTTCAGGTTCCCGATTCCGGTTGCGATTCGGGGGGCGTCCGTAACCACGCCACCCTCGCGTCCGTCGGCGGGCCCGACCGCTCCTCGGGATCCCCGAGCGCCAGACAGTCCAGCGCCTGCCGCAACCGCTCCCGCTCCTCGTGCGGCGCCCCGACCCGCCCGTCGAGCAGCGACACCGCCCGGTGACCGTGCCGCCGGGCCTGTACCGCGAGCCCATGGCCGGGACCCACCTCAGCGCACAACAGCGCGCCGGTCGAGGTGAGTTGGCCGAGCGCCGCGTCCAGCAGCACCGGCTGGGACGGCTGCAGGGCCCAGAACTCGGGATCGACCGCCCGCTCGTTGCCGGGCAGGCCGCCCGCGCTCCCGGACAGCAGGGGCGTGTGCGGAGCCGCGTACACGGAGGCCTGGAACGCCGGCAACGTCTCCCGGCACGCCTGAGCCACCAGCGGTCCGTGCAGCCCCGCGGGCACCTGCACCCGCATCCAGGTCAGCCCGGCGACCTCCAGTGCCCGTCGCGTGGCCGCCAGCCCGAACTCCGAGCCGGACACCAGGGTCTGCCCGGGCCCGTTGGACGCGGCCACCACCGTGCCGCCCCGCAGGAAGGGCGCCACCGCGGGCGGTGCGGCGGCGACCGCGAGCGCTCCGCCCGCCGGTGCCCCGGCGAGCGCGTCCGCCTGCACGGCGACCAGGCGTACCGCGTCCGTCAGCGGCAGCACGCCGGTCTGGACGGCGGCCACCAGCTCGCCGACACTCTGACCGAGGACCGCGCCGGGGCGCAGGCCTCGGTCCCGCACCGTCTCGCTGAGCGCGTGGCAGACCGCGAACAGCAGCGGATGCACCTCGGCCACGGTGCGCAGCCGCTCACCGGAGGACCACAGTCGGTACAACCGTTCCCCGGCCGGGCCCAGCAGTTCCAACACGGTGTCCATCGCCGTGGTGAAGGCGGGCTCGTACCGGTACAGGCCGTAGGCCATGGCGGGGTACTGAGCTCCCGCACCGGGCAGGAGCAACGCGACCGGCGGCACCGGTACGTCAGTACCGGCCCGGCGCCCGCACCCGGAAGAGCGAGAGCGGCTGGTCCAGCCGTAGTTCGGAGGAGGAGTCGAGCAACGCCCCCTGGAGCGACTGCAGTTCGTAGCTCGGGTCGAGCCCGAGCTCCCCGGCGAGCACGTCCCGCAGCCGCTGGTAGACCTCCAGCGCGGTGGTGCGCCGCCCGGCCCGGTACAGCGCGAGCATCAGCTGGAGATGGATGCCCTCGTGCAGCGGGTGCCGTGCCGCGAGCCCGAACAGCTCGCCGATGATCTCGTGGTGGCGCCCGAGCAGCAGGTCCGCCTCGATGCGGCGGCACAGGATGCCCATCCGGGACTCCTCCAGGCGGGTCACCTCGACGTCCAGCACCCGCCCGCACTCCACGTCGGCGAGGGCCGGCCCGCGCCACAGCGACAGGGCCTTGCGGAACAGGTCCGCCGCCGCCTCGTAGTCCCCCTTCTCCAGGGCCCGGTGACCGCCGCCGGAGAGCCGCTCGTACTCCCGGACGTCGACGGAACCGCCCTGGGTGTCGAGCAGATAGCCGCCGGGCTGGGTCACGAGGACGCTCTTCGCGCCCAGCGGCATGTCCAGCGATGGGCCTCCGATGGCGGAGGTGATAAGGTTCCGAAGTTGAAGTATGTACGTCTGCAGGGTTGTTGCGACGCTGGGTGGTGGGGTCTCGCCCCAGACCTCCTCCACCAGCATCCCTACGGAGACGGGACGGTCAGGGTTGAGGGCCAGTACCGCGAGAACCTTGCGTGGCTTGACCGCGGAAGGCACCACAGACTTGCCGGTCTGCATCAATCTGCATGCGCCGAGCACTTCGATGTCCATCGGCATCCTCTCTGTAGCCTGCACTCCGCTGCTGAGGTTCCGCAGCATGGATTCGCTCGGTGATGTGATGGTTACGTGATGGTCCGGTGAGCGTCTGGAGAAGGACTCAACTCGGACTCAAGTCGGCCTGGAACGCCGGTACGCGCGGATACAGCGGCCGGATTCCGCCGCTCCGCAGCAGCCCGCGCATGGCCGAGCGCTGGAGCTTCCCACTGGTGGTACGCCGTACCACGCCCGGCCGGACGAGCAGGATCACCGCGTCGGGGATGCCGAACTCCCCGTCGAGATGGGTCTGTACGGACTCGGCGAGCGACGGCAGTTCGCCGTCGAGGACGCCGTTCTCGCGCACCTCCTGGATCACGATGAGCCGGTCGCGTTCCGGCCCCGTGGTGACGGCCGCGGTCACCCCGAACAAGGGGTGCAGGCCCTGGACCGAGGTCTCGATGTCCTCCGGCGCGACATCCACCCCGTTGACGACGACGCCTTCCTTGAGCCGTCCGATCACGAACAGCTCGCCGTGTTCGTCCACGGCTCCCAGGTCGCCGCTACGCAAAAACGATCCGTCATGAGCGGACGTGACCGCCCCGAAACTCTCCTCGGTCTCGGCTCGGCGCCGCCAGTAGCCCGGCGCGACGCTCTCGCCGCGGACCCAGATCTCGCCCACCCGCCCCGGCTCCAGTACCTGCCGGGTCTCCGGGTCGACGATCCGTATCTCCACCCCGCGCGGCCGTCCGACCCCGACCAGGGTCCGGCTGCGGGAGCCGTTCACCGGTGCGGCCATCCGGCCGGCGGCGAGCGCGGCGGGATCCACCGCGCGCTCCACCGGACGCCGTCCCGGGATGCCGCCCGACACCAGCAGGGTCGCCTCGGCGAGCCCGTACGCCGGGTAGAACGCCTGGGGCCGGAACCCGGCCGGGGCGAACCGTTCCCCGAAGGCGGCCATGGTGGCCTCCCGCACGGGCTCGGCGCCGTTGACGGCGACCTGCCAGGAGGACAGGTCGAGCCGTGCGACCTCCTCGTCCGTCGCCGCCCGCACACACATGTCGTACGCGTAGTCGGGGCCGCCGGACAGGGTGATGCCGTACGTCTGGATCATCCGCAGCCAGCTGAGCGGCCGTGCGGCGAAGGTGGTGGCGGGCATGAGCACGCCTCGGGCGCCGACGTGGAGCGGGTGCAGCAACTGCCCCACCAGGCCCATGTCGTGGTACGGCGGCAGCCAGCCGCCGATCACCGCGTGCTCGTCCGTGCCGAGCGCCCGGGCGATGGCCTCCTGTCCGGCCAGCAGGTTCCGCTGGCTGATCACGACGCCCTTCACCTGGGTCACGGACCCGGACGTGTACTGGATGAGGGCGATGTCGTCGTCGGACGACACCGTCGGCCGCCAGTCCTCGGGGTCCGGCAGGGCCGCCCGGTCCGCCGCGAGGCAGACCAGGTCGCTGCCCGCGAAGAGCCGGGACAGCTCCGCCGCCACCGCGGAGTCGGCGAGGGCCAGGCCCACGTCGGCGTCCTTGGCGACGGCTGTCAGCCGGCGCACATTGCGCCCGCCGTCCAGCGGGGACGGACAGGGCACCGCGGTGGCTCCGGCGTAGAAACAGCCGAGCAGCGCGGCGATCTGCAGCGGGCCCTCGCTGTGCGGCAGCAGGACGCGCTGTCCCGCCCCGCCCCGCGACTGGACCCAGGCCGCCAACTGCCGTGCCTGGCGGTCGAGTTCACCGTAGGTCAGAGTCCGGGCCGGTGATCCCGGCCCACGGTGGGCGGGCGGCTCGGCGCCGACGAAGCTGAAGGCCTCGCGGCTGGGATCCGCCGCCTCCAGGCGACGCCGTAATGCGCCAAGAAAACCACCCATTTCGAACCGCCCCCGTTCGACTCAATGGCGCGAAGCTAACGGCCGATGCTCGAGAAACGCATGACCTCACCTCGACACCCAGACGGGTGTCGGCCGTCTGAGACCGCATCATAACGAGGGAAGATGCCGTCGCGGTACGGGTAATTCATGACGTGTTGAGGAACCGATCCGGTCGGATCCTGTCCTCGATTCCTGACCGCACCCGTGCTGAACTTGGCAAGTATCGCTCGGAGTCCGGCCGTCCGGATCCGAACGGAGCGCCGAAACTCGCGACTTCGCCGCGATTGAGGCCGTCTTCGATCTCCACCGGGGGGCCGGAGGGGTTCAAGAACCTGCTGAGCCGCGCTGCAGCGCGGGCGACGGCCCTCGCCCGGGACCCCGGACCGCGTTCGGGATATGGATCATTGCCCGTTCAACTGACTTGAAACACAGTGGAGTTGAGGCGCACGGGAAGTGACGGCCCGGTCTCACCGGCAGCCGATCCACCGGGTCTCCAGGCATCCCCCAACCCTCCTCAAGACCGTTCGACCAGGTTGAGTGGCGGCACGCCAACGTCCCGTGGCGAGGAGGCAGCGCCCATGTCCGGCTCGTTACCCAGCCCCACCGGCCCGTCCGGCGACGTGCGCAAGGCCGCCGACCTCGCCGCCCAGCACGCGACCGACGCCGATCTCGCCCGGCGGCTGCCCGGCGAGGTGGTGGACGCCCTGGTCGCGGCGGGTTTCGCGCGGCACTTCGTGCCGGTCCGCTGGGGCGGGCGGGCCGGTGGTTTCGAGGAACTGCTGGACACCGTGGCCCTGGTGGGCGAGGGCTGCACCTCGGCCGCCTGGATCGCCACCGTCACCTCCGGCGCCGCCCGGATGGGCGCCTGTCTGCCCGAGGAAGGACAGAGCGAACTCTGGTCCGGCGGCGCCGACACGCTCGTCGTGGGAGCGCTCAACCCCACCGGACGGGCGACCGCCGTCCCCGGCGGCTGGCGCCTCACCGGACAGTGGCCGCTGGTCAGCGGCGTGGACTTCGCCGACTGGACCCTGGTGTGCGCACTGGCCCCCGCCGGCGAGCGGGAGACCGCCCTGTTCCTCGCCGTGCCGCGCCGCGACTACCGGGTCGCGGACACCTGGTTCAACGTCGGCATGCGGGCGACGGGCAGCAACACGCTGATCGCGGACGAGGTCTTCGTCCCCGCGCACCGCTCCGTCCCGCGCGACGACATCTGGCAGGGCCGTGCCGTCGGCTCCGCCGCGCGGTGCCACACCGCCCCGCTGCGGGCGGTCAGCGGACCGCTGTTCGCCGCCCCGGCGCTCGGCGCGGCGCGCGCGGCCGTGCGGGCCTGGTCGGCACGGGCGTCGGCCCGGCCCGGACCTGCGGCGCAGGGCGTACTGGCCCGCGCCGAGGGCGACATCGAGGGCGCGGCCCTGCTGCTGCGCCGGGTGGCGCGCACGGCCGACGAGGGCTGCTTCGGCGAGGACGAGCGGACCAGGGCGCCGCGGGACTGCGCGCTCGCCGCGGACCACCTCGTCGACGCGGTGGAACGCCTCTTCCGCTCGGCCGGCTCCGGCGCGCAGGCGCAGGACGACCCGCTCCAGCGCGTCTGGCGCGATGTGCACTGCGTGGCGAGCCACGCCGCCCTGCGCCTGGACACCGCGGGCCACGCCCACGGCGGCCGGCTGCTGGGGACCGCGTGAAGCGGCACCCCGGCCCCCTCCCACACCGAGAAAGGGTGACCGAGTTGCACTCAGAGACCGCCCCGCCCCCGACCGGGTCGTCGGCCCGTCCGTTCGCCGACCCCGGCCTCTACGCGGAGATCACCCAGTTCTACGCCTGGCACATGGCGCTGATGGACGACCGCGAGCCGGACGCCTGGGCCGACGCCTACACCGAGGATGCGGTGTTCGAGGAACCGGGACGCACCGACGTGCTCCGCGGCCGGGAGGCCATCCGGGCCTCGATCACCCGGCGCGCGGCGGAACTCGCCGAGGCGGGCGTCGTCATGCGGCACTGGATGAGCAACCTGATGGTCACCCCGTTGCCGGACGGCACGCTGCGCGCCCAGTACTACTCGCTGGCGATGCGGGCGCCGCGTGGACAGCGGCCGGACATCTTCGCGCACGTGGTCTGCCGGGACGTGCTGGTACGGGAGGGCGGCCAGTGGTTCATCCGCCACCGGCACATCGGCATCGACGCCTTAGAGCACTGAATCCGGCCCCGGCCCCGCCCCGGCCGGTCCCATGCGACAGGAGTGGACCTTGCGTATCGGAATCGTCTTCTTTCCCACGGTGGGTCCGGCCGACAGGCCGGCCGACCAGTATTTCGACGAATGCCTGCGGCTCGTCGACCTGGCGGAGGAACTGGGCTACGACCACGTCAAGATAGTCGAGCACTACTTCTTCACCTACGGCGGATACAGCCCCGACGCCACCACATTCCTCGCCGCGGCGGCGGGCCGGACCCGGCGTATCCGGCTCGGCACCAGCGCCACCATTCCGGCGTTCCAGCACCCGGTGAAACTGGCCGGGAAACTCGCCATGCTGGACAACCTCTCCCAGGGACGTCTCGACGCGGCTTTCGGCCGGGCTTTTCTGCCCGACGAGTTCGAGGCGTTCGGCATTCCGATCGACGAAAGCCGCAGGCGCTTCACCGAGAACGTGGCGGCCATTCAGAAGCTGTGGTCGGAGGAGAACGTGGTGTGGGACGGGGAGTTCCACCGGTTCGGCCCCGTGACCCTGCTGCCGCGGCCGGTGCAGCAGCCGCACCCGCCGGTGTTCGTGACCACCGCGCAGAGCCTGGACTCCGTCGCCGACGCCGCCCGCCGCGGCCACCATCTCCAGACGGTCCCCAACGCCATGTCCCGGGAGGGACTCGAGGAGCGGCTGCGGCTCTTCCGCGCGGAGTGGGCGGGGACCGGCGCACCGCGCATCCACCTCAGCTATCCGACCGTGGTGAGCGAGGACGCGGAGCGGGCGCGCGCGGCGGGGCGGGCGGACGACGAGGCCAACACGGTGTCGTTCCGGGCCGCGGTCGAGTCCTGGCGGAAGGTGTCGAGCACGGCGTATCCCGGTTACGGCAAGCTCGCCGAGAAGCTGTCCCGGGGCTCGGACTTCGAGGCCAAGGTGGACGCGAACAAGCTGCTGGTCGGCACGCCGGACGCGGTGCGGGGCCAGCTGGAGACCATCGCCGGGTGGTACGGCGACGACATCACCCTCAGCCTGGGCGTCCACTCGGGCCATCTGTCCTACGAGGACGCGGCCGGCACGCTGCGTCTGCTGGCCGAGAAGGTGCTGCCCGGGCTGTCCTCGCTCCAGGCCGCCTGAACAAGGCGGTGCCGTCCCGGGGCGGGTTTGCCCGGGACGGCACGGCCGTGCCCGACGGTCCGCTCACACGCCGAGCGCCGCGCGGTCGAGCAGCGGCTCCCACCAGGACGGATTGTCCCGGTACCAGGCCACGGTGGCGGCCAGTCCCCGCTCGAAGGGGATCGCGGGCCGGTAGCCCAGCTCGTGGCGGATCTTGTCGATGGCCAGTGAGTACCGGCGGTCGTGCCCTTTGCGGTCCTCGACCGGGCGCACCCGCTCCCAGCCCGCGCCACAGGCCTCCAGCAGCAGGCCGGTCAGCTCACGGTTGGTCAGCTCGGTGCCGCCGCCGATGTGGTAGACCTCCCCCGCGCGGCCGCCGCGCAGCACCAGCTCGATACCGGCGCAGTGGTCGTCGACGTGCAGCCAGTCGCGTACGTTGCCGCCGTCGCCGTAGAGCGGAACGTCCTGTCCGGCCAGCAGCCGGGTCACGAACAGGGGGATGACCTTCTCCGGGAACTGGTGCGGCCCGTAGTTGTTGGAGCACCGGGTCACCACCACGTCCAGCCCGTGGGTGCGGTGATGGGCGAGGGCCAGCAGATCGGAGCCGGCCTTGCTCGCGGCGTAGGGCGAGTTGGGCGCGAGCGGCTGGTCCTCGCGCCAGGACCCGGCCGGGATAGAGCCGTACACCTCGTCGGTGGAGACGTGCACGAAGCGGCCGAGCCGGTGGGCGCGCGCGGCGTCGAGCAGGACGGCCGTGCCGGTGACGTTGGTCGTGACGAAGGGCAGCGCCCCGTGGATCGAGCGGTCGACGTGGGACTCGGCGGCGAAGTGCACCACCGCGTCATGGCCGGGCAGGACCGAGTGGACCAGTTCCACGTCCCGGATGTCCCCCTGGACGAAGGTGAATCCGGGATGCTCCGCCACCGCCCGCAGATTGGTGAGCGTGCCCGAGTAGGTGAGCGCGTCCAGTACGGTGACTTTCGGATCCGGGATCTTCGGATATCGTCCGGAGAGTAAATTGCGCACGAAATGGGAGCCGATGAAACCGGCGCCGCCGGTCACGAGAATCCTCATGTCCGGAGACTGGGGTCCGGTACTCGATGTGCGGTGGTGCTGCGCTCGGACAGCACTGGATCTCGGCTGTTTCCGTGTGTACTGCGGGAGTTCCCTGTGCCTATGCTGCCGGATATGCGCGGCATACTTCTCGCCGGTGGCACGGGGTCGCGTTTACGGCCCCTCACCCAGGCGGTTTCCAAGCAGCTCATGCCAGTGTTCAACAAACCGATGATCTATTACCCGTTGACCACCCTCATCAATGCGGGTGTCCAGGACATCCTGATCATCACGACGCCCCATGAGAAGGAACAGTTCCAGCGGCTTCTGGGCGATGGCTCGCAATGGGGGCTCCGGCTGGAGTACGCCACTCAGGACCGCCCCGAGGGGATCGCGCAGGCCTTTCTGATCGGGGCCGGGTTCATCGGCGACGATCCGGTCGCGCTGATCCTGGGCGACAACATCTTCCACGGCGTCGGGCTGGGCACCCAGTTGCGCGCCAGGCGGGACATCACGGGCGGCCATGTCTTCGCCCACCAGGTGAAGGACCCCACCGCCTACGGCGTGATCGAGTTCGACGACCGGGGCAGGGCGACGTCGATCGAGGAGAAGCCGGCCGTCCCCAAGTCCCCCTACGCGGTGCCGGGCCTGTACTTCTACGACAACGACGTCCTCGGCATCGCCCGCGCGCTGCGCCCCTCCGCCCGGGGTGAGCTGGAGATCTCCGACGTGAACGCGGAGTACATCCGGCGCGGGCAGCTGCACGTCACCGTGCTGGAGCGGGGCACGGCCTGGCTCGACACCGGCACCTTCACCTCGCTCATGCAGGCCGGCGAGTTCGTCCGGGTCCTGGAGGCGCGGCAACGGCTGATGATCGGCTGTGTGGAGGAGGCCGCCTGGCGCGCCGGACTCATCGACGACGACCGGCTCGCACAGCTCGCCGAGCCGCTCCTGCCGAGCGGATACGGCACGTACCTGCTCGAACTCCTGCAGCCCAGCGGGGCGTTCAGCGCGACTCCGACTGCCGCAGCCGACCTCTAGGAGGCACCGTGCAGATCAGAGCTCTGTCGATCGAGGGGCTGTGGGAGGTGACTCCCCAGCAGCACCAGGACGCCCGGGGCCGCTTCATGGAGTGGTACCGCTTCGACCGGCTCGCCGAGGCGGTCGGGCATCCGCTGGAGCTGCGGCAGGCGAACCTCGCGGTCTCCTCGCTCGGTGTGGTGCGCGGGATCCACTTCGCCGATGTGCCGCCCGGCCAGGCCAAGTTCGTGACCTGCCCGGCCGGTGCGGTCCTCGACGTGATCGTCGACATGCGGGAGGGCTCCCCGACGTTCGGGCGCTGGGAGGCGGTACGGCTGGACGGGGACACCCGCAAGGCGGTGTACATCGCGGAGGGCCTGGGGCACGGCTACTGCGCGCTGACCGACTCGGCCACCGTCGCCTACCTCTGCTCGTCGGTCTACGCCCCCGAGCGGGAACGGGCCGTGCACCCCATGGACCCCGACCTGGACATCGACTGGCCGGCGCTCGGCGAGCCACTGCTGTCCGAGCGCGACGCGGGCGCGCCCACCCTCAAACAGCTCGCCGAGGAAGGGCTGTTGCCCGACTACGACGCCTGCCGGCGTTTCACCGCGAGCCTGGACGCCGGCGCCGCGGCCGCCGGGAAGGGAGCACCCTCATGAGCGCGCCCGCAGGAACGGCACCCGGCGAGGTGCACGAGGTGGAGCACCGGGCCGAGGTCGCCGCGCCGGCCGCTCTGGTGTACCGGCTGCTCGCCGACGTCGCCCACTGGCCGCGGCTCTTCCCGAACATCGCGCACATGGAGCGGTTCTCCGGCGACGGCACCCGCGAACGCGTCGGTGTCTGGCTGATCTCGGGCGACCGGGTCTTCCCGTGGGTGGCCCTGCGAACCCTGCGCCCCGGGGAACTGCGGGTCGACTACCGGCAGGAGACGACCCAGGCGCCGGTGGCGGACATGGGCGGCTCCTGGATCGTGGAACCGCTGTCGGAGCGCACCTGCCGGGTGCGGCTGCTGCACGACTGCCGGCCGGCCTCGGACGAGGCGGCAGTCCTGGAGTTCATCGCCGACACCCTGGACCGCAACAGCACCGCCGAGCTGGCCGCGTTCAAGGAGGCGGCCGAGCGGGAGGCCGCCGACGAGCGGCTGGTCGTCGAGATCGAGGACACCGCGCGGATCGACGGCTCGGTCGCGGACGTGTACGAGTTCCTGGCGGACGCGGCGGCCTGGCCCGGCCGCATCCCGCACATCGTGTCCGTGGACGCGCGCGACGGCGGCGAGAACGTGCAGTTGCTGGACTGGGTCACGCACACCGAACGCGGGGTGGACCACCCCTCCAAGGTCGTCCGCGTGTGCTTCCCGCCCGAGCGGATCGCGTACCGGCATCTGCTGATCCCGCCGCTCGCCGCGGTGCACACCGGCTGCTACACCGTGACGGCGGACGGGGACGGGACGCTCGTCTCCTCCCGGCACACCGTGGTCCTGGCCCAGGGCGGCGTCCCCGATGTGGCGGAGGCCGGTGCCTTCACCCGCCGGGCGCTGAGCACCAGCAGCCGCCAAGTGCTGGCCCGTGCGCGGGAGTTCGCGGAGCGGCGACGGCACGGCGGGTGAGGACGCGGGAGCGGTCAGCCGACGGTGAGCACCACCTTGCCGCGCACATGGCCGCCCTCGACCTCGCGATGCGCCTCGGCGGCGGCCGTCAGCGCATGCGCGGAGCTGACCGGCAGCACCAGGTCGCCCGCCGCCGCCAGCTCCGCAAGTTCGGCGAGGATCCCGGCCGAACGGGCGCCCCGCAGCCGTACGATGCCGTGCTCGTCGGCCGCCTTCTGGTCCACGGTCGTACCGATCCGGGACCGGTCGGGGACCAGTTCCAGGGACGCCTGCACCGCCTCCCCGCCGACCGCGTCGAGCACCACGTCCACGCCCTCGGGGGCGAGGGCCCGTACCCGCTCGGCGAGCCCGTCGCCGTACACGGCCGGTTCCGCGCCCAGGGACCGCAGGTAGGCGTGGTTGCGCTCGCTCGCCGTGCCGATGACCCGCGCGCCGAGGCGCCGGGCGAGCTGGACCGCGACGGTGCCCACTCCCCCGGCCGCGGCGTGCACCAGCAGGGTGTCGCCGGGCCCGACCTTCAGCTCCCGCAGCGCGTTGTACGCGGTCTGCCCCACGGCGGACAGGGCGCCGGCCACCTCCCAGGACAGCGCGCCGGGCTTGGCGGTGACCGAGCCGGCGGGGACCGTGAGGACCTCGGCGTAGGCGGCCATCGCGGTGAAGCCCAGCACCTCGTCGCCCACGGCGAGGCCGGTGACGTCCGTGCCGACCTGGTCGACCACCCCCGCGAACTCGTTGCCGAGCCGCTGCGGGAAGGTCACCGGGACCATGCCCGCGAAGTCACCGCGCCGCAGCTTCACATCGACCGGATTGACCCCGGCGGCGCGGACCCGGACCCGCACCTCCCCGGGTCCCGCGACCGGTTCCTCCAACTCCAGGGGGCGCAGCACCTCGGGACCTCCGTACGCGGCGAACGCCATTGCCGTGGCCATGCGGTCTTCCTCCCGTTGGACTTCCGGTCAGTCTCTTCCCAACCACCCTACGATGCTTGGCAGTTGAGACACTTGAGGGCGTCTCGGAAACGGGGGAAGGCCATGGCCGAGCAGGACACCGGCGACAAGCTGGACGCGCGTCTGGTGCGACTCGGGGCGGTCATCGTCTGCGGCGCGTTCCTCTCGGCGATGGACGCCACCATCGTCTCGGTGTCGCTGGACAGCGTCGGCCGGGACTTCTCCGCCCCGCTCTCCTCGCTCCAGTGGGTGGCGGCCGGGTATCTGCTCGCGCTCGCCATGGTCGTCCCGGTCACCGGCTGGGCGGCGGAGCGCTTCGGCGCCCGGCGCATGTGGCTGTCCGCGCTCGCGCTGTTCGTCGCGGCCTCCGCCCTGTGCGGCGCGGCCTGGTCGGTGGAGAGCCTGATCGCCTTCCGGCTGTTGCAGGGCCTGGGCGGCGGGCTCATCCCGCCGCTCGCCCAGATCCTGCTGGTACGGGCCGCCGGGCCGCGGCGGATCGGCCGGGTGATGACGCTGGTGAGCGTGCCCACGCAGCTCGCGCCGATCGTCGGGCCGAGCGTGGGCGGACTGCTGGTCCACGACCTGGGCTGGCGCTGGATCTACTGGATCAACCTGCCGCTCGGCGCCGTCGCCCTGGCGTTCGCCTGGCGCGCCCTGGAGAAGGACACCCCCGCTCCCGGTGAACGGCCCCGCCTCGATGTGCTCGGGCTGCTGCTGCTCTCCCCCGGTCTGACCGCGCTGCTGTACGGGCTGTCCGTGCTGGAGGAGTCCGAGGGCGGCTTCGGCTCCGGGCGGGTGCTGGCCTGCGTCGGCGGCGGGGCGGCGCTGATGGCGGTGTTCGTCGTCCGGGCGCTGCGGCAGCGGGCCCGGCCCCCGGTCGTCGACCTCCGGCTGTTCGGCAACCGGGCGTTCGCGCTCTCGTCCGGGCTGCTGTTCCTGCTCGGCGCCACCCTGTTCGGCGCCATGTTCCTGCTGCCCCTGTACTACCAGCAGGTGCAGGGCCACGACGCGCTGCGGGCCGGGCTGCTGCTGGCCCCCCAGGGCGCCGGCACGGTGATCGCGCTCGCCCTCGCCGGAGCGCTGGTGGACCGTTTCGGGCCGCGCTGGATCGTGCTCACGGGCATCGCGCTGACCGTCCTGGGCACCCTCGCCTTCACCGGGGCCGGACCCGGCAGCGGCGACGCCGTGCTGACCGGCTCACTGGTCCTGCGCGGGCTCGGCCTGGGCGCCGTGGCCACGCCGCTGACCGCCTGCGCCTACCGCTCGCTGACCAAGGAGGCCGTGCCCCGGGCCGCCCCCGCGCTGGTCATCGTGCAGCGCACCGGCGGCTCCCTCGGTACGGCCGCCCTGGCCGTCCTGCTCCAGGGGCGGCTCGGCCGGGCGGAGGGCGCGGGCGAGCCGTCCGCCGCGGCCGTCGCCGACGCGTTCGGCACCACGTTCTGGTGGACCGCCGGGCTCAGTGCGGTGGCCCTCGTCCCGGCGCTGTTCCTGCCCGGCCGGCCCCGCGACGCCGGGGAGCCGGGCGCCCCGGGGACGGACGACGGCTCCAGCCCCGCGTCAGCGGATTTCGAGCGGCGGCCGTAAGGCTGCGCACCCGCGTCATTCCGGAGCGGGGCCCCACCCGCGTCCTTCCGACCGAGGAGCCGCCATGTCCGCCGTATCCGCCCCGTCCCGCCGCCCCCGCCGCTTCCTGCGGACGCTGGCCGTCACCGTGCTGACCGTCCCGTCGCTGCTCGCGATCGGCGGCGCCGCGGAGGCCGACACGGTCCAGGCGGCCAGGCACTACTCCCCGGTGGGCACGTGGAGCGCGCAGGTGCAGACCTCGATCCCGAGCGCCGGGACGACCAGCTTCACGTTCCTCGCCGACGGATCCATGGGCAACGACACCGACACCTGGTACCGCACGGGCCGGACCACGTTCTCGTACGACATCAAGCACCCGCACAAGGACGCGACCGGCGCGGTCGACGGGTCGGTCGTGGGGCACCAGGACGCCGTCATGAGCGACCGGGACCACTGGACCTCGCACGGCGTGTCCAAGGTCCTCGACCTCCAGGGCAACGTCGTGAGCAGCTTCACCGTGGACGTCGTCGCCACCCGGACCTCGTAACCGCCTCGACGAACGGAGTCCCCACCATGCGCGTGCTGTTCACCTCCCCACCCGCCCTGGGCCACCTCTTCCCGGTCATCCCGCTGGCCTGGGCGCTGCGCTCCGCGGGCCACGAGGTGCTCGTCGCCTCGTCCGACACGGCGGTGGACGCGGCGGTGAAGGCGGGCCTGCCCGTCGTCGACGTGTCCCCCGGCACCGACTTCGACCGGGTCTTCGGCGGCGGCCCGCAGCTCTCGCCCGCCGAGCTGGCGCAGCAGATGAAGGTGCGCGGCCAGGCGATCGTCAAGGCGGGCGGCGCCACCACCCCGGCCATGCTGGAGCGGTTCGCGACGGTGAGCGACCTGATGGCGGACGGCACGCTGCGGGTCGCCGAGGAGTGGCGGCCCGATCTGGTCGTGCACGGACGGCTCCAGGGCGCGGGGCTGCTCGCCGCGCGGCGGCTCGGGGTGCCGGCGGTGGAGCACGGGTTCGGGATGCTGCGCGAGGGCGGCTTCGCGCAGGGCTTCCTGCCCTACCTCGCCCCGTCCTTCGAACGCCACGGCGTGCCCGTGGAACTGCCCGCCCACGCGGTCCTGCACGTCGGCCCGCCGAGCCTGATGCGGGGCGAGGGCGCGGGCTGGACCATGCGGTACGTCCCCTACAACGCCGGGGGCGAACTGCCCGGCTGGCTCACCGCTCCCCGTCCGCGCGCCCGGGTCGCGGTCTCCCTGGGCACCATCGTGCCGAGGATGCTGGGCACCGGCGGTCTGGAGAAGCTGCTGGGGGCGGCCGCCGAGACCGACGCGGACTTCGTCGTCACGGGGATGAGCGAGCAGGACCTGCCCCGGCTGCCGGAGAACGTGCGCGTGGTGCGCTGGCTGCCGCTGAACGCGCTGCTGGAGCGGTGCGACGCCACCGTGCACCACGGTGGCTCCGGCTCCACCCTGACCGCGCTCACCTTCGGTCTGCCCCAGCTGCTGCTGCCCCACGGCGCGGACAACTTCGTCAACGCGGACGTCATCGACCGGGCGGGGCCGGGGCTGTCCGTGGACCCGCACGAGGTGACCACCGGCACGCTGGAGCGGCTGCTGACGGACCGGGCGCTGCGGGCGGCGGCCGAGCGGGTGGCCGAGGAGGTCAGGGCGCAGCCGGCACCGGCCCACATGGTCGGTGAGCTGGAGGCGTTCGCGGGCGCCTGAGCCGCCTCGGCGGCACGACCGCGGGACGGGGTGAGGGCTCCCTCATCCTGTCCCGCGGTCGTGCCGTACCGCTCAGAGGTTGTGGATACCGCCGTCCACCAGCAGCACCACACCGGTGGAGTACGCGGCCTCGGCCAGCGTCAGCACCGCCTGGGCGACGTCCTCGGGGGTGCCGATCCGGCGCAGCGGGGCGCCCGCGGTGACGGCCTCGCGCGGGCCGGTGAAGCCGGCGGTCCAGGGGGTGTCGATGAGGCCGGGGGCCACCGCGTTGACCCGGACGTCGGGACCGGCGACGTTGGCCAGCAGGCGCGTCAGATGGTTGATCGCCGCCTTGCTGACGGCGTACGGGATCGAGCTGCCGGTCGGCTTGACCCCGGCGATCGACGAGATGTTGACGATGGCTCCGCCGCCGTCGGCCTTCAGGTGCGGCATGGCCGCCACGCTCATCTGCCAGGTGCCGACCACGTTGACGTCCAGGATCTCCCGCCAGACGGCCGGTGAGGCGGCGGCGAGGTCGGCGTGCGGGATGAGCCGGGTGGCGCCCGCGTTGTTGACCAGCAGGTCGAGCCGGCCGAGCCGCTCCACCACCGTGTCCACGATCCGCGCCGCCTGCTCCTCCACCGCGATGTCGCCCTGCACATAGACGGCACCGGGCAGCGAGTCGGCGAGTTCCTTGCCCTCCTTGGGCGAGTTGCGGGAGTTGACCGCGACCCGGTAGCCCGCGGCTGCCAGGGTTTTCGCGGTCGCCTCGCCGATCCCGGACGTCGAACCGGTCACCAGGGCGACCCGCTGCGTTGACATGGGTGTGCCTCCTTGGGGCGTACGGATCAGGGCGGGCGGATCAGGTGGTGCCGTCGTGGGTGACGCGCCGGTACCGGACGAGCCAGCCGCCCTCGTGGCGGACCAGGGTGTCCTCGGCATAGGTGTTCGCCGTGATCTGCGGCCGGCCGCCGCGCTCGGTGGCCATGGAGAAGGCGTAGTAACGGGTCTGTACGACGCCCTGCTCGTCCGGCGGATCCACTTCGAGCATGCCGAGCCAGTGGCGGCGCGTGATGCCCTCGGCGACGATCTGGTCCACCCTCTTCTGCGAGGCCGCGGCGATGTTCACGCGGCCGGTCAGCGGTTCGGCGACGTTCTGGTCGAAGACGCCGTCCTCGGTGAACGTGTCCGCCCACTCCTCGGCGGCGCCGTGGTCGAGCAGCCTCATCTGCCGGGCGTAGAACTGCTGGATCTGCTGGAAGAGGCTGCCGTCGCCGGCCTGGCCGGGCACGGCCGCGGCTTCGGTCATCGAGTTCTTCTCCTCGTTCTCGGCTGCGCGCGGAGGCCCCTCCGCGTCCCGGGCCGAGGGTGCCAGCGCGCTCTCAAGGTGAACTCGATTCATCGCACAGCGAGTGCGACGACCCTTCCCCACGACGTGAGCAGACAACCCACCTCGGAGGGAGACACGCATGAGGCTCGACGGAAGGGTCGCGGTCGTCACGGGCGGCACCAAGGGGCTCGGCCGGCGGATCGTCGAGGCGTTCGCGCGCGAGGGCTGCAAGGTCGTCGCCGCGGGCCGGGACAAGAGCGCCGGCGCGGACCTGGTGGGGAGCGGCGGCGACATCGTCGTGCACGAGGCGGACGTACGGGACCCCGAGTCGGTGGACGAGCTGATGCGGGCGGCCGCCGAGTACTTCGGGCACCTGGACGTGGTGGTGGCCAACGCCGGGGTCAGCCGGCCGGGACCGGCGGCCCAGCTCGACCCCGCGGCCTTCGCGGACACCATGGCCACGAACCTCGGCGGGGTCTTCCACTGCACCCGTTCCGCGGTTCCCTACCTGGAGCGCAGTGAGTACGGCGGACGGATCGTCAACCTGTCCTCGGCGCTCGCCACCCGCGTCGCCCCGGGCGCGTCCGCCTACGCGGCGACCAAGGCTGCGGTGGAGATGTTCACCCGGGTGACGGCGGTGGAGCTCGCACCGAAGGGGATCACCGTCAACGCGCTGTGCCCGGGCCTGATCGACGAGGGCATGACCCGCTCGATCAAGGACAACGCGCGGGTCTGGGCGGTGTACGAGCCGAAGCTGGCGATGGGCCGCCTGGGCTCCCCCGACGAGGTCACCGCCGCGGCGCTGTTCCTCGCGGGGGCGGAGAGCTCGTACGTGAACGGGCATGTGCTGGAGGTGAACGGGGGCCTCAACTGGTAGCCGGGCCCCGGGTCGTCGCGACGGCCGGCGCTGACCGCGCCGGCCGTCGTGCGCTCAGGCGGTCGCCGCGCCGTTCGCGGCGAACGCGGCGTTGACCGCGGCCAGGTACGCGCGGGGGGTCTCCGCGACCGCCACCGCGTCCTCGTCGACGTCGATGCCGTGCTCGTTCTCGATCTTGCCGGTGATCTGGAGCACGGCCAGGGAGTCGTAGTTCAGATCGGTGAACGTCTTGTCGAGGATGTCGCCGTCCAGGTTGACCGTCTCGTCCGTTCCGGCGCAATCACGCAGCAGCGTGGTCAGGTCGTCGAGAGTGAATTCAGTCGGCATGGTGTCTCCGTCTCCTGCGTCGGGTTCTCATGTGGGGTCGCGGGTCCGGCGGGACGGGCTCAGTCCGCTGCCCGCACCACCATCGCCGCGTTGAAGCCGCCCCGGCCGCGGGCCAGCACCAGTGCGGTGCGCAGCGCCGCGGGGCGGGGCTTCCCGGTGACCAGGTCGAGGGTGAGACCCGGGCCGGGACCGTCGACGTTGACGGTCGGTGGGATCACCTGGTCGCGCAACGAGAGCAGGGCCGCGGCCAGGTCGAGTGAGGCGCCGCCCGAGGACAGCCGGCCGGTCATCGTCTTGGGTACGGTGACCGGAACGCCGTTCGGGCCGAAGAGCCCGGAAATGGCCTCCGCCTCCGCACGGTCCGCGGCGGTGCCGCCCGCGGCGTCCGCGAACACGACGTCCACGTCAGCGGGGGTCAGCCGTGCGTCGCGCAGCGCGAGTTCGGCGGCGTCCCGCAGGCGCGAGCCGCCCTCGCCCGGCGCCGGGTCGAAGGTGGCCGCGTACCCGGCGATCGTGCCGTACGTCTCGGCCCCCCGTTCCCGGGCGGCCGCCGCGTCCTCCGCGACGAGCAGGGCGCCCCCCTCGCCGGCGACATGCCCCGAGGCGTCGGCGGAGAACGGGAGATAGGCGCGGTCCGGATCGGTGACCGTGCTCAGCCGGCCGTCGGCGAGCTGGGCGACCCAGCCCCAGGGGCACAGCGCGGACTCGACCCCGCCGGTGACCACCAGGCGGATCCCCTTGCGCAGCTGCCGACGGGCCTGGGCGACCGCGTCGAGTCCGCCCGCCTGCTCGGTGACCAGCACCCCGCTGGGGCCGCGCAGCCCGTGCCGGATGGAGATCTGGCCGGTGTTGACGGCGTAGAACCAGGCGAACGACTGGTACGCGCTGACGTACCGTCCGCCCTTGCTCCACAGCGCCTCGAGCTCGCGCTGGCCGAACTCGAAGCCGCCCGCGGAGCTGGCGGTGACCACGCCCGCGGCGTAGTCGGGCAGTGCGGCGGGGTCGACGGCGGCGTCGGCGAGGGCCTCGTCCGCGACGGCGAGCGCCAGCCGGGTGACCTGGTCCGTCTGCGGCAGCAGCCGGCCGGGGGTGTGCTGGGCGGGGTCGAAGTCCCGGATCTCCCCGGCGAGGCGGGCCGGGTAGCGGGCGGCGTCGAAGCGGCTGATCTCCCGGATCCCGCTCTCCCCGGCGAGGGTCGCGCGCCACCACTCCTCCCGCCCGAAGCCGTTGGGCGCGGCCACTCCGATACCGGTGACGACCGGGGGCGCGGGGGCGGGGGCGGTCATCGTGCGTCTCCCTTCTCGGGGCGGATGAGGACCATCGCGCTCTGGAAGCCGCCGAATCCGCTGCCCACGCTGAGCACGACGTCGGTGCGCTGCTCCCGCGCGGTCAGCGGGGTGTAGTCCAGGTCGCAGGCCGGGTCGGCGGTGTGCAGGTTGGCGGTGGGCGGGATGACACCGTGCTCGATGACCAGGGCGCTGGCCGCGACCTCCAGGGAGCCGATCGCGCCGAGCGAGTGACCGATCATCGACTTGATGGAGCTGACCGGTATGTCGTGGGCGTGACTGCCCAGGCTGCGCTTGAAGGCGGCCGTCTCGTGCCGGTCGTTCTGCTTGGTGCCCGAGCCGTGCGCGTTGACGTACTGGACGTCGGTGGGGTCGAGCCGCGCCTCGTCCAGGGCGACCCGGATCGCCTCGGCCATCTCCCGGCCGTCATTGGTGAGACCAGTCATGTGGTAGGCGTTGCAGCGGGTGGCGAACCCGGCGATCTCGGCATAGATGTGCGCGCCCCGCCGGCGGGCCCGGTCCAGCTCCTCCAGGACCAGGACGGCGGAGCCCTCGCCGAGCACGAAGCCGTTGCGGGTGGCGTCGAACGGCCGGGAGGCGGTCGCCGGGTCGTCGTTGCGCGGCGAGGTGGCCTTGATGGCGTCGAAGCAGGCGATGGTGATCGGCGAGATGGGCGCCTCGGTGGCACCCGCGATCATGACGTCCGCGCTGCCCTCCCGGATCAGTTCGACGGCGTGGCCGAGCGAGTCCAGACCGGAGGTGCAGCCCGTGGACACCATGGACACCGGCCCCTGGGCGCCGGCGCGCCAGGCGACCTCGGCGGCCATGGAACTGGGCACGAAGTAGTCGAAGAGATGCGGTACGGCGAGGGTGTGGTCCACCTCCCACGCGCTGCCGCCCTGGCTGACGACGTTGTACTCGGCGTCCAGGCCCATCGTGCAGCCGACCGCGCTGCCGAGGGTGACGCCCGTGCGCAGCGGGTCGAGATCCTGGTCGGCGCCGCTGTCACGGACCGCCTCCCGGGCGCTGACGAGGGCGAACTGGGCGGCGCGGTCCAGGCGTTCGGCCTCGGCGGCGCTGAAGCCGTGCTCCAGCGGGTCGAAGTCGGCCTCGGCGGCGATCCGCGACCTGAACTGGGAGGCGTCGAACGAGGTGATGGACCGGGTGGCGGTCCGGCCGGAGGTGAGCAGGGACCAGAACTCCTTCGTTCCCACCCCTCCTGGAGCGACCACACCGATTCCGGTGATGGCGACACGACGGTTCATCGGCTGCCCTTCATGAGTAACGGCTGCCCTTCATCAGTGGCTGCGCTCGCGGACGGATGGCGCGGCAGGTCCCGGCAGACCTGGCCCAGCAGTTCGGGCAGGGCCCGGCCCCGGACGAAGTGATGGTCGCCGGCGACGAGGTGCTGCCCGTGGAAGTCGTCGGCCCACGCCCGCCAGCCGTCCATCACCTCGGGACCGGCCAGCGGGTCGTCGGTGCCCGCGACCGTCAGCAGGGGGGTGGTGAGGGGGGCGTCGGCGACCCGGCGCAGCTCGCGGGCGAGCCGCAGGTCGTCACGGATCACACCCAGCGCCGTGCGCTGCCAGATGCCGCCGCGCGGGGTGCCCGGCTCGACCGCGCCGAAGGTCTCCAGCAGGTCGATCAGCAGGTCGTCGGGGAGTTCGGGGGCGTCCCCGAGTGCGGTGCGGGCGTCGGGCGGCGGACAGGCGCCCACCACCACGAGCGCCGGCCCGCGCCTGCCCGCCCGCTCCAGGGCACGGGTCACCGAGTACGCGATCAGCCCGCCCAGGCTGTGCCCGTAGAGGACGTACGGCTCCCCGGGCGGCGGTCCGTGCTGCCGCAGCAGGTCGGCGAAGAGTCCGCGGACCGAGGTGACGCGGGGCTCGCGGCGTCTGCGGTCGCGGCCGGGCAGCAGGACGGGTACCGGCCGTGCCGCCGTGCCCAGCACCGCGGGCCAGCCGCCGAACGCGGAGGTGCCGGCGCCCGCGTGCGGGAAACAGAAGAGCTTTGGGCCCGCTCCCACGGTCCCCGGGGGTGCCGCCGTGCGTGTCGTGATCCGAGCAGTACGGGTCATCGCCGCCTCTTGAGTCGTCACGGTGGCGGTCAGTCTGGGAAGGCCACCTCGACCACAGATGGAGCGGCAGTGGTGCCGCGTCGCGGGAGCGAACGGCCCGACGGGCCGTCGTCCGGGCCCTGAGGTCCCTTCAAGTGCCCTTCCAGAGCGGGCTGTGAGCATCCCCGCGTCGTTCGGACCTTCCGGAGCACCGTCAGGAGGATGTATGTCGGAGCAGGAGTCACGGACCGCCGTGGTGACCGGCGCGACCAGCGGGATCGGTCTCGCCACCACCCGGCTGCTGGCACAGCGGGGATACCGGGTCTTCATCTGCGCCCGTACCGAGGACAGTGTGCTGCGAACGGTCAAGGAACTGCGCGAGGAGGGACTCGACGTCGACGGCACGCCGTGCGACGTGCGGTCCACCGAGGACATCCGGCGTTTCGTCGGTGCCGCCGTCGACCGGTACGGCACGGTCGACGTCCTGGTCAACAACGCCGGCCGCAGCGGCGGCGGGGTCACCGCCGACATCACCGACGAGCTGTGGCTGGACGTCATCGGCACCAACCTCAACAGCGTGTTCCTGATGACCCGTGAGGTGCTGAACACGGGCGGGCTGCGGCACAAGGACTGGGGCCGCATCGTCAACATCGCCTCCACCGCCGGGAAGCAGGGCGTGGTGCTGGGCGCCCCCTACTCGGCCTCCAAGCACGGGGTGGTCGGCTTCACCAAGGCCCTCGGCAACGAGCTGGCGCCGACCGGGATCACCGTCAACGCGGTCTGCCCCGGCTATGTGGAGACGCCGATGGCGCAGCGGGTGCGCTCGGGATACGCGGCCGCGTACGACACCAGCGAGGAGCGGATCCTGGAGAAGTTCCAGGCGAAGATCCCGCTCGGCCGGTACTCCACCCCCGAGGAGGTCGCCGGGCTCGTCGGTTATCTGGTCACCGACGCCGCCTCCTCCATCACCGCGCAGGCGCTCAACGTCTGCGGCGGACTCGGCAACTTCTGACCCCTCCGGCGTCTTCGGACCCGTCGAAAGAGGTGACACCGATCATGACCGTACGCGAGGTCGAGCACGAGATCACCGTCGAGGCTCCGGCAGCGGAGGTGTACCGGCTGATCGCCGAGGTGGAGAACTGGCCGCTGATCTTCCCGCCGTCCGTGCTCGTGGAGCGGGTGGAGCAGACGGGGAACGAGGAGCGGATCCGGATCTGGGCCACCGCCAACGGCACCGCGAAGAACTGGACCTCCCGCCGGGTCCTGGACCCCGGGGCGCTGACGATCACCTTCCGTCAGGAGGTGTCGGCGCCGCCCGTGGCCGCGATGGGCGGCACCTGGATCGCCGAGGCCCTGGCGCCGGAGCGCACCCGGCTGCGGCTGCTGCACGACTACCGGGCCGTGGACGACGACCCCAAGGGCCTGGAGTGGATCGATGAGGCCGTGGACCGCAACAGCCGCTCGGAGCTGGCCGCGCTGAAGACCAATGTGGAGCTGGCCACCGGCGCGCCCGACCTGAGGCTGTCCTTCGAGGACAGCGTCGAGATCGACGGCTCGGCCAAGGACGTGTACGACTTCATCAACGAGGCCGACCGGTGGCGCGAGCGGCTGCCGCACGTCGCCGCGGTGGATCTGCGCGAGGAGACCCCGGGCCTTCAGGTGCTGCGGATGGACACCCTGACCAAGGACGGCTCGTCCCACACCACCGAGTCCGTCCGCGTGTGCTTCCCGCACCACCGCATCGTCTACAAGCAGACCACGCTGCCCGCGCTGATGGCCCTGCACACCGGGTACTGGCAGCTCACCGAGGACGACCGGGGCGTCACCACCGCCACCTCCCAGCACACGGTGATCGTCAACACCGAGAACATCCAGGCGATCCTGGGCGAGGACGCGGGCGTCCCCGAGGCCCGGGTGTTCCTGCGCAACGCCCTGGGCACCAACAGCCGGGCCACCCTGGGCCACGCCAAGACGTACGCCGAAGCCAGGGCGCGCACATGACCGGGAGTACGGCGCTGGAGGACGCGGTGCTGGAGGACGCGGACGCGTTCCGGCAGTGGTTCGCCGAGCGGCGGGCGGCGAACCACTACCGCGTGACGCCGGTGCCGCTCGACGAGCTGGACGGCTGGCACTTCGACCCGGCGACCGGGAACCTCGGGCACCGCAGCGGCGGCTTCTTCACCGTGGAGGGCATCGAGGCGTCCCTGGGCGAGGACGTCGGCAGCTGGACGCAGCCGATCATCATCCAGGACGAGATCGGCATCCTGGGGATCCTGGTCAAGCGGTTCGGCGGCGTCCCGTACTGCCTGATGCAGGCGAAGATGGAGCCCGGCAATGTGAACACGCTCCAGCTGTCGCCGACGGTCCAGGCGACGCGCAGCAACTACACGCGCGTGCACCGCGGGAGCGCGGTTCCCTTTCTGGACTTCTTCGTGGACCCCCGGCGGGGCAGGCGGGTCTTCGACTCCCTGCAGTCCGAGCAGGGCTCCTGGTTCCTCGCCAAACGCAACCGCAACATGATCGTCGAGGTCCCCGAGGACGCCGAGGTGCCCGCGCACGACAGCTTCCGCTGGGTGAACCTCGCGCTGCTGAAGGAGCTGCTGCGGATCGACAACGTCGTCAACATGGACTCCCGGACCGTGCTGTCGGGGCTGCCCTTCCTGTACGACGACGCGCCGGACCGGGGCCTGCCGGCACCGCACACGGCGGCGGAGATCCTCAGCTGGTTCACCGAGGCGCGCAGCAATCACGTACTGGAGCGGCGGCGGATCCCGCTGAACCAGGTCAAGGGCTGGAGCCGGGGCCCGGAGCGGATCGAGCACGAGCGGGGCGCCTTCTTCACCGTGCTCGGGGTCGACGTGGAGGCCAGCAGCCGGGAGGTGGCCCGCTGGTCGCAGCCACTGCTCGCCCCCGTCGACCGGGGCGTGGTCGCCTTCCTGGCCCGGCGCGGCGGACCGGACGCGGACTGGCAGTTGCTCGTGCACGCCCAGAGCGAGGCGGGCACCTCCGACGTGGTCGAGATGTCGCCGACGGTGAACTGCGTGCCGCAGAACTACGCCCATCTGCCCGAGCGGCAGCGGCCCCCGTTCCTCGACGCCGTGCTGTCCGCGCCGCCGTCCCGGATCCACGTCGACACCGTGCTCTCCGAGGAGGGCGGCCGGTTCCACCACGCCGAGAACCGCTATCTCCTGGTGGAGGTCCCGGACGACTTCCCCGCCGACGTGCCCGAGGACTACATCTGGATGACCCGGCGCCAGCTCACCGGCTTCGTCCGCTACGGCAACCACGTCAACGTGGTCGCGCGCTCACTGCTCGCCTGCCTGATGGACTAGGGAGACCCCGGATGTCCGACCCGGTACGCCTGGGGCTCCTCGGCTGCGCCGACATCGCGGTCCGCAAGGTGCTCCCCGCCCTGGCCGCGGCCCCCGCGAGCGGGCTGCGGCTGGCCGCGGTGGCCAGCCGTACGCCCGAGAAGGCCGAGGAGGTGGCCGCCCGCTTCGGCGCGCGGGCCGTCGCCGGGTACGAGGAGCTGCTGGCGGACCCCGAGGTCGAGGCGGTGTACATCCCGCTGCCGCCCGCGCTGCGCGCGCCGTGGGTACGGGCGGCACTCGACGCGGGCAAGCATGTGTTCGCGGAGAAGCCACTCACCACCGACCCGGCGCGAACGGCCGACCTGGCGGCGCGGGCCGAGGCGTCCGGTCTGGCGCTGATGGAGAACTACATGTTCGTCCACCACTCCCAGCACCACTGCGTACGGGACCTGGTGGCCGACGGTGCGATCGGCGAACTGCGCTCCTTCCAGGCCGCGTTCACCATCCCGCCCCGCCCCGCCGACGACCACCGGCTGCGCTCCGGCCTCGGAGGCGGGGCCCTGCTGGACGGGGCGGGCTATCCGATTCGGGCCGCCCAGTTCTTCCTCGGCGACGACCTCGAAGTGCTCGGGGCGAGCCTGAAGCCGCACGCCACCCATGACGTGGACATCGCGGGCGACGCCCTGCTGCGGCACTCCGGCGGTGTCACCGCCCAGATCGGCTTCGGCATGGAGCACTTCTACGTGTCCCGCTACCAACTCCTGGGCAGCACCGGCCGGATCACCGTGGACCACGCCTTCACCACACCCCGGGACCACCGCCCGGTGATCCGCGTCGACCGCCAGGACCACCAGGAGCTGCGCACCCTGCCGGCGGACGACCAGTGCGCGAACACCCTCTCCCGTTTCGCCGCCGCCGTCCGCACCGGCGCCCCCACGGGCCTTGCGACGAGCGTCGCCCAGAGCCGTGTCATCGCGGCGATACGACATTTCCCGGAATCGCCCGGCCGTTCAGGAAAGGTTCAGTAAAACATTGCGCGGGCCGGTTGCGGAAATCGATTCGGCCCATTGACGACTGCCGCCGTGGCGGCCACCTTTGTGGCGAAAAGCAATTCCCTCGGCCACGAGAGCTGGTACGCCCATGAGTAGAATGCGGCGCTGCGTCACTTCCGTCCTGTCGGCCGCAGCCGTCACCGCGACAATCTTCGTCTGGCCCACGACGGAATCCGCGCGGGCATTTCCCGCGACGCCCAAGCAGACCGTGCTGAACTACCTCCGCACCATCACGGGGAACTCCATCGTCTCCGGACAGCACAACAAGGAGCCCGCTACCGCGCCCGGCCAGTACACGCAGCAGGTCAAGGACGTGACCGGGCAGTACCCCGGGCTGTGGGGCGGTGACCTGATGTTCAACGCCACCGACGTGGCCAACCGCCAGCGGGTGATCGACCAGGCGAAGACCGAGTGGGCGAACGGCTCGCTGGTCACCCTGACCTGGCATGTCTGCCCGCCGACCGGCGGCAGCAGCTGCCCCTTCGAGGGCGGCGTGAAGTCGAACATAACCAACGCGCAATTCTCCCAGATCATCACCTCGGGAAGCGCCCTGAACAATGCCTGGAAGCGGCGTCTCGACGAAGTCGTGCCCTACCTCCAGCAACTGAAGAACGCGGGCGTTCCGGTTCTCTTCCGGCCACTGCACGAAATGAACGAATCGTGGAACTGGTGGGGAAACCGGCCCGGAGCGAACGGCAGTGCGCGCCTCTATCAGATCACCCGCGACTACCTCGCCGGCACGAAAGGGCTGGACAATCTGATCTGGGTCTGGAACGTCCAGGACAATCCCGCGGGCGGCTGGAACACGTACTACCCGGGCCATCAGTACGTGGATGTCGTCTCGCTGGACGTCTGGTACAAGAACCACCCCAGTGCCGCCGACTACCAGCAGATGCAGAGCATCGCGGGGACCAAGCCCATGGCCCTCGCCGAAATGGGCAAGGTGCCGAACTCCACCCTGCTGAACAGCCAGACCAGGTGGGCGTGGTTCATGATGTGGTCCGAGCAGCTGCGCGGGAACAACACCAACGCCGAGATCCAGGCGGCGTACTTCCACCCCCGTGTGCTGAACCAGGGTGAGGTCGTGCTGCCCTGACGGTGCCGGTCACAGCCAGCCGTGCAGTGCCCGCAGGAACCCCGCCGGATCGTCACGGTGGACGGTGTGCCCGGCACCGTCCACCGTGCGGACGTGCCAGCCGCGGCGGCGCAGTGCGGCGGCGGGCGCCGGCGGGATCCGCTCGCTGGGACCGGCGAGCAGGACGAGCGAGGGGACGGCGGGGGCGCCCGGCAGGCCGGGCAGGTGCTGGAGCGCGGTGACCGACGCGGGGTCCCAGGTCGTGAGGGCCTGCCGTTCGGCGGTGATGTCGTCGTCGTGCCACCTCGGATGGGCGGCGCGCAGTTCCCGCCGGCCGGCGTGCTTGCCGGCCCGCAGGGCGTCCAGGTCCCGTGGCCGGGGCAGCCAGACGGGATCGCAGTGGACGGCTCGGGCGCAGCCGAGTCCCGGTACGGCGAGCAGCAGGGCGGCCGAGCCCAGGGAGTGCCCGATGGCGAGGTCGGGCGCCACGGGCAGGGCGTCGAGCAGGGCGGCGGCGAGCGTGGTGGGCGTGTACCCGGGGGCGGGCCCGCTGGCGCCGTGGCCGGGCAGGTCCACGGCGACCACCCGGTAGCCGTGCCCGGCGATCGCCGGGGCGACCCGGCTCCAGCCCCGCGAGTCCGACATGATGCCGTGCACCAGGACGGCCGTACGGGGCCCGTCGCCCCAGACCCGGACCGCGAGCATGGGTCCCTCCCGGTGAGGTCAGCCGGCGTCCCGCGGCGGCGGCGCGCTGCTGCCGCGGGGCAGCAGCACCGGGGTCGCGGCCGGGCCGGACGAGGGGTTGCGCCGGTGGACGACGTCGAACAGCCGGCGGGTGACATCGGCCCCGAACCCGAAGACGTCGTGGCTCATGGCCGACAGGTTGGGATGGGTCAGCTGGCACAGCTGGGAGTCGTCCCAGGCGATCAGGCTGACGTCCTTCGGCACGCTCAGGCCCATCTCGGCGGCCACGGACAGACCCGCCACGGCCATGATGTCGTTGTCGTAGATGATCGCCGTGGGCCGCTCCCGGGAGGCGAGCAGCGACCGGGTGGCCCGGGCGCCCTGCTCCCCGGAGTAGTCGGTGGTGAGGCTGCGGGCGGGCTCCAGGCCCAGTTCCGCCACCATCGCGTCGAGCGCGGCGGTACGGATCATGGTGTGGCCGAGCGCCGGGTGGCCGCCCACCCGGGCGATGCGCCGGTGGCCGAGGGCGGCGAGGTAGCGCACCGCCTCGTGCACCGCGGTCGCGTCGTCGGTCCACACCGAGGTGAAGTCGCCCGTCAGGGACGGGTGTCCGACGGCGACGGCGGGCAGCCCGATCGTCGCCAGCTCGGTGATCCGCGGGTCGTCGTGCTGGATGTCGACCAGGATCGACCCGGCGATCCGGCGGGACTGCCACCACTGGCGGTGGACGGCGATCTCCTGGGCGGTGTCCCGCACGAGGTGCAGCAGGAGCGAGCAGCCCTGCTCCTCCAGCACGGACTCGGCGCCGGAGATGAACTCCATGTAGAAGGGCTCCAGGCCGAGTTGCCGCGCCGGCCGGGCGATGACCAGGCCGACGGTGTCGCCCGCGCCGGTCGCCGAACCGGACAGCTTGATCGCCGCCTGGTTCGGCACCCAGCCCAGCTCCGCGACGGCGGCCATGATGCGCTCACGCGTGGCCTCCGAGACCCCGGGGCGGTTGTTGAAGGCCAGGGAGACCGCGCCCCGGGACACACCGGCGCGGGCTGCCACGTCCGAGATCGTGACGCGCCTCGGCCGGCGTGCCCCCTCATTCACGGACGGCTCCCGGCGTTGACGCAGAACAGCGCCGCCCGGGCGGCCTCCGCGGCGGGCCGCGCACCGGTGACCCGCCATGTCGTGCTCTCGCCGGGCAGGAGCGTCACCCGCCCGTGGTCGGTACGGGCGTCCGCGTCCAGCCGGTCGGCCTGCAGCAGCAGGTCCCGTACGAGCGTGCCGGCCGTGACCGTGATCAGCGCGCCGTCGTCGCCGTCCGCGCTCACCTCCACCTCGTAGGAGGCGGCGGGGTAGGCGAACTCCCGGTCCGGGCAGGCGAAGTGAACCGCGCGCAGCCCGTCCGCGTCGGCGACCAGGAACTCCCGGCGCGCGTCGCCGAAGCGTGCCACCGACTCCGGCAGCCGCTCCAGGGCCACCTCCCGTCCGGCCGCCTTCAGCGCGACCTCGGCGTGGGCCAGCACCGCCCCGTCCGCACCGATCCGGCGGACCGTCACGGTGGTGTCCCAGACCGCCGCGCCCTGGTTGCAGCCCGCGAGCACCAGCTCGCCGTCGCGGTCCTGGATCGTCAGCAGCCGGTCGGCGTACAGGCGGCGCAGCTCGAACCAGAGGGGCTTGAGGCGGCCGTCGCCGTCGATCGCCGCCCAGGACGTGACCGGCCAGCAGTCGTTGAGCTGCCACAGCACCGTGCCGGCGCAGCGCGGCCAGTGGGAGCGCCAGTGCTCGACGCCCGCGGCCACGGCCCGCGCCTGGTTGAGCTGGGTCAGGTAGTGCCAGGTGTCGAAGTCGGCGGGCTCGGTGAAGTGCGGGGCGAGGCCCCGGTTCAGCTTGCCGTTGCCGTCCTCCGCCTTCTGGTGGTGCAGCATGCCGGGTGAGTCCGCCGCCAACGGCCGCTCCGTCAGGGCGCGTTCCAGCGTGGCGAGCGCGGGCGGCGCTTGCCAGCCGAACTCGGCGACGAAGCGCGGCACGGTGGTGAGGTAGTCGCTGTAGTCACGGCGGTTCCACACCTCCCAGGAGTGCGCGGTGCCGTGGTCGGGGTCGTTGGGAGTGTGGTCCCACGATCCCGACCAGGGGCTGCCCGCCCAGTACGGCCGGGTCGGGTCCGTCTGCGCCACGATGCGCGGCAGCAGGCCGAGGTAGTAGCCCTCGCCCCAGGAGTCGCCGGCCAGGGCCTGCTCCCAGTCCCAGTCGGCGAAGCCCCACAGGTTCTCGTTGTTGCCGTTCCACAGGACCAGCGACGGATGGGGCATCAGCCGGGTCACGTTCTCCCGGGCCTCGGCCTCGATCTCCGAGCGCAGCGGCTGCTCCTCGGGGTAGGCGGCGCAGGCGAACAGGAAGTCCTGCCAGACCATCAGGCCCAGTTCGTCGCACACGTCGTAGAAGGCCCGGTCCTCGTAGATGCCGCCGCCCCACACGCGCACCAGGTCCACGCCCGCCTGGGCGGCCTGGGTGAGGCGGGTGCGGTAGCGGTCGGCGGTGACGCGGGCGGGGAAGGCGTCGTCGGGGATCCAGTTCACGCCCCGGGCGAAGACCGGGGTGCCGTTGACGACCAGGGTGAAGGCGCTGCCGTGGGCGTCCGCCGAGGTGTCGAACTCGATCGTGCGGAAGCCGATGCGGCGCTCCCAGCTGTCCAGGGCCTGGCCGCGGTCGGCATCGCTGAGGACGACGGTGCACCCGTACAGCGGCTGCTCGCCGTACCCGCGCGGCCACCACAGCCGCGCGTCCGGCACCCGCACCGTCACCGTCGCGGCGTGCTCCCCGGGTGCGACGGCGATCTCCGCGGACGCGTCCCCGACCGTGGCCACCAGCCGCAGGGCGCGGTCGTGTCCGGTCGCCGTGCGGTCCAGGTCGACGACGATCTCGGCGACACCGGTGCCGTCCTCGGCGACGGTGACCCGCGGACGGACCGCGGCCAGCCGGGCCGTGGACCACTGCTCGATGCGCGCCTCGCGCCACACCCCGGCCGTCACCAGGGTGGGACCCCAGTCCCAGCCAAACGAACAGGCCATCTTGCGTACGTAGTTGAACGGCTCGGGATAGGAGTTGGGCCGCTCCCCCAGCGCGGTCCGCACCGCCTCGGCCTCGGTGTAGGCGGAGGTGAAGGCGATGTCGAGCGGGGCGGGCCCGTCCGCCAGCAGGTCGGTGACGTCGTACCGGTAGGACCGGTGCATGTTGCGGGTACGGCCCAGCAGCCGGCCGCCCACGCGTACCGCGGCGACCGTGTCCAGACCGTCGAAGACCAGGTCCGCACGCTCGAACGCCCCGTCCCGCGCGGGCAGTTGAGTCGCATATGTCCAGTCGGCACGGCCCACCCAGGCGACCTCTTCCTCGTTGCGGTCGAGGTAGGGGTCGGCCAGCCATCCCGCCGCCATCAGGTCGGTGTGGACGCAGCCGGGAACCCGGGCCGGCACGGCGGTCCCGGCCAGCCCCGGGGGCGCCTGCTCGGGGGTGTGACGGTCGGTGTTCAGGCGCAGCGTCCAACCCTGGGACAGCGGGGTGCGGACCTTCATGCGGGACTCCTCGTGAGACGTGGTGCGGGCGCGGTGCGGGCGGGTCATTTGGTGGAACCGGCCGCGAAGCCGCTGTAGATGAAGCGCTGGAGCGCCAGGAAGACGATCAGGGTCGGCACGATCACCAGGATCGCGCCGGCGGAGATGGTCTCCCAGTGGGCGCCGAAGGGACCCTTGAACCGGAACAGGGCGGTGGAGATGGTGCCCAGCTCGGGGTCGGGCATGTAGAGGAAGGGCACGTAGAAGTCGTTGTAGACGGCGATGCCCTTGACGATGACGACCGTGGCCACGGCCGGCCGCAGCATCGGAAAGATGATCTTCCGGTAGATCGTCCAGTGGCTCGCCCCGTCGATACGCGCGGCCTCGTCCACGGACATCGGGATGGAGCGGATGAACTGCAGGAAGATGTAGATGGAGACGATGTCGGTACCGGTGTAGAGCAGGATCGGGGCCCAGCGGGTGTTGAAGGCGCCCAGTTCGTCGATCACTTGGAAGGTGGCGACCTGGGTGGTGACACTCGGGACCAGCGTGGCCAGCAGGAACAGGCCCATCACGAGCTTCTTCAGCCGGAACTGGAAACGGTCGATGGCGTAGGCGGTCATCGAGCCGATCAGTACGGTCCCGACGGTGGAGACCACGAGGATCAGCGCGGTGTTGCCGAACGCCCGCAGCATCGCGCCCTGTTCGAAGGCGGTGGCGTAGTTGGCGAAGTTGAACCAGTTGCCGGGGGGTGACAGCGGCCCGCCGTTCGCCACCTCCGACTGGGTCTTCAGCGACGTCAGCAGGACGACGCCGAGCGGGACGACGACCACGGCCGAGGCCAGCACCAGCGAGAGGTACTTCAGGAAGACGGCGGTCCGGGAGAGCGCGCCGCCGCGGGTGTCGGTGGTCACGAGAGCTCCACCCTCTCCTCGGGGATCAGCCGGCGCTGGACCCAGGTGATCAGCAGGATCAGGACCAGCAGGACGACGGCCGAGGCGGACGCCAGGCCGACCTTGTCGAACTGGAAGGCGAGCTTGACCGTCTGGATGACGAACGTCTCCGTGCCGTTGGCGCCGCCGGTCATGATGTACGGGATCTCGAAGACGGCCAGGGAGCCGGAGACGGCGAGGACGAAGCTCAGGCTGATGATGGGCTTGATGCTCGGCGCGATGATGTGCCGGAACTGCTGCCAGCGGTTGGCGCCGTCCAGCTGTGCCGCCTCGTACAGGTGCGGCGGGATCGACTGGATGGCGCCCAGGAAGAGCACCATGTTCAGCCCCATGAAGCGCCACACCGACACCCCCGCCAGCGAGGGGTTGGCCAGATCCGCGTCGCCCAGCCACAGACGCTCGCCCTCGACGCCGACCATGCGCAGCAGCGTGTCGAGCGTTCCGTCGGGCTGGAAGAAGTACAGGAACACGAAGCCGACGGCCACCCCGTTGATCAGGTAGGGGAAGAACAGCAGGCCCTTGAACAGGTTGCGGAACCGGGTGTCGAAGCTGAGGACCGTCGCGAAGTACAGGGCGAGAGCGATCTGCACGACGGAGGCCACCAGGTAGAAGCCGCTGACGAGGAACACCTCGAACCGGGCGGGCCGCGTGACCAGGTCGGTGTAGTTCTCCCCGCCCACGTAGGAGCGGGTGGGGCTGACACCGTCCCAGTCGGTGAAGCTGTAGCCGATCATGTCGGCCACCGGGAGATAGGTGAACATCACCAGCAGCGTCAGCGGGGCGGCCAGGAAGAGCCAGGGGGTCAGGGCCGTGGCGCGGTGGCGTCTGCCGGTGCCTGGCCGGCCGGCGCCGGGCTCGGGAGGCGGTGCGCTTCCCCGGCCGGCGGCAGGTGCCCCGGCGCGGGTCTTCTGGGCAGCGGTCATCTCATGGTTCCTCGTGGTGGGTTCCCGGTCGGGCCTGCTGAGCGGCGGCGGCACGGCGATCGAGGGGCGCGTGCCGTCCCGGTGCGGCCGGGACGGCCCTGCGCGGTGGTGTCCGCCGTAGCGTGGTGCGGTCAGCCGCCGAGGGTCTGCTGCGCCTCGGACCACTTGCCGTTCAGCTCGTCGAAGTAGCTGTCCATGTCGCCGTCGGCGGCGCCGCGGGCGACGTCCACCAGCTTCTGCCGGTAGTCCTGAGCGGTGATACCGACCTCGGACGCCTTGTCGATCTCGCTGACCTCGGCCCGCTTCTTCTGGTGCTGCTGGATCAGGGTGACATCGTTGTCGGCGAAGTCCTCGAGGGTGTCCGGCAGCGGGGTGCCCCTGACGGAGGAGATGGATCCCTCGGCGGCGGCCTGGCCGGACTTGGTGATGTACCAGTCGATCCACGCCCGGGCGGCGGCCTTCCGGTCGGAGTGGACGTTGACCGCGTACTGGTAGTCAGGGCGCAGCACGGAGCAGAACTTCCCGTCCTTCTGCGCGGGGAACGGCATGAACCCGATGTCCTCGGGGTTCTCACCGGCCGCCTCGGCCGCGGCCGTCATCTGGGAGATCGCCCAGGAGCCGAGCCACATCGACGCGACCTCGCCGGTCGCGATCCGGGACTTGGAGTCCTCCCAGTTGGTGGTGGTGGGGTCGGTCTCGGAGAGCTTCTTGTCGACGATCGTGTAGAGGAGCTTGTCGATCGTGTGCAGGTCCGAGCCCTCACTCCAGGGCTCCTCCGTCGTCGCCAGCGCGTCGTAGGCACCGGGGTCGCAGGCGGGGGAACCCACCGCGTTCGTCCAGTTGGTGAGCGGCCAGCCGTCCTTGTAGTTCGTGTAGTACGGCGTGACGCCGGTCTTCGCCTTGATCGTCTGGAGGTCCGCGACGAACTCCTCGGGCGTGGCGGGCCATTCGGTGATGCCGGCCTTCTTCCAGACCGCCTTGTTGTAGACGAACCCGTTGGCCACACCGATGTTGGCGAGGCCGTAGACCTGGCCGTCCACGGTGGCGTGGTCGGTGTAGTCGAACTTCGCCGACAGTTCCTCGGCCTTGCCCAGGGGGGCGAAGAAGGTGGGGTACTGCTCCACGGACAGGGAGTTGGGGATCAGCAGGACGTCACCGTACTTGTCGGTGTTCATCCGGATCTTGGTCTCGCCCTCGTAGTCGGTCAGTCCCTCGAACTTGACCTTCACACCCGGGTACACCTTGCGGAACTCCGCGGCGTACTTCTTCAGGGTGCCGTCGGCTATCTGGTCCGTCCGGTTGGTGAGGACCGTGATCTCGCCCGACACCTTCGCCGGATCGCTCGGCGGAGCGGCGATCTCGCCACGCTGGTCGTCCTCCTGACCGCTACAGGCTGTGGCCGCCACCATGGTCGCAGCCACAAGAGCCACCCAACTTCTCCGCATCCCCGCCACCTCTCATCGCGAACTGTCGACGCCAGACCGAGCAGAACGCCGCGTTCGACCACGGCACCCCCGGCCTGATGAGCGCTCAACGTAGACGTAACGTCGCGGCAATGTCCATAGACCGGTCTAGATCGATTTCCCCAATCCTGACGGCCTTGATCTGCAGCTTTACTAAACCATGACTAAATCGGACCGGGCCGGGACGCACGCTGTGGCGGAGCTGCGCGCACCGCTGGACATCGTTGTCAAAGGCGTGCTCCGATAGGGGCGCCGTCCCCCTCCAGCACCCACCCCACTCCCCCGGAGACCGATCACGATGAGTAGTCAGGAAAGTGCCGCCCCTGCCCGGGGCGATGCCCTGATAGCCGCCCTCGACATAGGGGGGACCAAGATCGCGGGTGCACTCGTCACGAGGGACGGCACCCTCGTCCACCGCGTGCGCCGCCCCACCCCGGCCCAGGGCTCGGCGGACACCCTCCTCGACACGGTGCACCACGTGCTGGACGCCCTGGCCGCCGACCCGCGGTGGGACACCGTCCGCGCCCTCGGCATCGGCAGCGCCGGCCCGGTCGACCTGGCGCACGGATCCGTCAGCCCCGTGAACATCCCCGCCTGGCGCGGCTTCCCGCTCGTCGCGGCGGTCGGCGCCCACCCGGCGCTGGCGCGCCTACCCGTCGTCCTGGCGGGCGACGCGGTGGCCATGGCCGCGGCCGAGCACCGCCACGGCGCGGCGCGCGGCCACGGAAACGCCCTGTGCCTGGTGGTGTCCACGGGCGTGGGCGCCGGTCTGGTCCTCGACGGCCGGGTCCGCCACGGCCGCACCGGCAACGCCGGTCACCTCGGGCACATCAGCGTCGACTTCGACGGCGACCCCTGCCCGTGCGGTGCGCGCGGCTGCCTGGAGGGCATCGCCAGCGGTACGGCCATCACCCGCCACGCGCTCTCGCTCGGCTGGCGCCCGCCCGCGACGCCGGACGCCTCGGCGGTCGCCACCGCGGCCCGGGCCGGCGACCCGGCCGCCGTAGCCGCCTTCGACCGTGCGGCCCGCGCCCTGGCAGCGGGCATCGCGGCCACGGCCGCCCTGGTCGAGATCGACATCGCGGTGATCGGCGGCGGAGTCGCCCAGGCGGGCGAGGTCCTCTTCTCCCCCCTCACCCACCACCTGCGCCGCTACGCGGCCATGCCGTTCCTGAACCATCTGCACGCCGTCCCGGCCGAGTTGGGCCCGGACTCCGGCCTGGTGGGCGCAGCGACCCTGGCGGAGACGGCAGCTCAGGAACCCTTGGCGGCAGGCTCCAGAATCGCCACGCACTCCACATGATGCGTCATCGGAAACAGATCGAACACCCGCAACGTCCGCACCCGATACCCCCCGTCCCGGAAGTACCCCAAGTCCCGCGCCAGCGCCGCCGGATCGCAGGCCACGTACGCGATGCGCCGGGCGCCCAGGGACGACAGGTGTGCCACCGTCTTGCGGCCCGCGCCCGCCCGCGGCGGGTCCAGGACGATGAGGTCGACCTCCGTGATACCCGTGCGCGGCAGCACCGCCTCGACCTTGCCCTGTTCGATCCGGACCCGGTCGAAGTCCGCGAGGTTGTGCCGGGCGTCCTCCACCGCACGCTTGCCGGACTCGATGCCGAGCACCGCGCCCTGGTCACCGAGGCGGTCGGCGAGGGCGCCCGCGAAGAGGCCGACGCCGCAGTACAGGTCGAGCGCCATGTCGCCCTTGCGCGGCAGCAGTCCCTGCATCACCGCCGTGACCAGGGTGTCCGCCGCCTTCGGGTGGACCTGCCAGAAGCCGCCGCTGCCCACGCGGTGCGTCCGGCCGTCGGCCCGCTCACGGACGAAGGCGCGGCCGTGGACGCGGTGAACGCCGCCGTCCTTCTCCTCGACCCGCATGACGGACACCGGCTTGTTCAGCTCGACCAGGGGGAGCCGCGCGCCCGGCCTGGGCTCGAGGATCACCATGCGGTCCTGGGAGCCGGTCGCCGCGATGGCCTCCACGGACGCCATCCCGGACCAGTCACGGTCCTCGATGCCCAGCTCGCTCACACCCTCGGCCGCGATCATGCAGTGCTCGATCGGCTCGACCTCGTGCGAGCGGTGCCGGCGCAGACCCGCGCGGCCCGTCTCGGCGTCCACCGCGTACTGCACGCGCGTGCGCCACTGCGGCACCTGCCCGGCGGGCAGCTTGTCGCCCTCGGCGGGCATCACCGTGCCGTCCCAGCCGGCCTCCTCGGGCGTGAGCCCGGCGAGCCGCGCCAGCTGCTCCGTGACGACCTCGCCCTTGAGCCGCCGCTGCGCCCCCGGCTTGGCGTGCTGCCAGTCGCAGCCGCCGCAGCGGCCGGGGCCGGCGTACGGACAGGGCGCCTCGATGCGGTCCTTGGACGCGTCGAGCACCTCGACGGCGTCCGCGCGCAGGAAGCGGGCGCCCTCCTCACCCTCGGTGACCCGGGCGACCACCCGCTCCCCGGGCAGCGTGTGCCGCACGAAGAGGACCTGGCCCTCGTCGGTGCGGGCGATGCAGTGGCCGCCGTGGGCGACGGGGCCGACCTCGACCTCGTACTCCAGCCCCACCAGCGACTTCTTCGGTTCTGCCTGCATGGCGGGGTGACTCCAGGTGCGTAGAGGTTCGAGCCGGGACAACAGCCGCCGGGACAACAGCCCACCAGTCTACGACTGTTTCGAGGACTCCTTCGCCCGCTCCTGAGCCGGCCCCCGCCGCACGGAACCCGGCGCGGTCCAGTCCTGCCGCTTGCGGGCCCGCTTCTTCGCGACCTCGGAGGACTGCAGCTGGTAGGGCACCGACGTCACCATGACACCCGGCGTGAACAGCAGCCGCCCCTTCAGCCGCAGGGCGCTCTGGTTGTGCAGCAGATGCTCGTACCAGTGGCCGACGACGTACTCGGGGATGATCACGGACACGGCCTCGCGCGGCGACTCGCGGCGCAGGTTCTTGACGTACTCGATGATCGGCCGGGTGATCTCGCGGTAGGGCGAGTCGAGGACCTTCAGCGGTACGTCGATGCCGCGCCGCTCCCACTCGGCCTTGAGGGACTTGGTCTCGGCCGGGTCGACGTTGACGCTGAGCGCTTCCAGGGTGTCGGTACGCATCAGCTTGGCGTACGCGAGGGCGCGCAGCGTGGGCCGGTGGATCTTGGAGACCAGGACCACGGAGTGCACCCGGGAGGGGCGGACGCTGTCATCGGTCGGGCCGTCGGGCGCCGCGATCTCCTCGGAGACCCGGTCGTAGTGCTTCCGGATCGCGGACATGGTCGCGTAGAAGATCACCATGCCGAGCAGGGCGACCCAGGCGCCGTGGGTGAACTTGGTGACCAGGACGACGACCAGGACCAGGCCGGTGAAGAAGGCGCCGAAGGTGTTGATCGCGCGGGAGCGGATCATACGGCGGCGCTTGGCCGGGTCGGTCTCGGTGCGCAGATGGCGGTTCCAGTGCCGGACCATGCCGGTCTGGCTCAGCGTGAAGGAGACGAACACGCCGACGATGTAGAGCTGGATCAGCCGCGTGGAGTCGGCGCCGTAGATCCACACCAGCAGGATGGCCGCGCCGGCCAGCAGCACGATGCCGTTGGAGAACGCGAGGCGGTCGCCGCGGGTGTGCAGCTGGCGGGGCAGGTAGCGGTCCTGGGCGAGGATCGAGCCGAGCAGCGGGAAGCCGTTGTACGCGGTGTTCGCCGCGAGGAACAGGACCAGGGCCGTGGCGGCGGCGAGCAGGAGGAAGAGGAACGAGCCGTCACCGAAGACGGCGGCCGCGACCTGCGAGATCACCGGGTGCTGGACGTAGTCGCTGCCGACGGGCACGCCGTCCTCGATGAGGTCCTTGGCCGGGTTCTCCGCCATGTGCACATCGGTGGCCATGGCGAGCCCGATGATGCCGCAGAACATGGTGACCGCGAGGCCGCCCATCAGGGCGAGGGTGGTCGCCGCGTTCCTCGACTTGGGCTTGCGGAAGGCGGGGACGCCGTTGCTGATCGCCTCGACACCGGTGAGCGCGGCACAGCCGGAGGAGAAGGCGCGCAGCAGCAGGAAGACCAGCGCGAAGCCGGCCAGGCCCTCGTGCTCGGGCTTGATCTCGAAGTCGGCGGTGGGCGACTTCATGGTCTCGTCGAGGACCAGGCCCTGGAACGCGCCCCAGGCGATCATGAGGAAGACACCGGCGACGAAGACGTACGTCGGGATCGCGAAGAGCTTGCCGGACTCCTTCACCCCGCGCAGGTTCATCAGCGTCAGCAGCACGATGATGCCGATCGCGCAGAACACCTTGTGCTCGACGACGAACGGGATGGCGGAACCCAGGTTCTCCACGCCGGAGGAGATGGATACGGCCACGGTGAGCACGTAGTCCACGAGCAGCGCGCTGGCCACGGTCAGCCCGGCCCTGGGGCCGAGGTTGGTGTTGGCCACCTCGTAGTCGCCGCCGCCGCTCGGGTAGGCGTGCACGTTCTGCCGGTAGGAGGCGACGACCGTGAACATCAGGACGACGACCGCGACCGCGATCCAGGGGCTGAAGTGGTACGCCGACACGCCCGCGATGGAGAGGACCAGCAGCACCTCGCCGGGCGCGTAGGCCACGGAGGAGAGCGGGTCGGAGGCGAAGACGGGCAGTGCGATGCGCTTCGGCAGGAGCGTTTCCCCGAGCCGGTCACTGCGCAGTGCGCGCCCGATCAGGATCCGTTTGGGCACGTCGGTCAGTTTGGACACAACAGAGGATCGTAGGCGTTCGAACGGGCTGCCGCCCACCCGCCACCCCCCTTACGGGCGGCCCCTGCTCTCCGGGTGAAAACGGGGGTGGCGCGGCTGCGGATTCCGCAGGCCGGAGCGTCGGCATGTCTATATGACTAAACCCGCTGGTTCTGCCCGCCGTTGCCGCCCTCCGGAGGTCCCATGGACACCACCGCCCAGCTGATCGGCGCCGCCGCCGCGCTCGTCGGCCTCGGAATCCTGACACTTGCGAGCGTCCGCAGCATCAACCGCCGCTGATCGACCCGTCCCGACGGCAACCGTGCACAGGGGTGCCGACGTCCTACCGCGCGTGTGTAGCTTGGGCGTCGATCTGAGACCCTGATCTGGCTGAGCAGTAACTCTTGACTTCGGAAGGACGGTCGTGCACATCGTCATCATGGGCTGCGGAAGAGTGGGTTCCGCTCTCGCCCAGACCCTGGAGCAACAGGGGCACACGGTCGCTGTGATCGATCAGGACCCCACCGCCTTCCGCCGGCTCGGCCCCGGTTTCGGTGGCCGCCGGGTCACCGGCATCGGCTTCGACCAGGACACCCTGCGCGAGGCGGGCATCGAGGAGGCCGGTGCCTTCGCAGCCGTCTCCAGCGGCGACAACTCCAACATCATCTCCGCGCGCGTGGCCCGCGAGATGTTCGGCGTGGAGAACGTCGCGGCCCGTATCTACGACCCCCGCCGTGCCGAGGTCTACCAGCGCCTGGGCATCCCGACCGTGGCGACCGTGCGCTGGACCGCCGACCAGATGCTGCGCCGGCTGCTCCCCTCGGGAGCCGAGCCGCTGTGGCGCGACCCCACCGGTGGCGTCCAGCTCGCCGAGGTGCACACCTCCCCGGCCTGGGTGGGCCACAAGATCAGCAGGCTCCAGGAGGAGACGGGCGTCCGCGTGGCGTTCCTGACCCGCCTCGGTGAGGCCATCCTGCCCAGCTCGCAGACGGTGTTGCAGGAGGGCGACCTGGTGCACGTGATGATGCGCACCGACGAGGTCGACAAGGTCGAGGCGGCGTTCGCCCAGGGTCCCGAAGAGGAGAGCGGTCACTGATGAGGGTCGCCATTGCCGGTGCCGGCGCCGTCGGCCGCTCGATCGCGGGCGAGCTGCTGGAGAACGGCCACGAAATCCTGCTGATCGACAAGGCGCCGACCGCCATCTCGGTCGAGCGCGTCCCGCAGGCGGAGTGGCTGCTCGCCGACGCCTGCGAGATCACGTCCCTGGACGAGGCCGCGCTGCAGCGCTGCAACGTCGTGATCGCCGCGACCGGCGACGACAAGGTGAACCTGGTCGTCTCCCTGCTGGCGAAGACGGAGTACGGCGTCCCGCGCGTCGTCGCCCGCGTCAACAACCCCAAGAACGAGTGGCTCTTCAACGAGTCCTGGGGCGTCGATGTCGCCGTGTCCACCCCCCGCCTGATGTCCGCCCTGGTCGAGGAGGCGGTCAGCGTCGGCGACCTGGTCCGGCTGCTGCGCTTCAGCCACGGCGACGCCAACCTCGTCGAGCTGACCCTGCCCGAGGAGTCGGCGCTGGCCGGCACCCAGGTCGGCGATGTGGAGTGGCCGCAGGACACCTCGCTGGTCACCATCATCCGCGGCACCCGGGTGCTCACCCCGACCCGCGACGACTCCCTGGAGGCGGGCGACGAGCTGCTGTTCGTGGCCGCCCAGGCCCGCGAGGAACAGCTGGAGGACCTGCTCTCGGTACGCCGCGAGCAGCCTGCCGACTGAGGCCGTACGACGCAGCCGGCCGACTGAGGCCGTACGACGGCGAAGGGCGCCCCGGGATCACCCGGGGCGCCCTTCTTCTCGTACCGTCAGCCGGCGGCCTGCCGATCCTTCTCGGCCTTCTCCGCCGCCTCCATCTCCGCGAACACGTCGATCGGCGCGGGGGCCTTGGCGAGGAAGACCCAGGTCAGCCAGACGGCCAGCAGGAACGGCGGGATCTTCAGGGAGACCAGGACCCAGCCCAGCTGCTCGGTGTCCGCCCACCAGTACAGCGGGAAGAGGATCGCGCACTTGGCGAGCAGGATCGCGCCCCAGGCGTAACTGGCCTTGGCGTACGCCTTCTTGCGGCCGGGGTTGCGGGTGCGCCAGGAGAGGTTCTCCTTGAAGACCGGGCCGAGGATCAGGCCGATCAGCGGGACACCGCACAGGGTGGTGATGATGTACGCCAGGCCCAGGCCCAGCGTGTAGAGCATGCCGGGCAGGTAGAAGTCCTTGGCGTTGCCGGTCATCATCGCGAAGACGACACCGAAGGCGACGCCGAAGACACCGCTGAAGGCGTGCTTGACGGTGTCCTTCATCACCAGGCGGACGGCGACGAGCAGCAGGGACACACCGAGCGCGGCGATCGCCGACAGGTGCAGGTCCTTGTTGATGGTGTAGATCGTGACGAAGAGCAGTCCGGGCAGCACCGTCTCGATCATGCCGCGCAGGCCGCCGAAGGCTTCGAACAGCGCGTCCTGGGTCACCGCCCGGGAGTCGTGCCCGCCTTCTGCGGTGGTGTCTTCGGTCGGCTTGTCGAGCGACGTCACCGGCTACTCCCGTCCGAGCGGTCTCAGTTCGTATTTCGGGTTGAACAGCACCCGGCGGCCCCGGCTCATCGAGATCCGGCCCGATGCGATCAGCTTGCGCCCCGGCTCTATGCCCACGATGGAGCGTCTGCCGAGCCACACCACGTCCAGCGCGGCGGAGCCGTCGAACAGCTCGGCCTCCAGGGCCGGGACCCCGGCACGCGGCCGCAGGGTGACCGTGCGCAAGGTACCAGTAACCGTGACTATCTGTCGGTCCCGGCAGTCACCGATGCGGGTACAGCCGGCCGTCGCGGAGTCCTCGCGCAGTTCCTCGGACTCCAGGTCCTCCTGCGACGAGGAGAGCCGGTCGAGCATGCGCCGGAACCGGCCCGCCGGTTTCTCGGATCGAGGAACAGAACTCATGTCTGAAGCGTACCGGGGCACACCGACACCTACGTAACCCCCGGGGGGCGGCGGGAGACGGCGGGATCGGCCCCGACTTGCCTAAAGCCTTTAGGCAATCCCATAATGGCTTTCGGCAAAAGGAAGGGCGGTCATGGTACGTGCAGGACTCACCCCGGAGCTGCTGACCCGGGTCGGGGCGGAGCTGGCCGACGAGGTCGGCTTCGACCGGGTGACCGTCTCGGAGCTCGCCCGCCGGTTCGACGTGAAGGTCGCGAGCCTGTACTCGCATCTGAAGAACTCCCACGAGCTCAGGACCCGCATCGCCCTGCTCGCCCTGGAGGAGCTCGCCGACCGGGCGGCGGACGCCCTGGCGGGCCGGGCCGGCAAGGACGCCCTGACCGCGTTCGCCGACGTCTACCGCGACTACGCCCGCTCCCACCCCGGCCGTTACGCCGCGACCCGCTACCGCCTCGACCCCGAGACGGCCGCCCGCAGCGCCGGGGTGCGGCACGCCCAGATGACCCGGGCGATCCTGCGCGGCTACGACCTGGCCGAGCCGGACCAGACCCACGCCGTCCGCCTCCTGGGCAGCGTCTTCCACGGCTACGTCGACCTGGAACTGGCCGGCGGCTTCAGCCACAGCTCCCCCGGCAGCGAGGAGTCCTGGACGCGGATCCTGGACGCCCTCGACGCCACCCTGCGCACCTGGCCCCCCTCCTGAAAGCCCACTCCATGCAGACCACGCCCCTCACCCCCGCCCTCGTCCGCGGCGCCCTCGACCTGGAGCGCACCGAGCACGGGCTGCTCCCGCACCGGCTCCCCGCGCGGGCCCGCGCCCAGTGCGCCGACCCCCAGCTCGCCATGGTCGAGTCCCAGCCGTCCGGCATACGCCTCGCCTTCCGCACCCGGGCCACCACCGTCGAACTGGACACGCTCCCCACCAAGCGGTCCTACGTCGGCGTCCCGCCCCGCCCGGACGGCCTGTACGACCTGCTCGTCGACGGCACGCTGACCCACCAGGCCGTGGCGGCCGGCGGCAACACCCTGATCGTCGACATGGCCACCGGCACCACCGAGCACCGCCCCGGACCGGTCGCCACGGTGCTCTTCTCCGGGCTGCCGGCCCGCGAGAAGGACGTGGAGATCTGGCTGCCGCACAACGAGACCACCGAACTGGTGGACCTGCGCGCCGACGCCCCCGTCGAGCCCCTGCCCGACCGCGGCCGCAAGGTCTGGCTGCACCACGGCAGTTCCATCAGCCACGGCTCCGACGCGGCGAGCCCCACCGGCATCTGGCCCGCCCGCGCCGCGACCCTGGCCGGAGTGGAGCTGATCAACCTGGGCTTCGGCGGCAGCGCCCTCCTGGACCCCTTCACCGCCCGCGCGATGCGGGACACCCCGGCCGACATGATCAGCGTCAAGATCGGCATCAACCTGGTCAACCTGGACCTGATGCGGCTGCGCGCCTTCACGCCCGCCGTCCACGGCTTCCTCGACACCATCCGCGACGGCCACCCCGACACCCCGCTGCTGGTCGTCTCCCCGATCCTGTGCCCCATCCACGAGGACACCCCGGGCCCCGGCGCCTTCGACCCGGCCGCCCTGAGCACCGGACACCTGAAGTTCCAGGCCCTCGGCGACCCCGCGGAGCGGGCCACCGGCAAACTGACCCTCAAGGTGATCCGCGAGGAGCTGTCCCGGATCGTCGAACAGCGCACCCCCGAGGACCCGAACCTCGGCTACCTCGACGGCCTGGACCTCTACGGCGAACAGGACTGGGCCGAGTTCCCCCTTCCCGACGACCTCCACCCGGACGCGGCCACCCACCGCCTGATCGGCGACCGCTTCGCGAAACTCGTCCTCCAGGCCTAGTCAGCCGTGGTCAGCGCTGGTCAGCGCTGGTCAGCGCTGGTCAGCGCTGGTCAGCGCTGGTCAGCGCTGGTCAGCGCTCGAAGCGGTACCCCATCCCGGGTTCCGTGACGAAGTGCTTCGGGTGCGAGGGGTCCGCCTCCAGCTTCCGTCTCAACTGGGCCATGTACACCCGCAGATAGTTCGTCTCGGTCCCGTAGGACGGCCCCCAGACCTCCTGCAGCAGCTGCTTCTGGCCGACCAGCCGCCCGGCGTTGCGGACCAGGACCTCCAGCAGGTGCCACTCGGTCGGCGTCAGCCGGACGTCGGCCCCGGCACGGTTGACCTTCTTCGCGGCCAGATCGACGGTGAACGTGCCCGTCTCGACGATCACCTCCTCATCGCCGCCGAGCGGCTCGGCGCGCCGGACCGCCGCCCGCAGCCGGGCCAGCAGCTCGTCCATGCCGAACGGCTTGGTGACGTAGTCGTCGGCGCCCGCGTCCAGCGCCTCGACCTTCTCGTCGGAGGAGTGCCGTGCGGACAGCACGAGGACCGGCACCCGGGTCCAGCCGCGCAGACCCCGGATGACGTCGACGCCGTCCATGTCGGGCAGACCGAGGTCGAGGACGACCACATCAGGATGGCGGGCGGCGGCGAGTTGGAGGGCGCCGGCGCCGTCGTACGCGGCGTCCACCTCGTACTTGCGGGCCTTGAGGTTGATCACCAGGGCCCGCACGATCTGCGGATCGTCGTCGATCACGAGCACCCGGGTCATGGGGCCTCCTGCCTTTCGGGGTGGGGTACGTCCGGTACGGGGGGCAGTACGAGTTCGCCGGCGGCGACGCGGAGCGTGAACACCATCGTCAGGCCGCCGCCCGGGGTGTCCTCCGCGTTCAGCGTCCCGCCCATCGCCTCCGCGAACCCCCGCGCCACCGCGAGCCCTAGTCCCACCCCGGCCCCGCGCGGCGCGTCACCGTACCGCTGGAAGGGCGCGAAGATCCGCTCCTTGGCGTCATCGGGGACACCGGGTCCGCGGTCCACGACCCGTACCTCGACGCGGTCGGCGAGGGAGCTGGCGGAGACGAGGACGCGGACGCCGGGCGGGCTGTACTTGACGGCGTTCTCGACGACGTTGGCGACCGAGCGCTCCAGCAGCCCGGGGTCGACGGTGACGATGGGCAGGGTCTCGGGAATGTCGAGTTCGACGCTGTCCTCGGGCACCCCGCCGAGCGCCACCGGCACCACTTCGTCCAGGCCGGTCCCGCGGAGGATCGCGCTGACCGTGCCGGTCTGCAGGCGGGACATGTCGAGCAGGTTGCCGACCAGGTGGTCGAGGCGGTCGGCGCCCTCCTCGATCCCGGCCAGCAGCTCCGCCTCGTCCTCCTGCGACCAGGCCACGTCGTCCGAGCGCAGGCTGCTCACGGCCGCCTTGATCCCCGCGAGCGGGGTGCGCAGATCGTGGCTGACGGCGGCCAGCAGCGCCGTACGGATGCGGTTGCCCTCGGCCAGCGCGCGGGCCTGCTCGGCCTCCTCGTGGAGCCGGCGCCGGTCCAGGACGACGGCGGCCTGCGCGGCGAACGCGGCCAGCACCCGGCGGTCCTCGGCGGGGAGCACCCGGCCGGTCAGCGCCAGCGCCAGGTGATCGCCGACCGGCATGTCCACGTCCGCGTCCTCGGGCCGCCGCACGGGCCCGCCCTGGCCGGCGCCGCCCGCGCAGGTCCATGGCTCGAGGTCGCCCGCCCGCTCCAGCAGGGCCGCCGACTCCATCCCGAAGGTCTCCCGGACCCGTTCCAGCAGCGCCTCCACGCTGGTCTCGCCGCGCAGCACGTCCCCGGCGAGGAAGGAGAGGATCTCGGACTCGGCGCGCAGCCGGGCGGCCTGGTGGGTGCGGCGGGCGGCGAGGTCGACCACCGAGGCCACCGACACCGCCACGGCTACGAAGATCACCAGGGCCAGGATGTTCTTCGGGTCGGCGATGGTGATCCGGTGCACGGGCGCGGTGAAGAACCAGTTCAGCAGCAGCGATCCGGTCAGCGCCGAGGCCAGCGCGGGCAGCAGCCCGCCGAGCAGTGCCGCCGCCACCGTCAGGGCCAGAAACAGCAGCATGTCGTTGGTGAGGCCCAGGTCGGCGTCGACGTGGGTCAGCAGCAGGGTGAGCAGGGCCGGACCGCCGACCCCGGCCAGCCAGCCCCACACGATCCGGGACCGGCCGAGCCGGGCTCCCCGGGCGACCGGCAGCCCGCGCCCCTTGGCGGCCTCTTCGTGGGTGACGATGTGCACGTCGAGGTCGGGCCCCGACTCCCGGGCGACGGTCGCCCCGACGCCGGGCCCGAAGACGTACTGCCAGGTCTTGCGGCGCGAGGAGCCGAGCACGATCTGGGTGGCGTTCACCCCGCGCGCGAAGTCCAGCAGGGCGGCCGGGATGTCGTCGCCCACGACATGGTGGAAGGTGCCGCCCAGCTCCTCCACGAGGGTGCGCTGTACAGCGAGTTCCTCGGGCGAGGCCGAGGTCAGGCCGTCGCTGCGGGCGATGTAGACGGCGAGGACCTCACCGCCGGCGCCCTTCTCGGCCAGCCGCGCGGCCCGCCGGATCAGGGTCCGGCCCTCGGGGCCGCCGGTGACACCGACCACGATCCGCTCGCGCGAGCCCCAGATCCTCGACACCCGGTGCTCGCCGCGGTAGGCGCGCAGGTACTCGTCGGCCCGGTCGGCCACCCACAGCAGCGCCAGCTCGCGCAGAGCGGTGAGGTTGCCGGGCCGGAAGTAGTGGGACAGGGCCGCGTCGACCTTGTCGGGCCGGTAGACGTTGCCGTGCGCCAGCCGCCGGCGCAGGGCCTGCGGGGACATGTCGACCAGCTCGATCTGGTCGGCCCGGCGCACCACCTCGTCCGGCACGGTCTCCCGCTGCCGTACGCCGGTGATGGACTCCACGACGTCGCCCAGCGACTCCAGGTGCTGGATGTTGACCGTCGATATGACGTCGATCCCGGCCGCGAGCAGCTCCTCGACGTCCTGCCAGCGCTTGGCGTTGCGGGAGCCGGGGACATTGGTGTGGGCGAGCTCGTCCACCAGCGCCACCCGGGGCCGCCGGGCGAGGACGGCGTCGACGTCCATCTCGGAGAAGGTGCCGCCGCGGTAGGCCGGCGTCCGGCGCGGGATCTGCTCCAGGCCGTGCAGCAGCACCTCGGTGCGCGGCCGGTCGTGGTGCTCCACGAACGCCACCACGCAGTCGGTGCCCCGCTCGGCACGCCGGTGCGCCTCGGAGAGCATCGCGTACGTCTTGCCGACGCCCGGTGCCGCACCGAGATAGATCCTGAGCCTGCCGCGTCCCACAGCGTCGACCTTACGACCCGCAAACCGGGCATATGGCGCCGGGTGCGGCAGCCGGTGCGTCCTTGACACAACCCTGACGCACCGACCCGGTGGCGGCCGCGAGCAGTCCGGTTCGTACGCCGTCAAGACCCCCGCGCACGCGAGAGGACCGCATGCGAGAGGGCCGCACCCCCTCGGGGGTACGGCCCTCTCGCTCACGACTGTCTAACGGACCTCGGTGATCTCCGGTCCGCGCTGCAACTGCCCCATGCCGCCCGAGAACCGGGATCCGGCATCCTCCTGCTGGACCCCCTCGGGGACCATCTGGGCGTCGTTCGGCAGCTTCAGGACGATCGGGTCGCGGGGCGCCATCGGGCCCTCGCCGCGGACCACGACCGTGTCCCGGAAGATCTGCTCCAGCAGCCCGGCCGCCTGCGGCTGCACCGCACCCTGGCCCGAGATCACTCCGCGCAGGAACCAGCGCGGCCCGTCCACACCGACGAACCGCACGACCTGGAAGCCGCCCGTGCCGTCCGGCAGCTGCACCGGGACCTGCGCCCGCAGCTCCCAGCCCAGCGGGCCCTCGACCTCGTCGATGATGCCGCCCTGCTGGGTGATGCCGGAGCCGATCTCCTCGCGCACCTCGCCCCAGATGCCCTCGCGCTTGGGGGCGGCGAAGGCCTGCAGCTGGATGGCGCTGTCGCGCAGGACGACGGTCGCCGCGACGATCGCGTCGCCCGCGACCTCGACCCGCAGCTCCATGCCCTCGACCCCGGGCACGAAGAGCCCGCCCAGGTCGACCCTGCCCTCGCCGGGCTCACGCACCTCGGTGCTGTCCCACGGCCCGTCGGGCCGCGGCTCCGGCTCCAGCCGCACGCGCTCGCGCGTGCCCTCGTCGTCCGCCTCGGTGTCGACGCCGTCGACGACCTGCTCGGGCTCGCCGGCCGCGTCCTCGGCGGCACCCTTCTTCTTGCGACGTCCGAACACGTCACTGTCCTTCCCGGTCGGATACGACCGAAGCGTATCTAGTCCCACCCGTCGTGCCGCCCTCGGCGGCCTGACCGCTTGTGCCGCGCCCGCCGCCCACGGCGGCGTGCCCACCGGTGGACCCGAAGCCCCCCTCGGCCCGCGCCGAGCCGGGAAGCTCCGCGACCTCCTGGAAGCGGACCCTCTCGACCTGCTGGACGACCAGTTGGGCAATCCGGTCGAAGCGCTCGAACCGCACGGACTCGCGCGGGTCGAGATTCACCACGATCACCTTGATCTCCCCACGGTACCCGGCATCAACCGTCCCCGGGGCATTCACCAGGGCAACACCGCAGCGGGCGGCCAGACCGGAACGTGGGTGCACGAAGGCCGCGTACCCCTCGGGGAGCGCCACAGACACCCCCGTCGGCAGCACCGCGCGCTCGCCCGGCCTCAGTTCACAGGCCTCGGTGGTGCGCAGATCCGCGCCGGCGTCGCCGGGATGCGCGTACGACGGCAGCGGTACGTCCGGGTCGACGCGGCGGATCAGCACGTTCAGGGGGTCACGGCTCACGGGTTCACCTCGAAGGCGCGGGCCCGCCGCACCTGGTCCGGGTCGTTCATGGCGGCCTGGATCTCCTCCTGGCGGCCGTTGTCGATGAAGTGGTCGACCTTGACCTCGACGAAGAGCGCGTCGGCGCGGACGGCGACGGGTCCTTCGGGGCCGCCGACGCGTCCGGTGGCGGTGCAGTAGATCTTCCGCCCGGCCACCGCGGTCACCTCGGCCTCGAGATGCAGCACGGTGCCGACCGGCACGGGCCGCCGGAAGTCGGTCTCCAGGCGGCCGGTCACGGCGATGGTCCGCAGCAGCCAGTTCAGCGAGCCGAGGGTCTCGTCGAGCGCGGTCGTGAGGATGCCGCCGTGCGCGAGGCCCGGCGCGCCCTGGTGCTCGGGGCGCACGGTGAACTCGGCGGTGAGGGTGACCCCTTCGCCCGCCCGCGCCTGGAGGTGCAGCCCGTGCGGCTGCTCGCCGCCACAGCCGAAACACTGGCCGTAGTGCGCGCCGAGCAGTTCACCGGGCGCGGGGGCGTCCGGGTGTCGCACCGGTTTCACGGCGCCGGCCGGGGGCTGAAGGTTTGCGGATGTACCACTCACAGCCGCAGACCTTACCCGCGCGTCGGCGCCTTCCGGACACCGTGCCAAGCTTGGATCCATGCAGCTCTCCGCCACCCCGTACGAAGAACGCCTCACCGCCCCCCGCTCGTGGTGGCTGGTGTCGCTGCTGGCCGGCTTCGCGCTGGCGCTGATCCTGCTGCCTTTCGGCACCCTGCCGATGCTCGGCGGCCTGGTGGGTGGCACCGCCGCGGCGGCCGTGGTGGCCAGTTCCTACGGCGCGGTGCGGATCCGGGTGGTGGGCGGCTCGCTGATCGCGGGCGACGCGAAGATCCCGGTCACCGCGCTGGGCGAGGCGGAGGTCCTGGACCGCGAGGAGGCCCGGGCCTGGCGCACGTACAAGGCCGACACCCGCGCCTTCCTGCTGCTGCGGGCCTACATCCCGACCGCGCTGCGCGTGCAGGTCACCGACCCCGAGGACCCGACGCCGTACCTGTACCTGTCGACGCGGCAGCCGGAGGCCCTGGCGGAGGCCATCGCGGCGGCCAAGGCGGCCTAGCACACAGGGTCGAAGGGTCCCCGGAACGGGGACCCGGAGCAGGTCATTTCCCCGGCCATCCGCGCCCGAGACGTCTGGGGCGGACCTCCTTCGCGACGTCCCCCAGCGTCAGCGGGTCGGCCGGTGTCTCCAGCGGCGGGAGATCGGGCAGCGCGTCCCACGGCACCTGGATCCGGCGCAGGTCCGCACGGATCCGGTCGGCCAGCTTCTTGGTGTCCCGGCGGTTCATCAGCGCGCCCACGGCCGCGCCGACCATGAACGGCATCAGGTTCGGCAGGTTGCGCACCATCCGCTTCATGATCTGCTGGCGCATCTGGTGCTTCATGTGGCTGTTCAGCGCCGTGCTCACCGTGGCCGGCTTGGTCACGTCGATGCCGCGCTCCCCCGACCAGGAGTCCAGGTAGGCGGTGGAGCGCTGTTTCAGGTTCCCCGGCGGGCGTACGCCGTAGACCTCGTGGAGTTCGGCGATCAGCTTCAGCTCGATCGCGGCGACTCCGGTGACCTCCGCGGCCAGCTCCGCCGGCATGGCCGGCGGCACGGGCAGCATCGCCGCCGCACCAACGCCCGCACCGACCGTGGACGTCGCGGTCATCGCGCCGGCCACGAGCTTGTCGGCGAGCTGTTCGGGGCCGAGCCCCGGGAACTGTCTGCGCAGGGTCGCGAGGTCCCGTACGGGCACTCGCGGGGCGTTGTCGATGATCCGGTCGGCGAGGTAGGCGAGGCCCGCCTTGGCGCGGCTGCCGCCCTTACGGACGCCTTCCAGGGCCTTGTCGCGGATCACCGCGGCCCGTCGCCGGGCAACGGGAGCAGGAGGCTGAGCCGGCACCGGCGGAGTGCCGGAGCCGGCCGCCGGTTCGAGCGAGGCCGATCCGTCAGCGGATGAGCCTCGCCCGTCGTCACGCGCGCCGTAGGGGCCGCCGGGCGGCCCTTGGTCCGCTCCCCGGCCGGGGAAGCGGCGCTTCCAGGGAGGGGTCGAGCCAGTCACGGCCGACCCGCCCTCAGTCGCAGTCGCGGCAGATCGGCTGGCCGTTCTTCTCCCGGGCCAGCTGGCTGCGGTGGTGCACCAGGAAGCAGCTCATGCAAGTGAACTCGTCCTGCTGCTTGGGCAGCACCCGGACGGCCAGCTCCTCGTTCGAGAGGTCCGCGCCGGGCAGCTCGAGGCCTTCCGCGGCCTCGAATTCGTCGACGTCCACTGCGGAGGTCGACTTGTCGTTCCGGCGGGCCTTGAGCTCTTCAAGGCTGTCCGAGTCGACGTCGTCGTCGGTCTTGCGTGGGGTGTCGTAATCCGTTGCCATGTCGCTCTCCCCCTCTGGGTGTCTGCGGTGTCTCCAGCGCACGTAACGCGTGAGAGGCCGGACTTGTGCCCGACCCGAGGCGGAGATTTTGCCTCACATCAAGGTCTGTTACTCAATCGACACCCAACCGGACTCCTCAAGAGTGATCGGCTTGGATGGCGATGCGGACCGTACACGGTCCCAATGCCGCACTTCAAAGGCGTCTCACCGTGTACTTCCCGTGATCACGACCCCCGAAAACCCGGATTATCCCGGCTTTCCGGCGGCTCGCATGATCACGGAGAGTAGATGGCTGGAAATTCGCCCCTGTGATCGATCACACACGGTACCTCTTACTTCACGTCCAGAAAATTCCGCGCAAAGCGAACAAGTCCGAGTGTCGCCTTATCGATCTCTGTTTGGGTCGCCGCTCTCAGACCGGCAGAGCCACTCTCATCACCAGCCCTCCGCCCTCGCGCGGCTGTGCCGCGATGTGCCCGCCGTGCGCCCGGGCCACGGACCGCGCGATGGACAGACCGAGTCCTACGCCCTTGTCGCTGCCCGTGCGCTCCGTGCGCAGCCGCCGAAACGGCTCGAAGAGATTGTCGATCTCGTACGCCGGGACGACCGGCCCCGTGTTGGACACGACCAGGACCGCCTGGCCGTGCTGCAGCTCGGTGGTGACCTCGACCCAGCCGCCCTCGGGGATGTTGTACCGCACGGCGTTCTGCACGAGGTTCAGGGCGATCCGCTCCAGCAGGACGCCGTTGCCCTGGACCACCGCGGGGTCCCGCTTGCCGCGGATCTCCACGCCCTTGGCCTCGGCCTCGCCGTGCACCTGGTCGACGGCCTGCTCGGCCACCTCCGCGAGGTCGACCGGCTTGCGCTCGATGATCTGGTTGTCGCTGCGGGCGAGCAGCAGCAGGCCCTCCACGAGCTGCTCGCTGCGCTCGTTGGTGGCCAGCAGGGTCTTGCCGAGCTGCTGGAGCTCCACCGGCGCGGTCGGGTCGGACAGGTGCACTTCCAGCAGCGTGCGGTTGATCGCGAGCGGGGTGCGCAGCTCGTGCGAGGCGTTGCCGACGAAGCGCTGCTGGGCGGTGAAGGCCCGCTGGAGGCGCTCCAGCATGTCGTCGAAGGTGTCCGCCAGCTCCTTCAGCTCGTCGTCCGGGCCGTCCAGCTCGATCCGCCGGGACAGGTCGGAGCCGGCCACCGCGCGGGCGGTTCGGGTGATCCGGCCGAGCGGCGACAGGACGCGGCCCGCCATGGCGTAGCCGAACGCGAAGGCGATGACGGCGAGGCCGAGCAGGGCCAGCAGGGAGCGGCTGAGCAGGGTGTCCAGGGCGTTCTGCCGCTGTTCGTTCACGCACTCGTTCAGCGCGCGGTTGAGCTCGTCCGCGGGCAGTTGAGTGGCGCGCATGTTGCACATGTCACTGGACACCTGGCCGGACAGGACCCTGAACGGCAGATCACTGCCGACGTTCAGCGCGCTCGCGGCCAGCAGATAGATGATCGACAGCAGCAGGATGCCGGCGATCAGGAACATGCCGCCGTAGAGCAGGGTGAGCCGTATCCGGATGGTGGGGCGCAGCCAGGGGAAGGGCTGCACCGGCTTCCTCGGGTCCCAGGTCGGTTTGGGGGGCGCATGGGGCGGTGCGGGGGTCGCTGCCACGGGGGATCAGATCCGGTAGCCGGAGCCGGGGACGGTGACGATCACGGGGGGCTCGCCCAGCTTGCGGCGCAGCGTCATGACGGTGACCCGGACGACGTTGGTGAACGGGTCGGTGTTCTCGTCCCAGGCCTTCTCCAGCAGCTGCTCCGCGGAGACCACGGCGCCCTCGCTGCGCATCAGCACCTCCAGGACGGCGAACTCCTTGGGGGCGAGCTGCACCTCCTTGCCGTCGCGGAAGACCTCGCGGCGGTTGGGGTCGAGCTTGATCCCGGCGCGCTCCAGGACGGGCGGCAGCGGCACGCTGGTGCGCCGGCCGAGGGCACGCACGCGTGCCGTGAGCTCGCTGAAGGCGAAGGGCTTGGGGAGATAGTCGTCGGCGCCGATCTCCAGGCCCTCGACCCGGTCGCTCACATCGCCGGACGCCGTCAGCATCAGCACGCGGGTGGGCATGCCGAGTTCGACGATCCTGCGGCAGACGTCGTCGCCGTGCACGAGCGGGAGGTCACGGTCGAGGACGACCACGTCGTAGTCGTTGACGCCGATGCGCTCCAGGGCGGCCGCACCGTCGTACACGACGTCGACGGCCATGGCCTCCCGGCGCAGTCCGGTGGCCACCGCATCGGCGAGCAGTTGCTCGTCCTCGACGACGAGTACGCGCACGTCGCTGTTCCTTCCTGAGGTCCACCCGCGTAGCGCCGCTGGGGCGCGCGAGCAGGGGTCTGGTGGGGTGTGTCGGCGTCCATCCTGCCCTTTTCGGCCATAAGTCGGCGGTAAGGCGGGTGAGGGGCGCATGAAGGGCGGCTGTGCGGGCCCGGGAATGCGGGATTTTCTGCGGGGGTTGAGGTTTCCGTGAGGAAGCGCGGGGGGAGGACGGCTGTACACCCCGCGATCACGCTCCGCTTGTGCCGCACCACCATGCGGTACGCGGCAATCCGCTTTCCGCAGAGCGGTCGTGGATGTCCGGCACCGTCGCCGCCCGGCTGGGGCAGCGCCGGGCACCCACAGGGGACGTGATCGCCCCTTCCGAACGGCACACCCCGGTGCCACCGACCCACGACCCAGGACGAGGGGGCACAGCATGGACGCATTCACCGCAGGGCTTCTGCAGCGCATAAGGGCGACCGAGTCCGACCTGACGCGGGCCCGCGACGAGGGCGACGACTTCCTCGTCGAGGTGGAGCAGGGCGAGCTCGACGACCTGCGCCGCCTCGCCGCGGAGCACGGTGTGGAAGTCGGCGCGTACAGCGTCTGATCAGTACTTGCGCACAAAAAACTTACGCACAGGAGCGGGCCCCCGGCGAATCCAGCGCCGGGGGCCCGCTCTCGTGCCGTGCCGGACAGCGGTTCAGTCGTGCCAGGCGCCGAAGTCCTCCAGCAGCCGCTGGAGGGGCTCGAAGACGCCCGGGGTGGCCGCGATCGCCAGATCACCCGTGGAGCCCTCTCCGGGCCGTCCACCGGTCAGGGCCCCCGCTTCCCGGGCGATCAGGTCGCCCGCCGCGAGGTCCCAGGGGTGCAGGCCCCGCTCGTAGTAGCCGTCCAGCCGGCCCGCGGCCACGTCGCACAGGTCGACCGCCGCCGATCCGGAGCGCCGGATGTCCCGCAGCAGCGGGATCAGCCGGTGCGCGATCTCGGCCTGATGGACCCGGACGCCGGTCACGTAGTTGAAGCCGGTGGAGACCAGCGCCTGCTCCAGCGGCGGCGCCGGCCGGCAGGCCAGGGGGCGCTCGCCCTCCCAGGCGCCGGTGGCGAAGGCTCCGGCGCCGCGGACGGCGTGGTACGTCTCGCCGCGCATGGGGGCGGCGACGACTCCGACGACGGTCTCGCCGTCCTGCTCGGCGGCGATGGAGACGGCCCAAGTGGGCAGGCCGTACAGGTAGTTGACGGTGCCGTCGAGCGGGTCGATCACCCAGCGGACCCCGCTGGTGCCCTCGGTGGAGGCGCCCTCCTCACCGAGGAAGCCGTCGTCGGGGCGCTGGTCGGAGATCAGGTCGGTGATCAGCTTCTCGGCGGCGATGTCCATCTCGGTGACCACGTCGATCGGGCTCGACTTGGTCTTGGCCACCGCGAGGTCGGCCGGGCGGCCGTCCCGCAGCAGGTCGCCCGCGCGGCGCGCGGCCTGCCGGGCGAGACGGAGCAGGTCCGTGTGGACGGGGTCGGTCACGGGGCTCCTCAGGCGTAGGGGCTGTCGGCGCCCGCGGCGGCGGGCCGGGGGGCGCGGGCCGGGCAGCAGCCGACCGGGCAGAGGTGGTGGCTCGCGCCGAGCGCGCCCAGGGCGCACGGGGTGACGGCCCGGCCGCTCTCGGCGGCTGCCCGCTCCAGGACCAGCTCGCGGACGGCGGCGGCGAACCGGGGGTCGGCTCCGACGGTGGCCGAGCGGCGGACCGGAAGACCTAGCTCCGCGGCCTTGGCGGTGGCCTCGGTGTCGAGGTCGTACAGGACCTCCATGTGGTCCGAGACGAACCCGATGGGCGCCATGACCACGGCCGGGGCACCGGCGGCGTACCGCTCCTCCAGGTGGTCGCAGATGTCGGGCTCCAGCCACGGGACGTGCGGGGCGCCGGAGCGGGACTGGTAGACGAGCTGCCAGGGGCGGTCGACGCCGGTGCGCTCGCGGACGGCCTCGGCGATCAGTCGCGCCACGTCCAGATGCTGCCTGACGTACGCCCCGCCGTCACCGTGGTCCTCGACCGGTCCGGAGGTGTCCGCGGCCGAGAGGGGGATGGAGTGGGTCGTGAACGCGATCTGGGCGCCGTCCCGGACCTCCTCCGGGAGGTCGGCCAGGGACCGCAGCACGCCGTCGGTCATGGGCTCCACGAAGCCGGGGTGGTTGAAGTAGTGCCGGAGCTTGTCGATCTTAGGCAGCTCCAGGCCCTCGGCCTCCAGGGCGGCGAGCGAGTCGGCGAGGTTCTCGCGGTACTGGCGGCAGCCCGAGTACGAGGCGTAGGCACTGGTGGCGAGGACCAGGATGCGGCGGCGGCCGTCGCGCACCATCTCGCGCAGGGTGTCCGTGAGATACGGCGCCCAGTTGCGGTTGCCCCAGTAGACGGGCAGGTCCAGGCCGTGGCCGGCGAAGTCCTTGCGCAGGGCGTCGAGGAGTGCGCGGTTCTGGTCGTTGATGGGGCTGACCCCGCCGAACAGGAAGTAGTGCTGTCCGACTTCCTTCAGCCGTTCCTTGGGGATGCCGCGCCCCCGCGTCACGTTCTCCAGGAACGGAACCACGTCGTCCGGGCCCTCGGGGCCACCGAAGGAGAGCAGCAGGAGGGCGTCGTAGGGGCTGGCATCGAGCGCGTCTGGCATGGGTCCGATCCTGCCACCCGGCACTGACAGCCGGGACAGTGCGGGGGGTCGACCTGGGCCTCCGACCGGCCGATCGGGTGCATTAGGGTTGCCTTACTCGTAAGCTGTATCAGCTGTGTTCGCGCCTTACGGGCGCAGGGGTGCGCGCCGTGCCGGGCGCGTCCTCGACGAGCCGCCCGCCTCTCGACCGGAGACCCCAGTGCCCAGCCCCTACCGCGCCCTGTTCGCCGCCCCCGGCTCCAAGGCCTTCTCCGCCGCGGGCTTCCTCGGCCGGATGCCCCTGTCGATGATGGGGATCGGCGTGGTGACGATGGTGTCCCAGCTGACCGGGCGCTACGGCCTGGCCGGTGCCCTGTCGGCCACCATCGCGCTGGCCGCGGCGGCGGCCGGGCCGCAGGTCTCCCGATGGGTGGACCAGTACGGCCAGCGGCGCGTGCTGCGGCCGGCGACCCTGGTCTCGCTCATCGCGGCGGCCGGGCTGCTGCTGGCCGCGCACTACCGCTGGCCGGACTGGACGCTGTTCGTGTTCTCCGCCGGCATCGGCTGTGTGCCGAGCGTCGGCGCGATGATCCGCGCCCGCTGGGCGGCCGTGTACCGGGGCACCCCGCAGCTGCACACCGCGTACTCCTTCGAGTCGGTGGTGGACGAGGTCTGCTTCATCTTCGGGCCGATCTTCTCGATCGGTCTGTCCACGGCCTGGTTCCCGGAGGCGGGTCCGCTGCTCGCCGCCTGCTTCCTCGCGGCCGGCGTCTTCTGGCTGACCTCCCAGCGCGCCACCGAGCCCGAGCCGCACCCGCGCGCGCGGCACGAGAGGCGCGGCACCAGCGCGCTGCGCTCCGCCGGCCTCCAGGTCCTGGTGGCCACCTTCGTGGCGACGGGAGCGATCTTCGGGGCCGTCGACGTGGTCACCGTGGCCTTCGCCGAGGAGCAGGGCCACAAGGGGGCCGCGAGCATCGTCCTGGCCGTGTACGCGGCCGGTTCCTGTGCGGCGGGCGCCGTGTTCGGGCTGCTGCACCTCAAGGGGGCGCCCGAACCCCGCTGGCTGCTGGGCATATGTGCGATGGCCGTGAGTATGATCCCCCTCCTACTGGTCGGAAACTTGCCGTTTCTGGCCGTGGCGCTGTTCCTTGCGGGGCTCTGCATCGCTCCGACGATGATCACGACGATGTCCCTCATCGAACAGCACGTACCACGCGCGCAGCTGACCGAGGGCATGACCTGGGTGAGCACGGGGCTCGCGGTCGGGGTCGCGCTCGGCTCCTCCGCGGCCGGCTGGGTGATCGACGCGGCCGGCGCGCAGGCCGGGTACGGGGTTCCGGCGGTGTCCGGAGCCGTCGCGGTCGCGGTCGGTTTCCTCGGGTACCGCCGGCTCAAGCGGCCGGATCCGCGTCGGGGAGGCACCGTTGAGCAGCACAGCGAGCGGGAAGAACGGCACGTGGCGTAACTGGGGCGGAAACGTCTCCGCCCGCCCCGCGCGGGAGGTCACGCCCGCCTCCGCCGAGGAACTGGCTCAGGCCGTGCGCCGGGCCGCCGAGGACGGCCTGAAGGTGAAGGCCGTGGGCACCGGGCACTCCTTCACGTCGATCGCCGCCACCGACGGTGTGTTGATCCGTCCTCAACTGTTGACCGGTATCCGCAATATTGACCGGGACGCCATGACCGTCACGGTGGAGGCCGGCACCCCGCTCAAGAGGCTCAACCTGGCCCTGGCCCGCGAGGGTCTGTCGCTGACCAACATGGGCGACATCATGGAGCAGACGGTCGCCGGAGCCACCAGCACCGGCACCCATGGCACGGGCCGGGAGTCGGGCTCGACAGCCGCCCAGATCAGGGCACTTGAACTGGTCACGGCCGACGGCTCGGTCCTCACCTCTTCCCCCGAGGAGAACCCGGACGTCTTCGCCGCCGCCCGGATCGGCCTCGGCGCGCTCGGCATCGTCACCGCGATCACCTTCGCCGTGGAGCCGGTCTTCCTGCTGACGGCCCGCGAGGAGCCGATGACCTTCGACCGGGTCACCCGGGACTTCGACGAACTGTGGGCGGAGAACGAGCACTTCGAGTTCTACTGGTTCCCGCACACCGGCAGCACCAACACCAAGCGCAACAACCGCAGCGCGGGCCCCGAGCGTCCGGTGGGCCGGTTCAAAGCCTGGTTCGAGGACGAGTTCCTCTCCAACGGCGTCTTCCAGGCCGCCCAGTGGATCGGCCGCGCGGCACCCCCCGCGGTCCCGGCCATCGCCCGGATCTCCAGCAAGGCCCTGTCCGCGCGGACGTACACGGACATCCCGTACAAGGTCTTCACCTCGCCGCGCCGGGTGCGGTTCGTGGAGATGGAGTACGCCGTCCCGCGCGCGGCCGTCGTCGAGACGCTGCGCGAACTGAAGTCGATGCTCGACCGCTCCAACCTGCGGGTCAGCTTCCCCGTGGAGGTGCGCACCGCCCCGGCCGACGACATCGCCCTGTCCACCGCCGCGGGCCGGGACAGCGGGTACATCGCCGTCCACCTGGCCAAGGGGGCCCCCTACCAGCGGTACTTCACGGCCGCGGAGCGCATCTTCACCGCGCACGAGGGGCGGCCGCACTGGGGCAAGGTGCACACACGGGACGCCGAGTACTTCGCCGGGGTCTACCCGCGCTTCGGCGAGTTCACGGCGCTGCGGGACCGGCTGGATCCGGACCGGCTGTTCCAGAACGACTACCTGCGGCGGGTTCTGGGGGCCTAGCACAAGCGCCGGGCCGCGTGAGGTACGCCACATTCCAGATCCCCCAACCCCCTTGCCCTGCGGCCGACTCCCGCCTCTTGCGCCAACTCGGGCGGCGCGCCAATCCACGCACGTGGCCCAAATGGAGTACTGTTGCGAGCCCTGGGTCCGGTCTCCCGCCAGGGCGTCCGTGGCCTTCAAGGACCGCCTGGAGGGGGCTAGTTGCACAGGGTGACGGAGTTAGTCACTTAGCGTTGCGAATAGGTAACCGTGCCATAACGGCGATCCAGGGCCCGTGCCCGACACGCCGGGCAACTCGGCAAGGTTGTGGCAGGCTGCACCCGGGCAGGCCACACTCGACTAGCGGAAGCAGCGACGCACGTGACGTCGGCAGGCACCACCCGGGAGGTCCCCATGCCCGAACTGCGTGTCGTGGCCGTCTCCAATGACGGCACACGGCTGGTGCTGAAGGCTGCCGACGCGACGGAGTACACGCTTCCGATCGACGAACGTCTCCGTGCCGCGGTGCGCGGCGACCGTCCCCGCCTCGGCCAGATCGAGATCGAGGTGGAGAGCCATCTCCGCCCCCGGGACATTCAGGCGCGTATACGCGCGGGTGCCACGGCGGAGGAAGTCGCGCAGATGGCGGGCATTCCCGTCGACCGCGTCCGGCGCTTCGAGGGCCCCGTGCTCGCCGAGCGCGCCTTCATGGCCGAGCGGGCCCGCAAGACCCCGGTCCGCCGCCCCGGCGAGAACGCCGGACCCCAGCTCGGTGAGGCCGTCCAGGAGCGGCTGCTGCTGCGCGGCGCCGAGAAGGACAGCGTGCAGTGGGACTCCTGGCGCCGTGACGACGGCACCTGGGAGGTGCTGCTGGTCTACCGGGTGGCGGGCGAACCGCACTCGGCGAGCTGGACGTACGACCCGCCCCGGCGGCTCGTCCAGGCCGTCGACGACGAGGCCCGCTCGCTGATCGGCGAGTCCGAGGACCTCGCGGCGCCGCCCGAGCCCAGCTTTCCGTTCGTTCCGCGTATCGCCCGGCTGCCCCGTGACCGTCCGCTGGACGGCAGGATCGAGCGGGAGCGGCCGAGCCTGCCCGCGCCCGAGCCGGTCGAGGAGACCGTGAGCGAACGGGACTCGCTGACCAGCCTGTTGGAGGCCGTGCCCAGCTTCCGCGGCGACCTCGTGGTACCGGAGCGCCCGTCGGATGCCCCCGCGGCGGAGGAGCCCCCGGTCGAGCCCGAGGCGGAGGAACCGCCCGCCCCCGCGGCGTCGGCCGGTTCCGCCTACGCCGATGTCCTCATGCCCCGCTCCGTGGGCAGCCACCGCGACCGGCTGATCGGCTCGACCGACCGCCAGGCCGAGGCCGACGGCGTCCGCCCGGGCCGCCGCGCGGCGGTCCCGAGCTGGGACGAGATCGTCTTCGGCACCCGCCGCAAGAAGCAGGAGTAGTCCGGTCGTTACGCCGCCGAGGGCGCCGTAACGACCGACCACGCGGCGCCGCCAGATCGCCGCCCTGGGCCCGCCCCACGCGGCGCGGGCCCAGCCCGTCCCCTGCCCCGCCCGGCCCAGGTCCGAGGACCCCACCAGCCGCTCCACCCGCACCGCCCGAAACCCGTCATGCAGGCCGGGGCCAAGTGCGAGACCACCCACCCCGGCCGGACCGGCCCGCACCGCCCGCCGCCCTGCCCCACGGTGCAACCGGCCCGCCCCCGGTCCGGAACCACTCCACCCGACCGGCTAACACCGGCCCGCCCAGCCGAACCGGCCCTGGACCGCACCGCGGACCGACCACCCGGCCGATCCCGGTTCCGAGACCACCCCACCCGACGCGAGTCAACGCCAGCCTTAGCCAGCACAGGCGGCCCGAGCCGACCACCGCCGACAAGTCCACCCCGCCCAGCAGTGCCGCGGAACCGGGCCGCGCGCCCAGCCGGACCAGGTCCGAGGCCCCCGCCCGATGCCGGTCAGCGTCAGCCCGGCCGACCACCACCGTCCCGGGGCCGGGCCGGGACGGGCCCAAGAGCCTCACGCCGCTCGGTGTCACTGCATCCGGGCCGCGCGCCCGTCCGAACCGGATCCGAGACCCCCCCGCCCGAAGCCAGTCAACGTCAGCCCCGCCGACCACCTCCGTCCCGGCCCAAACCCTCGCCCTCTGCCGTGCGCTACTGCGGATCCGGACCGGTCGCCACCGGGCGGGAAGGGTCTGTGGACCATTCCGACCAGGAGCCGACGTAGAGCGCGGCGGGGATACCGGCGACGGCGAGGGCCAGGACCTCGTGCGCCCCCGAGACGCCCGAGCCGCAGTACACGCCGACCGCCGTGCCCTCGTCGGCGCCGAGGGCCTTGAAGCGGGCGTGCAGTTCCTCGGCGGGCAGGAAGCGGCCGTCGGCGGCGACGTTCTGGTCGGTCGGCGCGGACACCGCGCCCGGGATGTGCCCGCCGACGCGGTCGATCGGCTCCACCTCGCCCCGGTAGCGCTCCCCCGCGCGGGCGTCCAGCAGCAGCCCGGAGCGGGCCAGTGCGGCGGCGCCGTCCGCGTCGAGCAGGCCGGCGGCGCCCGGGTTCGGCCGGAAATCACCCTCCGCAGGCGTCGGGACCGACGTCTCCAGCGGTCCGTCCCAGACCGGCAACCCGCCGTCGAGGACCCGCACGTCCGGGTGACCCGTCCAGCGCAGCAGCCACCACGCGCGGGCCGCGGCCCAGCCCTGGCCGCCGTCGTACACGACCACGGGACGTCCGGCCGAGACACCCGCGCGGCGCATCGCGGAGCCGAACTCCGCGAGATCCGGCAGCGGATGGCGGCCGGCGCTTCCGGGTGCGGCGGCGAGCTCTTCGTCCAGGTCGACGAAGACCGCGCCGGGAAGGTGTCCGGCCGCGTACTCGGCCCGTCCGTCGAAGGGCGGCTCGCCCGCCGCTCGAGCCACGCTCAACTGCCAGCGGACGTCCAGCAGCACCGGCGGACGGGATCCGCCCAGGTCGCCCGCGAGTTCGGTTGCGGAGATGATGGCGTTCATGGCTCCCATCCTCGCGTACGGGGTGGCCGCGAAGTCCAGGTCCGGCTACTCTGCTCGGCCGGACAGCCCCGATCACGAGGCGTACGGGATCGGGCACATGCTGTACAGCCGATCGACACCCGTGGGCCATCGCGCGGAAACGGACGAGAAGCGGCACACCGGGCATCCTCCGGGCACAGCGCGCGGTACCGCGGCGCGCCCGGGACGCACGGCACCACGGGTGGTGCGAGCATCGGCACGGGCGTCCGGAGAGCGGAATCGACGCGGCCACCGTGAGGGGCCGAGGAGAGAGTGACGATGACCGAGGCACGGGGGTCGGCCGGCCTGAACGGCGAAGCGCACGCTCGGCACGCGCCCGGCTCGCCCTGCTGGGTGAGTCTGATGGCGCACGGGGTGGCCGCGACCCAGGAGTTCTACGGTGAGCTGTTCGGCTGGGAGTTCCGGCCCGGACCGCAGCAGCTCGGCCCGTACGTACGGGCGCTGCTCGACGGCAAGGAAGTCGCCGGCATCGGCCAGCTGCCGCCTGACCGGCATCTGCCCATCGCCTGGACGCCCTACTTCGCCTCGACGGACGTGGACCTGACGGCCGAGACGGTACGGCTGTGCGGCGGCACCGTGGGAGTGGGCCCGCTGGACGCCGCCGAGGCCGGCCGGCTCGCGGTCTGCTCCGACCCCTCCGGCGCCGTCTTCGGCGTCTGGCAGGCCGCGGCCCACCTCGGCAGCGCCCTCACCGGAGTCCCGGGCACCCCGGTCTGGAACGAGCTGCTGACCTTCGAGACGGTCGCCGTGACCAAGTTCTACGAGACGGTGTTCGGCCACGAACAGCAGAAAGTGGTCTCCGCGGACTTCGACTACGTCACCCTCCACCTCGCCGGCCGCACCATCGCCGCGGTCCTCGGCCTCGGCCAGTCCCTCCCCCGCGACCGGGGCCCCCACTGGATGACCTTCTTCGAGGTGGCCGACACCGACGCGTCGACGGCCCAGGCCGAAGCCCTGGGCGGCCAGATCCTGACCCCGCCCCACGACAGCGCCCTGGGCCGCATGTCCACGGTGACGGACCCGGAAGGCGCGAGGTTCTCGCTGCTGCAGAGCCGCCCCTGACCCCGGCCCGCGGCCGGCGCCGCTCCCGCTAGGCCGAAGGCACCGGCAGGACGTCCGGGGAGAGGGCCGCCGCCCGCGCGGTGGCCGCTGTCATGCGGCGGCGGTGGTGGCGACGGCAGAGGACCTCGTAGCCGATGGTGTCCGACTGGTCGAGTCGCCGACGACCACCTGGGCGCCCTCCACCACCATCTCGCCGCCCACCGTGCGCGCGTTGTGGGTCGCCCGGGCGCCGCACCAGCACAGGGCCTCCACCTGGAGGACCTCCACGCGGTCGGCCAGTTCCACCAGGCGCTGCGAGCCGGGGAAGAGCTTGGAGCGGAAGTCGGTGGTGATGCCGAAGGCGTAGACGTCGAGGCCCAGGTCGTCCACCACGCGCGCGAGCTGGTCGATCTGCTGCGGGGCCAGGAACTGCGCCTCGTCCGCGATGACGTAGTCCGCGCGGCCGCCCTGGGAGAGGTGGTCCACCAGGTACGCGTACAGGTCCTGCCCGTCCTCGACCTCCACCGCGTCCGTGACCAGGCCGAGGCGGGAGGAGAGCTTGCCCTCGCCCGCGCGGTCGTCCCGGGTGAAGATCATGCCGGCCAGGCCGCGCGCCGAGCGGTTGTGCTCGATCTGGAGAGCCAGCGTCGACTTCCCGCAGTCCATCGTTCCGGAGAAGAACACCAGCTCGGGCATGGCGTGTTGAGCACCTTTCGGCAACAGGGTCGTAACGGGGGGAGGGAGAGGCCTCAGGAACGTACTTCCAGCAGCGGCACCAACTGCTCCGCCGGAGTCATCGAGCCGTGGTTGCCGACCATCGCCGACTCCTTCGGCTCCCGCTCGGAAGCGATGATCAGCACATCGTCGCGAGCGGCAGCGATCACATCGCCGAGCCGGGCGTACACCCGCTCGTCGATCCGCGGGCCGAACCAGCCCGCCGCGATCGCCTCCTCCCGGGAGGCCACCCAGAACTGCTCGCCGAGCACCTCGCGCCAGCAGGTCAGGACGTCGTTCTCGGCGCCGGGCACCGCGTAGACGTGCCGCGCGCGGCCCTCGCCGCCGAGCAGGGCAACCCCGGCGCGCAGCTCCCAGTCCTCGTCGAAGTCGATGCGGTGCTGCTCGTCGAAGGGCACGTCGACCATGCCGTGGTCGGCGGTGACGTACAGCGCGGTGCGCGGCGGCAGCTGCTCGGCGAGGCGCTGGACGAGCCGGTCGACGTACATGAGCTGGCCGCGCCACAGGTCGGAGTCGACGCCGAAGCGGTGTCCGGCGCCGTCCACCTCGGCGTAGTACGTGTAGACCAAGGAGCGGTCGCCGGCGGCCAGTTGCTCGGCCGCGAGATCCATCCGCTCCTCGCCGCTCAGCCGCCCGTGGAAGGTGCCGCCGCTCAGCGCCACCTTGGTCAGCGGCGTGTTCTCGAAGGCGGGGGACGACACCTGCGCGGCGTGCACACCGGCGTCGTGGGCCAGCTGGAAGACGGTGGGGTACGGCTGCCAGGGGCCCGGCGCGGTCCAGGGCTGCCAGCGCAGCTGGTTCATCAGCGCGCCGGTCGCCGGATCGCGCACGGTGTACCCGGGCAGTCCGTGCGCGCCGGGCGGCAGGCCGGTGCCGACGGAGGCGAGGGAGGTCGCGGTGGTCGCCGGGTAGCCGGTGGTGAGCGGCCGTCCGGTGCCGCCGCGGGAGCTGGCGAGGAGCGACGTCATGAACGGGGCGTCGTCGGGGTGCGCCTTCAGCTGCTCCCAGCCGAGGCCGTCGATCAGGAACACGCAGTTCCGGTCGGCCGGGGTCAGCTCGCTGATCGCGGCGGTCATGCCGGGTACGTCCATGCCGGCGGCCAGCGTGGGCAGCAGGTCGGCGAGCGATCCCGCGCCGTACTCGGGCAGGGGGGCGGAGTCGAGGGGCAGCGGCTGCGGGTCGTGCTCCCAGGCGGGCTGGGCCATCAGCGGGCGGTGTCCGCGGTCGCCTCGGAGAGGGCCTGCGCGAAGGCGAGCGCCTGGCGCACGGTCTCCGGTCCGTCGCCGGCCTCGCTGACGCGGAGGCTGAGGTCGTCGGCCGTGGAGCTGCCCGTGTAGCCGTGGTCGGCCTCGCAGTTGGGGTCGCCGCAGGCGGCCGGCTCCAGGTCGATCCGGGAGACCGCGCCCCAGCCGATGGTCAGCACGACCTCGCGGGGCAGGGTGCCGGGCGTGTACGACTCCGGGTTCGCGACCATCCGGCTCAGGACGACCGACGAGATCCGGCCGATCTTGACCGACTCGGTGGAGGTGGTGGCGTACGGGGTCGGAGAGGTGGTGTCGGCGGCCTGCTCATCGGTGTGGCTGACGATGAAGCGGTTGTCGGTGAGGACCAGCACGGTGACATGCCGGCGCACCTCGTTCTGGTCGAACGTGGTCTCCTGGTGGACCAGGTACGACCGGATGGGCTCGCCGCCCACGGCGGCCTCCACCGCCTCGGCCACGAGGGCCGGGTAGTAGCCGCTGCGCTCGATCGCCGCTCGCAGCCCCTGGGTCGTCGTACTGGTCTTGGCCATGGCCCCCATCCTACGGGGGCCCACTGACTGCGAGGGACCGCTCGCGCCGGTCAGTAGGCGGGCAGCGTGCGCGGGCCGAGGTCGTCGCGGGCGGGCGGCGGGGCCAGCCGTACGGTCGCGCCGAGCACGGTCAGGCCGTGCGGGGCGACGACGACGGGCTCCAGGGTCACCGCGACGACCTCCGGGTGGTCGTGGACCAGGCGGGAGACCCGCAGCAGCAGTCCCTCCAGGGCGGGTGTGTCGACCGGGGTGGAGCCGCGCCAGCCGAACAGCAGGGGCGCGGTCCGGATCGAGCGGACCAGCGAGGCCGCCTCCCGGTCGGTGACCGGGATGAGCCGGTGCGCCATGTCCCCGAGCAGCTGGGAGGCGGCCCCGGCGAGCGCGAACGACAGCACGGCACCGGCCGCCGGGTCGATCACGGCCCGTACGACGGTGTCGACCCCGCGCGGGGCCATCGCCTGCACGACCGGCCGCAGCTCCGCCGGCGTCCCGAACAGCTCGGCCAACTCGGTGTACGCCCTGCGCAGTTGCTCCTCGTCGGCGAGGTCCAGCCGTACGCCGCCCAGGTCGGCGCGGTGACGCAGGTGCGGTGCGGTGGCCTTGAGGGCGACCGGGTAGCCGACGGCCCGGGCGGCTTCCGCGGCGGCGTCGGGGGTGGGGGCGGGGAGGGCCCGGCGCACATGGATCCCGTACTTCCCGAGCAGGTCGCAGGTGTCCTCGGAGCCGAGGGTGAGCCCCTGGCCCCTGGCGAGCAGCCCGTCGATGAGGGCGGCGGCCCCGCGCTCGTCGATGTCGTCGTACTCGGGCACGCGCCCGGGCTCGGCGGCCTCCCGGCGCCACTGGGCGTACTTGACCGCTTCGGCGAGCGCGCGAACGGCCCGCTCGGCGGCGGGGTAGGCAGGAATGAGCCGACCCGCAGGCGCCGGCTCTCCCCCACCGGCCTCCTCGCCACCACGGACACTTGGTCCCACGGGGCCACGGGCAGCGGCCTCCGCTCGGCCACGGACAGCGGCTTCCACCTGGCCACGGGCAACTGCTTCCACCTGGCCGCGGGCAACGGCTTCCACCTGGCCGCGGGCAACGGCTTCCACCTGGACGCGGGCAGGCACGTCCACTTGGCCTTGGGCAGTCCCTTCCACCTGGCCACGGGCAGGCACGTCCACTTGGCCTTGGGCAGTCCCTTCCGCCTGATCGCGGGCGGCCTCTTCCGCGTGGCTGCGGGCACCCGCCGCATCCAGCCGGCCGCGGGCGGCCCTTTCCGCCTGATCGCGGGCAACCGCATCCACCTGATCGTCGGCAGCCCCTTCCACCGCACCGCGGGCAGCAGGTTCGGCTCCACCGTGGGCAACGGGTTCGGTTCCACCGTGGGCAACGGGTTCGGTTCCACCGTGGGCACCCTCTCCGGCTCCGCCGCGGGCCGCCTCCTCCGCCTCACCGCGGGCCGCCGGGCCCGTCAGGCCGCGGGCAGTCGTGCCGCCTGGGGCGGCACGGGTGGGCGCGGGCGGCACCGCGTCAGCGCCGGGCCGCGCGTCCGGGCCCGCCGCAGCCCCAGCCCCGGGTACGGCCGACGCCGCCCCAGCCATAGCTCCGGCGCCCGAAGCCGCTCCGGCGGGCGCGGGCGCCGTCTGTGGTGCTGTGCTCGCCGCCGCGGACAGTGCCTCGGCCAGTCCGCCCAGTTCCACGTGCACCACCAGCACCGGCTTGCCCGGCACCTCCTCCGCCGCCGACCTCAGCGCCTCCGCCAGGACCGCCTCCCCCACCGAGGGCTCCCCCAGCGCCGGGATCGCGGTCACCACGACGGAGTCGCAGGCGTCGTCGGCGAGCGCCCGCGACAGCGCCGCCCGGAAGTCCCGCGCCGACGCCCCCGTCGTCAGATCCAGCGGCGGCAGCGGCCGCAGCCCCTCGGAGAGGCACGCGTCGTACGTCAGCAGCCCCAGCGACTCGGAGTTGCCGAGGATCGCCACCCGGGGCCCGGCCGGCAGCGGCTGGCGCGCGAGCAGCAGCCCCGCGTCGACCAGTTCGGTGATCGTGTCCACCCGGATCACCCCGGCCTGCCGCAGCAGCGCCGACACGGTGGCGTGCGGCAGCCGCGTCGCCCGTACCGCGTGCCCCTGCGGAGCCGCCCCGCCGTGCCGCGCGCCCTGCACCACGACCAGCGGCTTCGCGGCGGCCGTACGCCGGGCGAGCCGGGTGAACTTGCGCGGGTTGCCGATGGACTCCAGGTACATCAGGGCGACATCGGTGTCCGGGTCGTCGTACCAGTACTGCAGGACGTCGTTGCCGGACACGTCCGCGCGGTTGCCGCAGGAGACGAAGGTGGACACCCCGGTGACCCCGGTGACCCCGCCGCCGCGCCGGTGCAGCCGGGACAGCAGCGCGATGCCGATGGCACCGGACTGGGCGAACAGCCCTATCCGCCCGGGCCGCGGCATCTCGGGCGCGAGGGAGGCGTTGAGCCGTACGTCCACCGAGGTGTTGATGACGCCGAAGGCGTTCGGCCCGATGATGCGCATGCCGTACGCGCGTGCGTGCCGGACGAGTTCGCGCTGGCGCTCCCGGCCCTCGGGGCCGCTCTCGGCGTAGCCGGCGGAGACCACGACCAGCCCTTGCACGCCGTGCTCACCGCACTCGGTGACGACCTCGGGGACCTGTTCGGCGGGCACGGCGACCACCGCGAGGTCGACATGCCCGTCGATGTCGCGCACCGATCGGTGCGCGGGCACCCCGGCGAGTTCCTTCAGGTCCTCGGGGAACGCCTGGTTCACGGCGTACAGCGGACCGCGGAAGCCGCCCTGCCGGATGTTGTCGAGGACTCCGCGGCCCACCCCGCCGGGGGTCCGGCCGGCGCCGATGACGGCCACCGAGCCGGGAGCCAGCAGCCGTTGGACGGATCGCGCCTCGGCGCGCTGCTCGCGCGCGTGCTGCACGGCGAGCGAGCGGTCCGTCGGCTCCAGGCCGAACTCCAGCCGGACGACCCCGTCCTCGAAGCTGCGTTTCTGGGTGTACCCGGCGTCCGTGAACACCTTGATCATCTTGGTGTTGGCGGGCAGCACCTCGGCCGCGAACCGGCGGATCCCGCGCTCCCGCGCGACGGCGCCGATGTGTTCGAGCAGGGCGGAGGCGACTCCGCGTCCCTGGTGGGCGTCCTGGACGAGGAAGGCGACCTCGGCCTCGTCGGCGGGCGCGGAGGCGGGCATTCCGTCGGCACCAATGCGGTCATAGCGTACGGTGGCGATGAACTCGCCGCCGATGGTGGCCGCGAGTCCCACCCGGTCCACGAAGTCGTGGTGTGTGAAGCGGTGGACGTCCTTGGCGGACAGACGCGGGTAGGGCGCGAAGAAGCGGTAGTACTTCGACTCGTCCGAGACCTGCTCGTAGAAGCTGACCAGGCGCTCGGCGTCATCAACGGTGATGGGGCGGATGCGCGCGGTGCCGCCGTCGCGCAGCACCACGTCGGCTTCCCAGTGGGCGGGGTACTCGTGCCGGTCCGACGCGCTCTGCATGGGGCCCAGACTACGGCTCGCGTACGACAACGGCGCGGGGCAGTCTGTGGAGGACGGGTGTCGGATCGAGGCCGCGGTCCGACGGTCACGCGCGGGACGGGACGCAGGACCGTACCGGGCACGCTTCGCGTTGTGGAACACTGGTCTAGACAACCTGAGAACCTGAAGGGCAGCATCACATGGCTGAGCGCCGCGTCAACGTCGGCTGGGCCGAGGGCCTCCACGCCCGCCCCGCCTCCATCTTCGTCCGAGCCGCCACGGCCACAGGCGTCCCGGTGACGATCGCCAAGGCTGACGGCAACCCCGTCAACGCGGCCTCCATGCTGGCGGTCCTGGGCCTGGGCGCCCAGGGCGGCGAGGAGATCGTGCTCGCCTCCGACGCCGAGGGCGCGGACGCCGCTCTCGACCGTCTGGCGAAGCTGGTCTCCGAGGGCCTCGAGGAACTCCCCGAGACCGTCTGAGCGAATACCGGGCGCGGCAGCCGCCGCCTCCTCACCGGGCTCGTCCGAATTACCGGGCGAGCCCTTCGCATTTCCCGATTCCGGGCAGCGGAAATAATCCCCCGGGAATTACGCCTTCTTTGTATACGGCGCGCATGTTAATGCCGGAGGCCCGACATGTTTACGGGATGTTGCGAATTCCTCACACGCTCCCCGGCGGGGAACCGCAGCCGGTGCGTGCCGCTGGAGCGCTCGGTGTGCACGGCCGTGATCGCCCGCGCGCGTTCGCTGTCGCCGCGGGCCACCGCGTCCACGATCGCCCCGTGCTCCGCCCAGGCGTCCACGGGGGCGGCCGACGCCTCCACCGAGTACATCCAGGCGATCTTGTGCCGCAGCTGGGTCAGCATCGAGGTCAGGGCGGGGCTGCCGGAGGCCTGGGCGAGCGTCTCGTGGAACCAGCCGCCCAGGGAGCGCAGATCCTCGCTGTTGCCCCGCCTGGCCCGCTCCTGACCGAGCCGCACCAGGCCGCGCAGCACCTTCAGATGTGCCTCGGTGCGCCGCTGGGCGGCCCGGGCGGCGCCGAGCGGCTCCAGCAGCGAGCGCATCTCCAGCAGGTCGGCGGCCTCCTGCTCGGTCGGTTCCGCGACGCACGCGCCCGCGTGCCGCCGGGTCACCACGAAGCCCTCCGCCTCCAGCGTGCGCAGGGCCTCCCGGACGGGGACGCGCGAGACGCCGTAGCGGCGCGCGAGCAGTTCCTCGGTGAGTCGGCTGCCGCGCTCGTAGACACCGGCGACGATGTCGTCCCGGATCGCCGTGCATACCGAGTGCGCCGGAATACGCATGACCCGACCTCCGCTTTAATCCCCGTGAAACGTCGACAACTGACGTGTGTTCAGTGACTCTATTCCAATGAGCCGGAATTTCCGAAGGGGGGACGGAATCCATGCATATTTTTTGGACAGCGGGGGGTCGCAAACGCCAAAACCCCGGCTCGGTGAGCCGGGGTCCGGGCAGCGCGGGGCGGGTGCCGTCAGATGTTCACGCCGTGCGAGCGGAGGTAGGCGACCGGGTCGATGTCCGAGCCGTACTCCGCGCTCATGCGGGCCTCGAAGTGCAGGTGCGCCCCGGTGACGTTGCCGGTCGCGCCGGAGACGCCTATCTGCTGGCCCGGGGTGACGCTCTGGCCGACCGAGACGCCGACGGACGACAGGTGCCCGTACTGGGTGTACGTGCCGTCGTGCATCTTGATGACGACCTGGTTGCCGTACGCCCCGCCCCAGCCGGCCTCCACGACGGTGCCCATGCCGACCGAGCGGACGGGGGTGCCGGTGGCGGCGTGGAAGTCGACGCCGGTGTGGGTGCCGGAGGACCAGACGGCGCCGCCGGCCTTGTAGCTCGTCGAGACGTAGGAGCCGGAGATCGGGGAGACGAAGGTGTTCAGGCGCTTGCGCTCGGCCTCGCGGGCGGCGCGCTCCTTGGCCTCGCGGGCCTTCTCGGCCGCCTCGGCGGCCCTCTCGCGGGCGGCCTCCTCGGCCGCCTGCTTCGCCGCCGCCTCGTCGGCGGCCTGCTGCTGGGCGGCGGCCTGGGCGTCGATCTGCTGGGCGACCGAGTCGCCGATGGTGATGACGGGGGTGAGACCGGTCTGCTCGGGCGCGGCCTCCGCGGCGAGCGCCGGGCTCGCGAGGGTGCCGATGACGCCGGTGGTGGTGAGGGCCGCGACACCCGCCGCGCGGGCGGTGGTGCGCTGCATCCGGCTGGGACGTCGGTGCTTCCCGGTGGCGCGCGTGAACGCCATGTGGTGGCTGGTCCTTTCCTTCCCTCTCGCCTACCGGGTTAGCTGACGGGTTCGGAGCAGGAAGGTCTCCTACGGACCCCCTCGCTCACGCGCGGGCGTCCGATTCACCCCAGGGACTGCGATGGGTCCCCGGCTCCCCTGGCTCGCGCCGTACGGGGACTCGGCGATGACTGTCCGGTGCCGCGGGTGCGGCGCACTGCCTGACGAACAGCCCGGATGACGCTAAACGCCGCAACTTTCAATCCCCAAACGGATCGCGGTTTTTGTAGCGCACGCCACAGAGCAGACAGGCAACCTCTCCCTCAAATCGGACATAGAAGGGCCCTGGTGACGCTTCCGTCACCAGGGCCCCACACGCGCGTGACAGCACGTTCACATCCGAGGGTGTGTCTACTCGGCCGTCACGACGGTGACTTCACCGATTCCGAGGGGCTCGACGGCCTTCTTGATCTGCGCCGCGTCGCCGACGAGCACGGTCACCAGCCGGTCCACCGGGAAGGCGCTGACGACGGCCGCGGTGGCCTCCACGGTGCCGGTCTCGGCGAGCCGGCGGTAGAGCGTGGCCTGGTAGTCGTCCGGCAGGTGCTGCTCCACTTGGTCGGCCAGGGTGCTCGCCACGGCGGCGGCCGTCTCGTACTTCAGCGGCGCCACCCCGACGAGGTTCTGTACGGCGACGTCCCGCTCGGCGTCGGTGAGCCCGCCCTCGGCGAGGGTGCGCAGCACCCTCCACAGGTCCTCGAGCGCGGGACCGGTGTTGGGGGTGTCGACGGAGCCGCTGATGGCGAGCATCGCCGCGCCGGTGCCGTCGGGGGTGGAGCGCAGCACCTGCCCGAAGGAGCGCACCCCGTAGGTGTAACCCTTCTCCTCCCGCAGAACGCGGTCCAGGCGGGAGGTGAGGGTGCCGCCGAGGCAGTAGGTGCCGAGGACCTGCGCGGGCCACACGCGGTCGTGCCGGTCGGGGCCGACGCGGCCGATCAGCAGCTGCGTCTGGACGGCGCCGGGGCGGTCCACGATGACGACCCGGCCGGTGTCGTCGGCGGTGACCGGGGGCACCGGCCGGGGTTCGGCGGCGGAGCCGGTCCAGGAACCGAGGGTGTCGGCGAGGAGCGCGTCGAGGTCGGTGCCGGTCAGGTCGCCGACGACCACGGCGGTGGCCGTGGCGGGGCGCACATGGCGCTCGTAGAAGGCGCGTACGGCCGCGGAGTCGATGGCGGCGACGGTCTCCTCGGTGCCCTGGCGCGGGCGGGACATGCGCGAGGTCGCCGGGAAGAGCTGCCGGGACAGCTCCTTGGCGGCGCGCCGGGAGGGGTTGGCCAGCTCGTGCGGGATCTCGTCCAGCCGGTTGCGGACCAGCCGTTCGACCTCGCTGTCGGCGAACGCGGGCGCCCTGAGGGCGTCGGAGAGCAGCCCGAGCGCCTTGGGCAGGCGGGAGACCGGCACTTCGAGGGAGAGCCGGACGCCGGGGTGGTCGGCGTGCGCGTCGAGGGTGGCACCGCAGCGCTCCAGCTCGGCGGCGAACTCCTCGGCGGAGTGCTTGTCGGTGCCCTCGGAGAAGGCCCGCGCCATGACCGTGGCGACGCCGTCCAGACCGGCCGGCTCGGCCTCCAGGGGCGCGTCCAGCAGGATCTCGACGGCGACGACCTGCTGGCCGGGGCGGTGGCAGCGCAGGACCGTCAGGCCGTTGTCGAGGGACCCGCGCGTGGGCGCCGGGAAGGCCCAGACCTTCGGCTCGCCCGCCTCGGGCCGGGGGTGGAACTCCATGGTGGCGAGCTCGGTCACTTGGCCGTCTCCTCGTTGTGGGCGCTTGCTTCCACGGTGGCCGCGGACTCCAGGTCCTCGGTGGGCTCCTCGACGGTCTCCGGGGGGACCGTCGGCTCGTAGACGAGCACCGCGCGGTTGTCGGGGCGCAGGCGGGCCTTGGCGACCTCCTGGACCTCCTCGGGGGTCACCTCCAGCACCCGCTGCACGGCGGTGAGGGCGAGCTGCGGGTCGCCGAACAGGACGGCGTAGCGGCACAGTTCGTCGGCGCGGCCCGCGACCGTGCCGAGCCGGTCCAGCCACTCGCGCTCCAACTGGGCCTGGGCGCGCTCCATCTCCTCCGCCGTGGGGCCCTCCGCCGCGAACCGGGCGAGCTCCTCGTCGATGGCCGCCTCGATGACCGGGACCTCGACGTCACCGGAGGTCTTCACGTCCAGCCAGCCCAGCGAGGGCGCTCCGGCCAGCCGCAGCAGGCCGAACCCGGCGGCGACGGCCGTGCGGTCACGGCGTACGAGACGGTTGTAGAGGCGGGAGGACTCGCCGCCGCCGAGCACCGTCAGGGCCAGGTCGACCGCGTCGCACGCGCGCGTGCCGTCCTCGGGGAGGCGGTAGGCAGCCATCAACGCCCGCGCGGGGACCTCCTCCTCGACGACCTCGCGCAGCTCCTTGCCGATGATCTCCGGCAGCGAGCCGTCGCGCGGGGCGGGCTTGCCGTCATGGGAGGCGATGGAGCCGAAGTACTTCTCCACCCAGGCGAGCGTCTGCTCGGGGTCGATGTCGCCGACGATCGACAGCACGGCGTTGTTGGGCGCGTAGTACGTACGGAAGAACGCGCGCGCGTCCTCCAGGGTCGCCGCGTCCAGGTCGGCCATCGAACCGATCGGCGTGTGGTGGTAGGGGTGGCCCTCGGGGTAGGCGAGAGCGGTCAGCTTCTCGAAGGCCGTGCCGTAGGGGACGTTGTCGTAGCGCTGGCGGCGCTCGTTCTTCACGACGTCGCGCTGGTTCTCCATCGACTCGTCGTCCAGGGCGGCGAGCAGCGAGCCCATGCGGTCGGCCTCCAGCCAGAGGGCGAGCTCCAGCTGGTGCGCGGGCATGGTCTCGAAGTAGTTGGTGCGCTCGAAGCTGGTGGTGCCGTTGAGCGAGCCGCCCGCGCCCTGCACGAGCTCGAAGTGACCGTTGCCCTCGACCTGGGCGGAGCCCTGGAACATCAAGTGCTCGAAAAGGTGAGCCAGGCCGGTGCGCCCCTTGACCTCGTGGCGCGAGCCGACGTCGTACCAGAGGCACACCGCCGCGACCGGGGTCAGGTGGTCCTCCGAGAGCACCACGCGCAGGCCGTTGGCCAGGCGGTGCTCGGTCGCTGTCAGGCCTCCGGAGCCTGCCTGGGTGGTGGCCGTGTGACCCATGGGCATGTACGTCCCTTCGATCGCGGACGCGGTCTCGAAACCGCGGTTTTCCTGCCGGTCCTGCCACTGTATGCAAGCGTGCGGGGCCGCGGCGAAGTTCCCGGGCCGCGTACGCCGAGGGCGGATGCCGACAGCGGATCGCGTAGCCTGCGGGCAGCCGTGAGCGGAGGCCCCTCTCCGCGCCGGGGCGGACGGGCGACGCCGGGTCCTGGTCCGGGTTGTCAGTGCCGCGGTCCACAATGGTCCGCGTCGGATCCAGTTCACGCGTCAGCATGAGCGCCCCGTAGGTGAGCACACAGAAAAAGGAGCCTTGGCAGCGATGGCCCGCCGCAGCACGAAGACCCCGCCGCCCGACGACTCGTACGAGGAGAAGATCCTCGACATCGACGTCGTCGACGAGATGCAGGGCTCCTTCCTCGAGTACGCGTACTCGGTCATCTACTCCCGTGCCCTGCCGGACGCCCGTGACGGCCTCAAGCCGGTGCACCGCCGGATCGTCTACCAGATGAACGAGATGGGCCTGCGCCCCGACCGCGGCTATGTGAAGTGCGCGCGCGTGGTCGGCGAGGTCATGGGTAAGTTGCACCCGCACGGCGACGCGTCGATCTACGACGCGCTGGTGCGCATGGCGCAGCCCTTCTCGATGCGGCTCCCCCTGGTCGACGGCCACGGCAACTTCGGCTCGCTGGGCAACGACGACCCGCCGGCCGCCATGCGGTACACCGAGTGCCGGCAGGCCGCCGCGACCAGCCTGATGACCGAGTCGATCGACGAGGACACGGTCGACTTCGCGCCCAACTACGACGGCCAGGAGCAGGAGCCGGTGGCGCTGCCCGCCGCGTTCCCGAACCTCCTGGTCAACGGCGCGTCGGGCATCGCGGTCGGCATGGCCACCAACATGCCCCCGCACAACCTCGCCGAGGTCATCGCGGCGGCCCGCCACCTGATCCGCCACCCGAACGCGGATCTGGACGCCCTGATGCGCCACGTCCCGGGCCCCGACCTGCCCACCGGCGGCCGGATCGTCGGCCTGACCGGCATCCGGGACGCCTACGAGACCGGCCGCGGCACCTTCAAGATCCGCGCGACGGTGGCCGTGGAGAACGTGACGGCGCGCCGCAAGGGCCTCGTCGTCACCGAGCTGCCCTTCACGGTCGGCCCCGAGAAGGTCATCGCCAAGATCAAGGACCTGGTCGGCTCGAAGAAGCTCCAGGGCATCGCCGACGTCAAGGACCTCACCGACCGCGCGCACGGCCTGCGCCTGGTCATCGAGATCAAGAACGGCTTCGTGCCGGAGGCGGTGCTGGAGCAGCTGTACAAGCTGACGCCGATGGAGGAGTCCTTCGGCATCAACAACGTCGCCCTGGTCGACGGCCAGCCCCTCACCCTGGGCCTCAAGGAGCTGCTGGAGGTCTACCTCGACCACCGTTTCGAGGTCGTGCGGCGCCGCAGCGAGTTCCGCCGCACCAAGCGGCGCGACCGGCTGCACCTGGTGGAGGGCCTGCTCACCGCGCTCGTCGACATCGACGAGGTCATCCGGCTGATCCGCTCCAGCGAGAACAGCGCCGAGGCCAAGCAGCGCCTGATGGAGCGCTTCTCGCTGTCGGAGATCCAGACGCAGTACATCCTGGACACCCCGCTGCGCCGGCTCACCAAGTACGACCGCATCGAACTGGAGGCGGAGAAGGACCGGCTCAACGAGGAGATCGCCGAGCTGACCCGGATCCTGGACTCGGACGCCGAGCTGCGCAAGCTGGTCTCCAACGAACTGGCCTCGGTGGCCAAGAAGTTCGGCACCGAGCGGCGTACGGTCCTGCTGGACTCGGCGGGCGCGGTGTCCGCCGCCGTACCGCTCCAGGTGGCCGACGACCCGTGCCGGGTTCTGCTGTCCTCCACGGGCCTTCTGGCCCGTACGGCGAACGGCGACCCGTTCGCGGAGGACGCCGACACCAAGCGCGCCAAGCACGACGTGATCGTCTCGGCGGTGCCGGCCACGGCCCGCGGTGAGGTGGGCGCGGTGACGTCCGCGGGCCGGCTGCTGCGGATCAGCGTCGTCGACCTGCCGACGCTGCCGGACACGGCGGCGCGTCCCACCCTCTCGGGCGGCGCTCCGCTGACGGAGTTCGTCTCCCTGGAGGGCGACGAGACGGTGGTCTGCCTGACCACGCTGGACGAGTCCTCCCCCGGCCTGGCGCTCGGCACCGAGCAGGGTGTCGTCAAGCGCGTGGTGCCCGACTATCCGTCCAACAAGGAGGAGTTGGAGGTCATCACCCTCAAGGAGGGCGACCGGATCGTCGGCGCGGTGGAACTGCGCACCGGCGAGGAGGACCTGGTCTTCATCACGGACGACGCGCAACTGCTGCGCTACCAGGCCGCGCAGGTGCGTCCGCAGGGCCGGCCTGCGGGCGGTGTGGCGGGCATCAAGCTGACCGAGGGCGCGAAGGTCATCTCCTTCACGGCGGTGGACCCGGCGGCCGACGCGGTCGTCTTCACCGTCGCGGGCTCGCGCGGCACGCTGGACGACTCGGTCCAGACGACGGCCAAGCTGACCCCGTTCGACCAGTACCCGCGCAAGGGACGCGCGACCGGCGGGGTCCGCTGCCAGCGGTTCCTGAAGGGCGAGGACTGTCTCTCGCTGGCCTGGGCGGGCCCCGCTCCGGCCCGGGCGGCGCAGAAGAACGGCACCCCGGCCGAGCTTCCGGAGATGGACCCGCGCCGCGACGGCTCGGGCGTGTCGCTGCCGAAGACGGTGGCGGTGGTGGCGGGCCCGGTCTAGGCCACGTCGCCGGGCTCGTCCTCGGTGCCCTGTACGTAGCGCAGGACGCCCCACATGCCGTGCTCGTCGGCGTGCGGGGCGTCGCTGCGGCACGCCTCGAGTTCCTTGCCGAGGGCGGGGGCGTCGATGCCGGAGCCGATGAGGACGAGCTGGGTGAGCCGCTCCTCGGCGGGCGCCCAGGGTTCGGGGTAGAACCGCAGGAAGCTCCCGACGGCGTGCACGGCGTACCGGTTCAGGGTGTCGTGGGGGCCGAAGTCGACGTACCCCTTGATCCGGTAGAGCCCCTCTGGGCGGCTGTCGAGGAAGCTCATGAGGGCGCGGGGGTCGAGGGGCTGCCGCGACACGAACGAGACGCTGTCGTAGCCGGTGTGCAGATGCCCGTCGTGGTCACCGTGCTCGTGCAGGTCGTCGAAGGACAGCTGCCCGACGCGCTCCTCGCCGGGCCGGCAGTCGAAGAGGAACTCCGGGTCGATACGGCCGTGGACGGCGGGTACGACGGCGGCGCGCGGGGCGAGCTCCCGGACGCGCGGGACGAGCTGGTCCGGGTCCGCGACGCGGTCGAGCTTGTTGACGACGACGAGGTCGGCGAGGGCGAGATGGCGGTCGATCTCGGGGTGCCTGGCGCGGGTGGCGTCGAACTCGGCGGCGTCGACGACCTCGACGAGACCGCCGTAGACCATCCCCGGATGCTCGCTGGCGAGCACCATGCGGACCAGTTCCTGCGGCTCGGCGAGACCGCTGGCCTCGATGACGATGACGTCGAGGCCGGCGGAGGGGGCGGCGAGGCGTTCCAGGTAGCGGTCGAGCTCAGTGGCGTCGACGGCGCAGCACAGGCAGCCGTTGCCGAGGGAGACGGTCGAGTCGCCGAGCGCGCCGGCCACGGCCATGGCGTCGATCTCGATGGCCCCGAAGTCGTTGACGAGCGCTCCGATCCGGCTGCCTTTGCTGCGGTGGAGGAGATGGTTGAGGAGCGTCGTCTTGCCGGAGCCGAGGAAACCGGCGAGAACGACGACGGGGATCTGCTGCGCAGTGCGGCTGCGGACCAACGAGCGACCTCTCTCACACCTACGCGTGCACCGGCTCACGTTCCGGCGAGCGTACGAACAATGAATGCCGGTCCAGGATACGAGCCGCGAGAAACCGCGCGAAGTGAACGATTGTTAGCTGCGCCAGCGGGGCAGACGTTGGGCATGGCGCCGGACTGTGCGACCCTCGCTTCCCTCCGTGCGCCTCCTCTCCGCCTCCCCGCCGATCAGAGCCGCTCGGCACCCTGGGAGACGGCAAGCGCCGCCCACCGCTCGCCGGTCCCCTTCAGTCGACCCGCACCCCGACGACCGGCGGACGGCCGCCTGATTCGGGGGTTGACATGGCCACACAGAGTTCTGGCATTCGGAGGATCGGTTCTGCGGTGCGAGCGGGGTTCGTGGCCATGAGCCACTCCCTGGCCGCACCGAGCACGCGCCACCACAAGAAAGCAGCGCTCCGCGAACAGCATCGACTCCATCTGACCCTGCTCTGCAAGGCCATGGACGACCCTGCGCTCGCCGCGGTCCTCGACACCTACGAGACCGATGTCCCCCTGGACAAGCAGCGCCAGTTCCTCTTCGCCAACGCGCTCTACATCAACGCCCTGCACTTCCACCGGATCGGCGCCCTGAGCCGGGCCGAACTCCACGGACATCTGCGGGTCATGTGCCGCAACGAGGTGTTCCAGGAGTACTGGGAGGCGACGCGGCACCACCGCAAGAGCCTTCCGGCCGTCTCGGAGGAGTTCGAGCTGGGCCGGATGATGGACGAACTCATCCAGGAACTCGCCGACTCCGACACCGAACAGTGGTGGGTCGTCGGCCGGCCACCCTCCGACGACGCGCCTTGATTCCGGCGTGCGGAGCGGTCAGGAGCCGCTCCCGAAATTCACTCCCCCGCCTGTTCGTAACTGCCGCCGCACGCACGGCAAAGTCGATATCTTGTCGCTGGCCCTCTCCGGGCGCTCCGACGAACACCCCTTGCGCTCGGAGAATTTCGTCGACTCCGGCGCACCCTTGTCCGGAGGCCGCCCTGCCTGGAGGACTCATTTTCCCTCCCAAGAAGGCGGTATCTCTCCGTGAAGATCGTGCGACGTGTCGGGGCTTCCCCTCGTGAGCGCGGCAGCGCCACCGGCCAGACCTGCCCCGACATCTTCGAGCTCAGCAACGGCGACTTCGCCGTCATTGGGCGCGAAGCGACCGCGGAGCTCGACCCCGAGCTTCCGTCCGACGCCGCACGGGCCGACTACGAGCGGATCGTGGTCATCTCACGCGAGACACTGCTGCGCGCCAGACCTGACATTCCCGATGCCTGATCCGCCCCGCGCAGCCCGGTACGCCTCCCTGCCGGGCTTCGCGCGTCAGGCCGCCCGCCGGGGTACCGCCACCGGCGCCCCCGGCCCCACGTACCGCGCCGCCGGGCGGATGATCTTGGGGTCCTCCGCCTGTTCCAGGATGTTGGCGCTCCAGCCCACCACGCGGGCCGCCGCGAAGGTGGGGGTGAACATCTCGCGGGGCAGGCCGCAGAGTTCCATGACCACGCCCGCGTAGAACTCGACGTTGGTGTGGAGTTCGCGGCCGGGTTTCAGTTCGGCGAGGATCGCCTCGACCCGGCGTTCCACCTCCACGGCGAAGTCCACGCGCGGACCGCCGAAGCGCTGGGCGATCTCGCGGAGCATGCGGGAGCGGGGGTCCTCCGTGCGGTAGACGGCGTGGCCGAAGCCCATGATGCGGTCGCCGGCGAGGACGCGTCCGCGGATCCAGGGGGCGATGCGCTCGGGCGTTCCGATCGCGTCCAGGGTGTCCAGCGCCCGGCTGGGCGCGCCCCCGTGCAGAGGACCGGACAGCGCCCCGACCGCCCCCATCAGACAGGCCGCCACATCCGCTCCGGTAGAGGCGATGACCCGCGCCGTGAACGTTGATGCATTGAATCCGTGGTCAATGGTTGAGATCAAGTATTGCTCGACGGCCCTCACCCGCACCGGATCCGGTTCCGAACCCGTCAACATGTACAGGTAGTTCGCCGCGTACGACAGATCCTCCCGCGGCTCGACCGGGTCCAGCCCTTCACCCAGCCGGTACAGCGCCGTCAGCAGCGTCGGTACGGCGGCCGCCGCGGTGAGCACGTCCCGGCGGCGCTCGTCCGCGTCGAGGTCGTACACCGGCCGGAAGCCCCGCACCGCACCGAGCAGCGACAGCGCGGTGCGCATCCCGGCCAGCGGGCCGGAGCCGCCCGCGCCTCCGCTCGCCCCGGCGACGGCAGGCAGGACCGCGCGGACCTCGTCCGGCAGCGACCGCAGCGCCGCGGTCTCTGCGGCGAAGGCCGCGGCACGCTCGGCGTCCGGCAGCTCGCCGTGGACCAGCAGATGCCAGACGTCCTCGAAGGCGCGGGTCTGCGCGAGTTCGACGGCCGAGTACTGGCGGTAGTGATAGAAGCCCTCCAGCCCTCGGACGTCACCGATGGCGGTGTCGGTGACGACGACGCCGGCGAGTCCTCGCGGCGCCTCGACGAGAGCAGGGGCCGACCTGTTGACGGACATGATTTCCTCCCTGGACTTGATTTGACTGTCCATGCTTGACTCAATCTCTGTCAATATTGATCGAGTCAATATATGCGTCAATACATCATCCAGCGGATACGGTGACCCCCATGCGCGATCAAGAGCCCGGCTCCCCCCACCCGACCCGGCGGCTGACCACCAAGGAGGCCGCCGAACTGCTCGGCGTGAAGCCCGAGACCGTGTACGCGTACGTCAGCCGCGGCCAGCTCAGCAGCCGGCGGGTGCCCAGCGGCCGGGGCAGCACCTTCGACGCGCAGGAGGTCGAGGCGCTCGCACGGCGCAACCGGCGTGAGAGCAGCGGGACTTCGGGATCGGGCGGTGAGCTGGCGGTGCGCACCCGCATCACGTTCATCGACACGGACCGGTACTACTTCCGGGGCGTCGACGCGGCCGAACTCGCCGTCCGGCACTCCTACGAGGAGGTCGCCGAGTGGCTGTGGACCGGCCTGCTGCGCCCCGACATCGTCTTCGCCGCCCCCGAGGCCACGGTCGCCGCCGCCCGCCGCGCGGCGGACGCCCTGCCCGAACACGCCGGGCCCACCGACCGGTTGAGGGTCGCGGCCATCGCCGCCGCGACAGTGGACCCGCTGCGCTTCGACCTGTCCGAGGACGCCGTCCTGGGCACCGCGCGCAGCCTCATCCCCACCCTCGTCGCCGCCCTGCCGCCGGTGCGCCGCGGCCACTGCGACGCGGGCCCGCTGGCGCACCGGCTGTGGGCCCGGCTCAGCGGCCACGAGGCGGACGAGGCCTCGCTGCGCACCCTGGACACGGCACTGGCCCTGCTGGTCGACCACGACCTCGCCGCCTCGACGCTCGCGGTACGCGTCGCAGCGTCCGCCCGCGCCCACGCCTACGCGGCCGTCTCGGCGGGCCTGGGCGTCCTCGAAGGCCCCCTGCACGGCGCCGCCAGCGGGCTTGCCCACCGGATGCTGCTGGACGTCCTCGACCGCGGCGACGCGGCCCCGGTGATCGCCGAGGAGCTGCGGGCCGGCCGCCGCGTCCCCGGGCTCGGCCACCGGCTGTACCCGGGCGAAGACCCCCGCGCGCGTGTGCTGTTCGGGCTGCTGGAGGAGATCCCGCGGGCCGAACCCGCGCTCGCGGCGGCCCGCGACATCGTCGCCACGACCGCCCGCCACACGCCGCTGCACGCCAATGTCGACCTGGCGCTGGCCGTGCTCACCGCCTCCAGCGGTATGCCCGCCACCGCGGGCGAGACGATCTTCGCCGTGGCCCGAACGGCGGGCTGGATCGCCCACGCCCTGGAGGAGTACGGCGAGCGCCCGCTGCGGATGCGCCCCAGCGGTCACTACGTGGGCCCGAGGCCCCCGCAACCATTGCCGGAGTAGGACGCAGCCATTGCCGGAGCAGGACACGAGCGGTTCGGTGAGCGACACCGGATCAACTCAGGTTAGGCTCACCTTTGTGAGTACTTGCTCAAGTGACTCCCGGGACCTCGGCGAGCCCATCGCGGGCACCGCGGCCACCGCGAGGACCTGGCTGCTGCTGGAACAGCCCGGCCCGTGGGGTGCCAAGGCGCTCACCTCCAGCCATCTGGACCCCGCACTGGGCCGCGCACTGGAGGCTGCCGCCAAGCACACCGGGGTGCGTGTGGCGCTCATCCGCCGCCCCGGGCGGCACGCCGACGGCGGCACACCCGTCGAGCGGCAGGTGTACGCCGCCCACACCACCCCGGGTCATGCCTGGCTGCACGGCGCGGCGGTCCGCGATCCGCGCCGGCTGCTCGACCTCGACTTCGCCGCGCTCGGCAGGGGCGACGCCCGCTCCTTCGACTCGGCGCTGGGGGCGGGGCCGTACACGGGCGACCCGCTCGCGCTGGTGTGCACCAACGGCAAGCGGGACCGGTGCTGCGCCCTCCTGGGCCGCCCCCTCGCCGCCGAGCTGGCCGCCTCCGGCGTCGGTGGCGTCTGGGAGGTCACCCATCTGGGTGGACATCGCTTCTCGCCGACGCTGCTGGTCCTGCCGTACGGCTACGCCTACGGCCGGGCCGAGGCGCACTCCGTGCAGGAGATCCTCCGCGAGGTGCGGGAGGGCCGGGTCGTCGTCGAGGGATGCCGCGGGAGCTCCGCCTGGGAGCGGCCGGGGCAGGCGGCCGAGCTGGCCGTGCGCAGGGCCCTGGGCGAGTACGCGGTGAACGTGCTGAGCGTCGTCCGTACGGAGGGTGCCGCGCCGCGCTGGACGGTGACCGTCGCGCACGCCGACGGACGCCTCTGGCATGTGGTCGTCACCCAGGGAGCCGCGCTGCCGCCCCGCGCGGAGAGCTGCGGAGCCTCGGTGCTGGGCTCGCCCGCGCAGATGGACGTGGTCGCGGTGCGGGAGCTGGCGACCGCGACGGCACTGGCGGGCTGACCGGCCCGTCGACCGTGACCGGCCTCCCTCGTGGACCGGCCCTGTCCACCATTGATCAAGAGGCCCCGCGTCCACCATTGATCAAGAGATCCGGGCCACACCCCCTTCGGTGCTCCCGACGCGTCCACGTACCGTCTGGGGTATGAGCCCCACTGCCCCCGCGCGCCGTCTGCGCCTCGGCCTGCCGCGGCGGATGTTCTCGCAGGTGCTGCTGATGCAGGTGGCCATCGCGGCGGGTGTCGCGGTGCTCGCGACCGGCCTGTTCCTCGCCCCGCTCGGCAACCAGCTCGACGACCAGGCGATGCGCCGGGCCCTCGCCATCGCCCAGACCACCGCCGTCCAGCCGCGGATCGCCGAGGACGTCGTGAACACGCCTCCGACGGCCGGCGGCCCCGTCCAGGAGGCGGCGGAGCGGATCCGGAGGGCCACCCGGGCCGAGTACGTCGTGGTGATGGACTGGCGTGGGGTGCGCTGGTCGCACCCCACGCCCGGCGAGATCGGCAGGACGGTGTCCACCGATCCCGGGCAGGCCCTCGCCGGTCACGAAGTCATGCAGATCGACGACGGCACCCTCGGCCGCACCGCCCGCGGCAAGGTGCCGCTGCGCGACAGCGACGGGGACATCGTGGGCGCGGTCTCGGTCGGGATCGCGTACGACAGTGTCCGCGCCCGGCTGATCCACGCGATACCGGAGCTGCTGGCGTATGCGGGCGGTGCGCTGGCGGTCGGCGCGCTGGCCGCGTGGCTGATCTCTCGGCGGGTCCAGCGGCAGACGCGTGACCTGGCCTTCTCCGACATCGCGGCGCTGCTCGCGGAGCGCGAGGCGATGCTGCACGGCATCCGGGAGGGCGTCGTCGCCCTGGACCGCGCGGGGCGGGTGCGGCTGCTGAACGACGAGGCGCGCCGGCTGCTCGGCGTCGGCGAGGAGGCCGTCGGCCGCTCCCTGGACGAGGCGCTGGGGGAAGGCCGTACGACCGATGTGCTGGCCGGGCGGGTCACGGGCACCGATCTGCTCACCGTGCGCGGCCGGCGCGTCCTGGTCGCCAACCGGATGCCCACCGACGACGGCGGCGCGGTCGCCACCCTGCGCGACCGCACGGAGCTGGAGCAGCTCGGGCGGGAGCTGGACTCCACGCGCGGCCTGATCGACGCTCTGCGCGCCCAGGACCATGAGCACGCCAACCGGATGCACACGCTTCTCGGGCTGCTGGAGCTGGAGATGTACGACGACGCCATGGAGTTCGTCGGCGAGGTGGTGGGTGACCACAGGGTGACCGCGGAACAGATCACGGAGAAGATCCAGGACCCGCTGCTGGCGGCGCTGCTGGTGGGCAAGGCGACCGTGGCGGCGGAGCGCGGGGTCGCGCTGCTGGTGTCGGAGCGGACGCGGCTCCCGGACCGCTTGATCGACCCCCGGGGCATCGTCACGATCGTCGGGAACCTGGTGGACAACGCCCTGGACGCGGTCGCCGGGACGGCGCACGCGCGCGTGGAGGTCGAGTTGCGCACCGAGGGGCGCGCGGCCGTCCTGCGGGTGCGGGACACGGGGCCGGGGATCCCGGCCGCACAGCGCGAGTTGATCTTCACGGAGGGCTGGTCCACGAAGGAGGCACCGGCCCATCGCGAGCGCGGGATCGGTCTCTCCCTGGTGCGCAGGCTCGCCGAACGGCAGGGCGGCGCCGCCACCGTGGACCAGGCGCACGGGGGCGGCGCGGAGTTCACCGTCGTCCTGCCCGAGGCGCTCACCGAGCCGGACGCCGAACCGGCCCTCACCGGGCCCCTGGCACACCGCACCGCCGAGAGGGAGTCGCGATGATCGAGGTTTTGGTCGTGGACGACGACACACGGGTCGCGCGGGTCAATGCCGCCTACGTGGAGAAGGTGCCGGGCTTCCACGTGGCCGGCGAGGCGCACAGCGCTGCCGAGGCGCTGCGGCGGGTCGAGGAGCTGCCCCGGGTGGACCTGGTCCTGATGGACCACTACCTGCCCGACGAAACGGGTCTGTCGGTCGTCCGGGAGATGCGGCGGCGCGGCCACCGGGCCGACGTGATCATGGTGACGGCGGCCCGGGACGTCTCCACCGTCCAGGAGGCGATGCGGCACGGCGCGCTCCAGTACCTGGTCAAGCCGTTCGCCTTCGCGGGCCTGCGCACCAAGCTGGAGGCGTACGCGGAGCTGCGCCGCACCCTCGACGGAGGCGGCGAGGCCGAACAGGCCGAGGTGGACCGGATCTTCGGCGCGCTCTCCGCGCCGTCGGAGCCGGCGCTGCCCAAGGGCCACTCCCCCACGACCGCCGACGTCGTCCGCCGCTGCCTGATCGGCGCCGAAGGCCCTCTGTCCGCCCAGGAGATCGCGGAGCGCACCGGCATCAGCCGCCAGACCGCCCAGCGGTATCTGAAGCTCCTGGAGCGCACGGGCCGGGCACGGCTCACCCTCAAGTACGGGGACGCGGGCCGCCCGGAACACCGTTACGTGTGGGCGACCCGCGCCTGAGGGCACGGCCGGCGGTGGGGGCGGGGAAGCGGCCGTACCCCCTGTCCATACGGATCCGGCACGCCGTTGTCTCCGGCGGCGCCGTTACGGCTAGGCCGCCCCCGCCCCGGTGAGCGACCGCACCTCGGTCTCCGCGTGCTTGGCCTCGTCCGGGACCTCCCCGGAGGTGGCGGTGCCGAGCCAGCCGGCGAGGAAGCCGAGCGGGATCGAGACGATGCCGGGGTTCTGCAGCGGGAACACCTGGAAGTCGACGCCGGGGAACAGGGAGTCGGGGCTGCCGGACACCACGGGGGACAGCAGCACGAGCGCGACGGCCGGGATCAGGCCGCCGTACACCGACCAGACGGCACCGCGGGTGGTGAAGCCGCGCCAGAACAGGGAGTAGAGCAGCACGGGCAGGTTGGCGGACGCGGCGACGGCGAAGGCGAGGCCCACCAGGAAGGCGACGTTGAGGTCGCGGGCGAGCAGGCCGAGGGCGATGGCGACGACGCCGATGCCGACCGCGGCGACCCGGGCGACGGCGACCTCGCTGCGCGGTGCGGCGCGCCGGCGCCGCAGTGACGCGTACAGGTCGTGGGCCACGGACGCGGAGGAGGCGAGGGTGATCCCGGCGACCACGGCGAGGATGGTGGCGAAGGCGACGGCGGCGACGATCGCGAACAGAACCGTTCCACCGGCGGATTCCGGCCCGCCGCCCAGATCGAGGGCGAGCAGCGGTACGGCTGTGTTGCCCGCGGCGTTCGAGCGGCGCACCACGTCGGTGCCGACGATCGCGGCGGCGCCGAAGCCGAGGACGATCGTCATCAGGTAGAAGCTGCCGATGAGTCCGATCGACCAGACCACCGAGCGCCGGGCCGCGCGGGCGGTGGGCACGGTGTAGAAGCGGGACAGGATGTGCGGCAGCCCCGCGGTGCCGAGCACCAGGGCGATGCCGAGGCTGATGAAGTCGAAGCGGGCGGTCCAGTCGGCACCGTACTTGAGCCCGGGCGCGAGGAACGATGCGCCGTGGCCGCTGCGTTCGGCCGCGGTGAGCAGCAGTGCGTCGAAGTCGCCGTGGAAGCGCACCAGGACGAGCACGGTCAGGGTGATGGTGCCGCCGAGCAGCAGGACCGCTTTGACGATCTGGATCCAGGTGGTGGCTCGCATCCCTCCCAACGACACATAGATGACCATGAGCGCGCCGACGCCGATGACGGTCCAGGTCCGCGCCGCCTCGCTCTGGCCGCCGAGCAGCAGCGCGACCAGGCTGCCCGCACCCACCATCTGCGCCACCAGATACAGAACGGACACGGTGACCGAGGAAGTTCCCGCCGCGATCCTGACGGGCCGCTCGCGCATCCGCGCAGCGACGACGTCGGCCAGGGTGAACCGGCCGCAGTTGCGGACCAGTTCGGCGACCAGGAACAGCACGACCAGCCAGGCGACGAGGAAGCCCACCGAGTAGAGCAGTCCGTCGTAGCCGTAGAGCGCGATGAGTCCGGAGATGCCGAGGAAGGAGGCGGCCGACATGTAGTCGCCCGCGATGGCAAAACCATTCTCCATCGGCGAGAAGAGCCGGCCGCCGGCGTAGAACTCCTCGGCCGAACCGTGGCGGTGGCGGCTCACCCAGGTCGTGATCGCGAGGGTGACCGCGACGAACGCGCTGAACAGCAGCAGCGCCAGGGTCTGATGATCGCCCGTCACGAGTGGCCGCCCTTCGCGGCGCGGGTCAGCTCCTGGGTGTCCCAGCGCAGGTCCAGCGCGGGCCGGTCGCGGCGCAGGCGCGCGTGCCGGGCGTAGGCCCAGGTGAGCAGGAAGGTGGAGAGGAACTGCCCGAGGCCGGCGAGCATCGCCACGTTCACCGCGCCGGCCACGGGCCGGGCCATCAGCCCCGGTGCGGTGGTGGCGGTCACGACGTAGCCGATGTACCAGGCCAGGAAGCCGATGACGGCCGGCACCACGAACCTCCGGTACCGGCTGCGCACCTCCTGGAAGGCGGCGCTGCGCTGCACCTCCAGGTAGATGTCGGCCGCGGCCCTCGCGCCCTCCTCGCGGGGCTCGGGGACGGCGTCGGCACCGGCGTCCGCCTCACCCCAGCCGGAGGCCAGCGCGTCGTACCAGGGGTCGTCGTAGGGCACGCGCGCGTGGGAGCGACCGTTGCTTGACTGCATGCCCAAGGATGGACAGAACGGGAAGATCCCCGACTCTTGTTCCCCTCGCCTTTCACCCCATCAGGTGATTTGTCCCGGAGGAAGCCGTGAAACGGGGTGGGAACGGCCTGTGCCGTGCCCACCCCGTCTCTCGCCGGGCGCGGCGCCTACGCGTCGATGCGCGAGCGGTCCAGGGTCGCCGCGGAGGAGGAGATGAACTCCTTGCGCGGTGCCACGTCGTTGCCCATCAGCAGGTCGAAGACCTGCTCGGCCGCCTCCAGGTCGGAGAGGTTGATGCGGCGCAGGGTGCGGTGGCGCGGGTCCATCGTGGTCTCGGCCAGCTGGTCGGCGTCCATCTCGCCGAGGCCCTTGTAGCGCTGGATCGAGTCCTTGTAGCGGATGCCCTTGGTCTGGAACTCCATGAGCTTGTCGCGCAGTTCCCGGTCCGAGTACGTGTAGACGTACTTGTCCTGCCCCTTCTTGGGCTGGACGAGCTCGATCCGGTGCAGCGGCGGTACGGCCGCGAAGACGCGTCCCGCCTCGACCATGGGCCGCATGTAGCGCTGGAACAGCGTCAGCAGCAGACAGCGGATGTGCGAGCCGTCCACATCGGCGTCGGTCATCATGACGATCTTGCCGTAGCGGGCCGCGTCGATGTCGAAGGTGCGGCCCGAGCCCGCCCCTATGACCTGGATGATCGCGCCGCACTCGGTGTTCTTCAGCATGTCGGTCACGGACGACTTCTGGACGTTGAGGATCTTGCCGCGGATCGGCAGCAGCGCCTGGAACTCGGAGTTCCGGGCGAGCTTGGCGGTGCCGAGCGCGGAGTCTCCCTCGACGATGAACAGCTCGCTGCGCTCGACGTCGTCGCTGCGGCAGTCGGCGAGCTTGGCGGGCAGCGAGGACGACTCCAGGGCCGTCTTCCTGCGCTGGGCGTCCTTGTGCTGACGGGCAGCGATGCGCGTACGGGCGGCGGCGACCGCCTTCTCCATGACCACCCGGGCCTGGGCGGCCGCGTCCCGCTTGGTGGACGTCAGGAACGCCTTGAGCTCCTTGGTGATCACGGCGTTCACGATGCGGCGGGCCGCCGAGGTGCCGAGGACCTCCTTGGTCTGACCTTCGAACTGGGGTTCGGCCAGACGCACGGTGACGACGGCGGTGAGGCCCTCCAGGGCGTCGTCCTTGACGATGTCGTCCTCGGCCACGCGCAGCAGCTTCTTGGCCCGCAGCACCTCGTTGAGCGTGCTGGTGACGGCCGTCTCGAAGCCCGCGACATGGGTGCCGCCCTTGGGGGTGGCGATGATGTTCACGAACGAGCGCAGGGTGGTGTCGTACCCGGTGCCCCAGCGCATGGCGACGTCGACGTCGAGCTCGCGGGTGACCTGGGTAGGCGTCATCTGCCCGTGCTCGTCCAGGACCGGGACGGTCTCCCTGAAGGTGCCCTGGCCGGAGAAGCGGAGGACGTCGTTGACCGGCTTGTCGGCGGCGAGATACTCGCAGAACTCGCTGATGCCGCCATCGAAGCGGAAGGACTCCTCGCCCTTGCTGCCGTCCTGGCCGAGACCGACTTCGTCGCGCACGACGATGGTCAGGCCGGGCACCAGGAAGGCCGTCTGGCGGGCCCGCTGGTGCAGGTGCTCCAGGGAGAGCTTGGCGTCCTTGATGAAGATCTGGCGGTCCGCCCAGTAGCGCACGCGCGTGCCGGTGCGGTTCCTGGGGATCTTCTTGGTCTTGCGCAGTCCGCTCTTGGCCTCGAACTTGGCGTCGGCCCCGTCGGAGGCGAAGGCTCCCGGGACACCGCGCCGGAAGCTGATGGCGTGGGTGTGGCCGCTGCGGTCCACCTCGACGTCGAGCCGGGCGGACAGGGCGTTCACCACGGAGGCGCCGACGCCGTGCAGGCCGCCGGAGGCCGCGTAGGAGCCGCCGCCGAACTTGCCGCCCGCGTGCAGCTTGGTCATGACGACCTCGACACCGGAGAGGCCCGTCTTGGGCTCGACGTCGACGGGGATGCCCCGGCCGTTGTCGCGGACCTCTACCGAGCCGTCGTCATGGAGGACGACCTCGATGTGGTCGCAGTAGCCCCCGAGGGCCTCGTCGACGGAGTTGTCGATGATCTCCCAGAGGCAGTGCATCAGGCCGCGGCTGTCGGTCGAGCCGATGTACATGCCCGGGCGTTTGCGCACGGCCTCGAGTCCCTCGAGGACGAGGAGGTGCCGCGCGGTGTAGTTGGAACCGTCCCGGTCTGCTCCTGCCAGCAGCGCTGTGGACGGCACGGACGTCTCGGCGGTCACGCGGTTCGCTCCTCGCTGAATTTCAGGTGGTGCCCTTTGGGGTAAGGGCGCGGCTTCGGTTGCCGCTCAGAGCGTACAGAGGCCTGGTAGAGCCGATGTAACGCCACCCTCGTCTCTGGGCAGAGTAGTGCAGGGTCGCATAGGTGTTCGATCCCTCGATGGAGTGAAGTACATATCACGTTCCCTTCGGGGCATGAACCATTTAGGCTCCGGGCACGTCCTCATGAACAAACCGGCAATCCAGCCGGGAGGACCGACCACTACCGACAGCGCGAACCCGTACGACACACAGACACGCAATACGGCACATTCGCCGCCAACCGGCAACAGCCGGCCGCCTGGAAAGTTTTTTCAAGCAAAAGCCCCGAGCGGGAACGTTTTCGGGCTGGTTGGATGTTGACCCTGGTACGACAGCTCGTCGAGCTAGAGAAGAGGCGACGTGACTACTGTTCTGACCCCCGCGAGCCCGTTGACGGCCGCCGACCGCTGCGACCGCTGCGGCGCTCAGGCATACGTGCGTGTCGTCCTGCTGAGCGGCGGAGAACTGCTCTTCTGCGCCCACCACGGCCGCAAGTTCGAGCCGGGACTCAAGAAGATCGCCGCTGAGATACAGGACGAGACGGAGCGACTGACGGCCGCTCCAGCCACCGCCTCCGAAGAAGAGCGCTGACAACTCGCGTCCACGACGAGCCAGCTCCAGGCATTAGGCCGGCGTACGGGCGGCTGCCCCTGATCCTTCAGGGGCAGCCGCCCGTACGCGTTGCCGTGCCGCTCAGGCCCCCTCAGAGGCCCGTAGCGGCCCCGTCAGCCCGGCCGGTGCCGAGGTCCCAGCCCAGCGTCTTCAGGGCGTGGGACACCCGTGTGTACACCCCGGGGCTGCCGGCGCGGCCGCAGCCGCCGCCCCAGGACACCAGCCCGACCAGCCGCCCCCCGGCCACCAGCGGCCCTCCACTGTCCCCCTGGCAGGCGTCCGGACCGCCGTGCACCTCACCGGCGCACAGCATGCTGTCGGCGCTGTAGGAGCCGCCCGCGCCGCCCGGGTACGCCTGCCGGCACAGGGTGTCGGACAGCACCTGCAGACGTGCCGCCCGCAGGCCCGACGGGTAGTTGCCGCTGCCGGTCGCGTCACCCCAGCCGTAGACCATGGCCCGCGTGCCCGCCACGTACGCCGGATCCCCGGCCGGCGCCATCGCGATCACCGACCCCTTCGGCAGGGACTCGGCGAGCGTGAGCACGGCGAAGTCCCCGACATTGGTGGCGTCGTCGTACCCCGGATTCACCCAGGTCTCGCGGACCTTGATCTCCTGGCCCTCCTTCGTGCGCAGGTCCGTGCGGCCCGCGATGACGCTGAAGTCGGCCACCTGCCCCGGCGGCCCCCCGAGGACGTCCTCGTCCAGGCAGTGCGCCGCGGTGAGCACAGTGGACGGGCCGACGGCCACGCCGCCGCAGAACTGGCCCGAGCGCGTACCCCCGAACCGGTCACGGCTGGAGAGGGCCACCGTCCAGGGACTGTCGGAGGCCTCGACCGGAAAACCTCCGACGACGACGTTGTCGGCGGCCGCCGGAGCGGCGGACGCGAGCGGTATGACGGCCGCGGCGGCGGCCAGGACCAGCGGCCCGGCCAGCGCCCGGACAAGGGGGCGACGCATGCGTACTCCTCACTCAGGGCTGTTGTTGAGAAACCCAGCGTGATCCACCCCACAGCGCCTCGCACCCGCGCGGGCACGCGAAAGACCCGGCTCCCGCTCGGGGAACCGGGCCTTGTACGCCGTAGGACCGCGGCCTAGTCGAGGTAGTCGCGCAGCACCTGGGAGCGCGACGGGTGGCGCAGCTTCGACATGGTCTTCGACTCGATCTGGCGGATGCGCTCACGCGTCACGCCGTACACCTTGCCGATCTCGTCGAGGGTCTTCGGCTGACCGTCGGTGAGACCGAAGCGCATCGAGACGACGCCAGCCTCGCGCTCGGACAGGGTGTCGAGGACGGAGTGCAGCTGCTCCTGGAGGAGCGTGAAGCTGACCGCGTCGGCCGGGACGACGGCCTCGGAGTCCTCGATGAGGTCGCCGAACTCGCTGTCGCCGTCCTCGCCCAGCGGGGTGTGCAGGGAGATCGGCTCGCGACCGTACTTCTGGACCTCGATGACCTTCTCGGGGGTCATGTCGAGTTCCTTGGCCAGCTCCTCCGGGGTGGGCTCGCGGCCCAGGTCCTGGAGCATCTGGCGCTGCACGCGCGCGAGCTTGTTGATGACCTCGACCATGTGCACCGGGATACGGATGGTGCGGGCCTGGTCGGCCATGGCGCGGGTGATCGCCTGACGGATCCACCAGGTGGCGTACGTGGAGAACTTGTAGCCCTTGGTGTAGTCGAACTTCTCGACCGCGCGGATCAGACCGAGGTTGCCCTCCTGGATGAGGTCCAGGAAGAGCATGCCGCGGCCGGTGTAGCGCTTGGCCAGGGAGACCACCAGACGGAGGTTGGCCTCCAGGAGGTGGTTCTTGGCGCGGCGGCCGTCCTCGGCGATGATCTCCAGCTCGCGCTTGAGCTTGGGGGCGAGCTTGTCGGCGTTGGCCAGCTTGTCCTCGGCGAACAGACCGGCCTCGATGCGCTTGGCGAGCTCGACCTCCTGCTCGGCGTTGAGCAGCGGGACCTTGCCGATCTGCTTGAGGTAGTCCTTGACCGGGTCGGCGGTGGCACCGGCGGCGGCGACCTGCTGGGCGGGCGCATCGTCCTCGTCCTCGTCGGAGAGCACGAAGCCGGCGCTCTCGGTGCCCTCCGGCTCCTCGCCGGGCTTGACCTCCTCGAGGACCTCTTCCTCGACGAGCTCGGCGTCGTCCTTCTTGGCGGTGGTCTTCTTGGCCGCCGTCTTCTTGGCGACGGTCTTCTTCGCGGCCGTCTTCTTGGCGGGCGTCGCCTTCTTGGCAGCGGCCTTCTTCGCGGGCGCCTCGTCCTCGACGGCTGCCTCGGCGGCGGGGGCCTCAGGCGTGGCGGTGGCGGTGGCCTTCTTCGCGGTCACCGTCTTCGCCGCGACCGTCTTGGTGGCGGTGCGCTTGGCCGGACTCTTCGCTGCAACGCTCTTTCGGGTGCGCTTGGGCTCCGCGGCACTGACCATCAGCGTCACACCCTCTTCCTCGAGGATCTGGTTGAGGCTGCGCAGTACGTTCTTCCACTGAGTGGCCGGAATCTGGTCAGCTTCGAAGGCCCGACGCACGTCATCGCCGGCGATCTGCCCCTCAGCCTTTCCCCGCTCGATGAGCGCCATGACAGAGACGGACTCGGCGATCTCCGGCGGGAGCGTACGGGATGTGCTGGCCGACACGAACAACCTCTCGGAACGTTGGAAAACGGCTTCCGGCCCCGTCCATGACGGACAGGAGCCGACCACCGGCCTGGGGATGGACCGACGGTGCGGGCGGGGGCCGGGAAGATGCACAGCGCCTTGTATGGCGTCCGTATTCCCTCCGCGGCTGTCACCTCTTAGGTCATCGCGCTGCTCCCACGAGCGTTACGCCCAATCTGCGTGGCCCGAGTCACACCCCGTAAGCGCTCAAAAACTGTCAGATGCGGGCAAATGAGGTCAGTCTCCCGGTCCCATCCGCCGTACGCCACCGCGCCCTCGCCCCGCCGCACCGTCGGACCCCGCCGGATCCGGGTGATCCTGCGGGGTCCGACGGCAGGCGGTCCGCCGGCCGGGCGATGCCACAGGAGGGGGGAGGCATCGCCGGCCGCGCCGCCCGTGGGGCGCGCTCAGTGCTCGCGCGGGGCGGGCACCACGCGCTCCACCTCGGGGTGAACCATCAGAAGCTGCCGCATCGCCGTCTCCGCGCCCGTGCCGTCGCCCGCGGCCAGGGCGTCGGCGATCCGGGCGTGGTGCGCCAGCGAGGCGTCGTTCGGCCGGTCACACCCCGCGACCGGACCGCCGGAAACCTGGAGCGCGGCCGACACGATCCCGGACAGGTGTTCCAGCATGCGGTTGCCGGCGACCTGAATGAGCAGCGAGTGGAACTCGGCGTCGGCCCGGGAGAAGGTCAGGGCGTCACCCTGCGCCATGGCGTGGCCCATGATCTCGACCATGTCACCCAGCCGCTGCTGGACGTCCTCACGGCCGTGACCGGCGGCCAGCCGCGCGGCCAGCGGCTCGATCGTCCAGCGCAGCTCGGTCAGCTCACGTCGTTGATCGTCGCGCTGCGGTCCGAAGGCCCGCCACTCGATGATGTCCGGGTCGAGGAGGTTCCAGTCGCTGACGGGACGCACGCGCGTGCCGACGTTCGGCCGGGCGCTGACCAGGCCCTTGGCCTCCAGGACGCGGAGCGACTCACGGACGACGGTGCGGGAGACCTCGAACCGCTGGCCGATCTCCTCGGGCACCAGCGGGCGGTCGGCGCCCAGGTCACCGGAAACGATCATCTGGCCGAGCTGCTGGACGAGTTGGCCGTGCAGTCCGCGCCCGCGGCCCGCGGAGCGCCGGCCCACGCGGCCCAGCTCCTGGTCCGCGCCCTCCCAGGAGGGGACTGCGACGCGGCCGGCGACAGGGGCCTCGGCGTAGGGGTAGCGGTCGAGTTCGCCCGGGCCGGCGAGACCGGAGTCGGCGGAGCGGGCGGCGGTCATCATGGTGTGCGCAAGGGTACTCACGGATCCTTTGTCGGCGCCCTCTTCAACTCCCTTGAGGTCTTTGGTGAAAAGCACACGAAAGGGTGATCGCTCACCCCGTCGCAATTGACGCCTTATCGGAAAGAAATGGGCTTTCCCCGGGGAGTTGTGCGCACAGGGGGTGCTGAAAGCGGGCGGACGGTCGTCATCGGACCTTGCTGCGCAGGGTCGTGAGCAGATACGCGCACAACAGTGCGGTCAGCGACAACATCAGCGCACCACCCACGGGTTGGGCGACCACCCGTACCGCGGCCGCCAGATACCGCTCTCCCCCGAAGGGCCACTGCATCAGCAGCACTTCCCTGAGCCGCAAGGGAAATCCGGCCGCCGATCGCACCGCGGGCCCCTCCAGCACCTTGTGCACCAGCGGTACGACAACCATGGGTACCGCCACCACGGCGGCGAGCCCGGCACTGGTGGACCGGAACACCCCCGCGGCCAGCACACCGGCCCACGCGCACCCCACCACCAGTCCGATCCAACTCACCCCCAGCGACAGCCAGTCCGCGGGAACCTCCGCCACCTCCCGTCCGTATACGAGGTACAGCACTTCGGCATCGCACCCCACCGTCAGACAAGCCAGCGACAGCGCGGTGACCCCGGAGACGAGGAGCTTGGCGGCCAGCAGCCCCAGCCGGCGGGGCACGGTGCCCCGGTCCACCGCCAGCGCGGGATGGCGGAACTCGTCCCCGAAGGCCAGCGCGCCCAGCAACCCGGCCCCGAGCGCCGCGGGCGGCAACGGCAGCTCCCGCGGCCAGGCAGCCAGCAGCCGGGCCTGCGGGGTGTGCCCGATGCGCGCGAGCACCAGCGCGGTGAGGGCCGACACGACGAGGACGGCGGCAGCGGTGAGGAACCCGGTACCGACGCCCGCGGCGCGGCGGATCTCGTAGCGGAGGGGGCGCAGGGGGGAGGGGGCGGGGCGGACGGAGATGGGGGGTGGGAGGGAGGGGAGGGGGGAGGGGGCCCCCGGACCGTTCTCGGTGGGGCCGGTGTCCCGCTCCTCGCCGGATCCCTGCGCAGCCTCCGTCTCCCCCACGGCGTCGGCCGCTTCCTCCCTCGCCGCCGCTCCGGGCCCCATGTCCCCTACCTCGTCGGCGAGTTGATGCACGAGGACGTCGTGCCGGAAGGCCAGTTCGCCGATGTCGGCACAGGTACTGCCGTACACCGAGAGGCGGTTGCCGCCCTCGCGGACGACTTCCACCGAGCGTTGTGCCGTGCGGGCGCCCTTGGCGATGAGGGCCGCGAGGCGGGCGGCGTGGGGGGTGCGGACGGCGACACGGGGGCGGAGGCGGGTGCGGGCGAAGTCGGCGGCGTCCTGGTCGGCGACGAGCCGGCCCTGGTCCAGGGTGATGACGCGGTCGGCCGTGCGTGCGGCTTCCTTGGGGTCGGCGGTGGTGAGCAGGACCGTGCCGCCCTGAGTGGCGTGGGCTCGCAGGAGGCCGTGGAGCCAGCGGCTCTCACGGGCGGACAGTCCATCGGCGGGGTCGTCGAGGACGAGGGTGTGGGGGTCGGCGAGCAGGGCGCAGGCCAGGCCGAGGCGGCGGTCCATACCGCGGGACAGGGTGCCGAGCCGTTCGTCGCGCAGGCTGACCAGGCCGACGACTTCGAGGACTTCGTCGGCGCGGCGGACGGGGACGCCGGCTGCGGCGCACAGCATGCGCAGGTGGCCGCGGACCGTGCGGGCGGGATGGCCCGGCACATCCCCGAGGAGTACGCCCACCTCGCGGGAGGGGTGGGCGATGCGGTGCAGGGGGCGGCCTCTGAAGTAGGTGAGCCCGCGGCCCTGTTGGAGTTCGAGCATGAGTCTGAGCGCGGTCGTCTTGCCCGCGCCGGGGGCGCCGAGCAGCGCCGTGACACGGCCCGCGTGTGCCTCGAAGGAGACGTCGTCGACGGCGGGCGGAAGCTCCTTGCGGGGGTCGCTGGTCAGTCCGAAGGCCTGGATCACCCGATGCAAGATAGCGCGCTATGTCCGGTTTTTCGGGCACCGCAAGGCCCGTTGCCCGAGCGGCAGTCGGTGTGCTCGGATCCTTGTTCGTGGTTCGTGTGCGGACCCGGGCCGCTGGAGCCCCGGGGCTCGTCTCAGACTTCGGGGCGCAGCATCGGGGGGTTGAGGAGGGTGGCGCCGCCGGCCCGGAAGAGCTGCGCCGGGCGTCCCCCTTGGCGGGTGGTGGTGCCGCCGGTGGGGACGAGGAAGCCCGGGGTGCCGGTCACCTTGCGGTGGAAGTTGCGCGGGTCGAGGGCCACGCCCCAGACGGCCTCGTAGACGCGGCGCAGCTCGCCGACGGTGAACTCGGTGGGGCAGAACGCGGTGGCCAGCGAGGAGTACTCGATCTTGGAGCGGGCGCGCTCGACGCCGTCGGCCAGGATCTGGGCGTGGTCGAAGGCGAGCGGGGCGACGGGTTCGTCCTCGCGGCCGTAGCCGTCCTGCTGGAGCAGTTCCTCGACCGGGGCCCAGCGGGCGTTGCTGGCGTCTCCGCCCGCGCGGGGGGCGGGCAGGTCGGGGGCGAGGGCGAGGTGGGCGACGCTGACGACGCGCATGCGCGGGTCGCGCTTGGGGTCGCCGTAGGTGGCGAGCTGTTCCAGGTGGGCGCCGTTGTCCGGGACGGGTACGGCGGCGTCGTGGGCGCGCATGCCCGTTTCCTCGGCCAGTTCGCGTGCCGCCGCCTGTGCCAGGTCCTCGTCGGCCCGGACGAATCCACCGGGGAGGGCCCAGCGGCCCTGGAACGGCGGCTCGCCCCTGCGGACCGCCAGCGCGCACAGGGCATGGCGGCGCACGGTCAGCACGACCAGGTCCACGGTGACGGCGAAGGGCGGAAAGGCTGACGGGTCGTAGGGCATGCGGCGATCATAGTCGTCTTCCTGACGATAAACACTCCCTTCGCCGGCCGCAGGGGCGGCTGATCGGGTTCCATCGGTGATCGGTCTTTCGGGTGTCGCTCGGCGGTCGCTTCCCTGATCGGGTTCGATCAGTGACCCGGGTCGCGGGTGTCGTTCGCTGGTCTGTCCCCTGATCGGTTTTGTCCGTGATCGGTCTTGCGTCCGCTGTTTCCGGTGGGCTGTCGTACGAGGTCACACTCCCAGTTGCAGGCCGTCGGCGGCCTCCTCCACCATGGCGAGGCCGAGCCGACCCACCCGTACGGAGAAGGGGGCGCCCGCGACGCGCAGTCCAGTGAGGACGATCTCGCCGAGGGGTGCGCCGGCCGCGGGGCGGAGGGTGACCGTGCCGGCGGGGGCGTCGGGGCGGATACCGGCGAGGGTGGTCAGCAGCAGGACTCCGGCCGCCGCGGCGGTGGCGGCGGGTCGGCAGGCCGCGGGGTGCGGGAGGGGAGTGCCGGCGTCGGTGCGCTGCTGTCCGCCGTACATCTCCGGCAGCCGGTGGCCGAATGCCTCGGCGGCCGCGATGACGCCGCGCAGCAGCCCGGTCGCCTCCCTCTCGTAGCCTGCGGCGATCAGGCCCGCTACGGCGATGGCGGTCTCGTGGGTCCGTACGGCGCCGCTGCGGTGGCCGAACGGGTTGAACCCGGCCTCTTTGGCGCCGAGCCCGCGCAGGCCCCAGCCGGAGTCCATGGCTGGGCCGCCGAGGAGTCGGGCGAGCTGTTCGGTCTGCACCTTGTCGAGCAGCCCGGGTGCCTGTTCGCCTCCGCCGAGCAGGCCGGTGTCGAGGAGGTGGACGGTGGCGGAGCCCAGGTGCGGTACGAGCCGTCCGTCCGGGGAGCGGGCACCCGCGGGTCGGCCTCCGCCCAGGTCGTCGATCCAGAACTCCCGCTGGAACGCCGTCCGCAGACTCCTCGCCCAGTGCCGTAGCTCGGCGCCGCCCGGTCTGCCGAAGGTGTCGAGCAGTGCGGCGCCGAGCAGCGCCGCGCGGTGGGCGTGGGCCTGGGTTTCGCAGCGCTGTGGTCCGCCGGGATGGGGGTCGCGGAGGTAGGTGTCGTCGCCCACGGTTCTGCGCAGCCAGGTCAGGCAGTTCTCGGCGGCAGGGAGCAGTTCCTCGGTGTCCTTCTCGGGGAGTCCCCAGCGGTGGGCTTCGGCGAGGAGGGCCGGGAAGAGCAGGGTGGCTTCGGTGGCCGTGCAACTCGGTGGCAGGTGGGGGCCGGCGTCTCTGCGCGGCCCGGGGATCATGCCGGACCGGGGTCCGGATCCGGGCAGCTGGGTGCGGGCCAGGGTGCGCAGTGTGCCCGCGGCGAGCCGGGTGCCGAGGGGCAGGGTCATCCGGGCGGCGGCCAGGGCTTCGGCGGGGGCCAGTCCGCAGCGCCAGGGTGCTCCGGCGGCGAGGTGGATGTCGGTGGGGTGGGCGGGGTCGCGCAGCAGCAGGGCCTGGAGGTCTTCGACGCAGGTGTGCAGCAGTGGCTGGACGCCGGAGTGGTCACCCGAGGCCCGGGCGGGGGCCAGCGGGGTCGTCGCCGATGTCCGGCCCACGGTGCGGAGCGGGCCTGCTCCGTCGGACCGTACCCGCAGTTCCACATGGGCGCTTCCGCCGGGGGGCAGTTCGAACTCCCAGCGCAGCAGGCCCGCGGAGGCCAGGGCGTCGGTGGGCGGGGGGTGGGCTGTGACGGCCGCGTTGCCGGAGGCGCAGGTCCAGCGCAGGCCGGAGTCGTGGACGGTGGCGGGCAGTTCGGGGCCGGTAGTGCCGGCCGCGATGGCTCCCAGGGCGGCCAGGTCGGTGCCGAGGGCGACTTCGACCGGGAGGCGCAGGGGGCGCGGGGCGGAGCTGTGCAGGGTGATCCGCTCGGTGCCGTCCGCGTGACGGACGCGCTCGACGACGATGTCGGGGTCCGGGCCCGCGTCGGGGGAGGCGCGGAGGGTGCCGACGAAACGAGCTTGGTCCGCGGCGGTCATCCGGGCGTGCACGGGGAGGGGTTCGCGTCCGGCGACGCGTACCTGGCATCGGGAGAGCAGGCGCCGTCCCGCTCGGTAGAAGCCTTCCAGCCCTCGGCCGATCAGCTGGCCCTGTTCGGTGGAGATGGCGAGAGCGGGGAGGGCTACGCAGATCAGGGCGGTGTGGGTGGGAGGTAGGTCGGTGGGGCGGTGGGGGTGCGGGGCGTGGGTGGAGTGCGGGGGGTGGGCGGGGGCCTTGGTTCGAGGGTCGCCTGCGACTGAGCCGGCTGTCTGCCGGGGGGTGCCCGACGCGGCGTCGGCTGTGTGGGGCGGTGGTGCGAGGTGGATCGGGCCGAAGGGGGGTTCGGGCGGGCGGGCCGCGGGTGGGCGGTTGCGGTCGGCGGCGGAGGGCGGAGTCGGCTGGTGCATGGGGCGGCTTCCTCTGCGCTCTGTGGACCTGGGGCGTGTTCGGCGCCGGGTGGGGGATCCGGGGATACCCGGGCAGGTCGGCGGCACGGCGTGTGGGGGTGTTCCGCCACTCAGGTGAACGGGGGACGCTCCTCGGGGTCACGCTCGGGGCGGCCGAATGGGGGTGGGAGGGGGCGTGTCGTTCTTGGTCACGGCTCCCCTGGGCCCTTGTGTTCGCGTCGCTCGCGGTCACGACTCCCCCTGCGTCTCGCTGCTCGCGGCCCCCGACTTCCTCTGTCCTCCTGTCCGCGTCGCCGCTCGCGGTCACGCGCCCCCCCTCGGTCCCGGTGTCCACGCGGCTCGCGGTCACGGCTCCCCCTCGGTCCCAGTGTCCACTCCGCCCGCCGTCACGGCTCCCCCTCGGCCCCGGTCTCCACCCCGCCCGCCGTCACGACTCCCCCTCCGTCTCCCTGCCCGCGTCACGCCGCTTCCCCTGGGCTCGGGTGGTGCGGGGCTTTCGGCCCGAGCCGGGATGCGTGCCACTGACCGGGGTGCGCGGACCCGGGACCCTGGTCCCCGGTCGGCGGCCGGCCCTGCCGGCGGGTCCCGAGGAGGCCCCGGCGGTTGAAGTGGCAGCACGCGCACGGTGTTTGCGGGCCGGCTCGGCGGTGGTCTGCGTGGGGGCTCGGTCGGTGCGTGCCGCGCGCAGGCAGCGGCGGATGGACTCGGGGTCGAGCCCTTCGTTGCAGGCCTGGTGCAGGAGGCGGGCGAAGAGGTAGTCGGGGTCGGCGCCGAGGGCCATGGCGAGGGCCTCGCGGGCCTCCAGTTCGTCACCGGTGGACCAGGCGACCCACCCGGCGAGGGTGAGCGGCGCCGCGGCGTGCTCGCCGTAGGGGCCGACGCAGCGGCGGGCCAGTGCCCGCCACAGACGCAGGGCGTGGGTGGCCTCGTCGCCCTCCATCCATTCGGCGGCGCAGTCGCGCGTGGTGCGGTCCTGGAGGCCGAGGATGAGCAGGGCCGCCTCGTCATGGGTGATCAGTTGGTCGTCGCGGAGATCCGCGGTGAGGGTGCCTGAGACGGGGGATGCCCCGGCGAGGCGTTCCATGATCCGCCCGGCCAGTGTCAGGGTCTCCTCGGCAACCTCCCCTCGGCTTGTCTCGTCGAGGATCCGGGGGACCAGGGCCATACCGGCGGTGTCGAGGGCGATTTCCTGTTCCAGGGCAGCGGCCGGGGCCTCCCAGGGGAAGAGCCGGGCCCGCAGTTCGCGCAGGGTGCCGCGCACCTGGAGTCCGGCATAGGTGGCGGCCGCCGCAAGCACGGAGGTCCCGGGCAGGCCCATGGGGGTGCCGTCGGACGGGCAGCAGCCTTCGTTCCCGCAGCAGTAGGACCACCAGCGGCCCTCGGAGATGCAGAGGGCCTCAATCACGGGTACGTCGAGGTGGCCGCACTCGGTGCGCAGCTTCTGGGCCAGCGGCCGTAGCCGCTCCATGACCTGTCGGCCGGTCTCGCCCGGCTCGGGCTCCTTGCAGACGTAGGCCACCATCTGCTCGGGTCGGGTGCCCCGGCGTTCGCTGCCGGTGACGAGACCCTGGGCCAACTGTCGTGCCGCGGAGGGCCAGTCGGCCGGGTTGGTGGGGATGCCGAGCCGGGCTCGTCCGCCGAAGCGGCCGCGGCCGTCGCGGTCGTGCAGGGCGACCAGCACGACGCTGTCCTCGGGCCGGTATCCGAGCAGATACGGCAGCGCGTCGGCCAGTTCGGCGGGGGTGCGCAGGGTGACCTGCCGGTCGCCCCCGTGGTTTTCGTAAGCGGTGCAGGCGAGTTGGTCGGTGGGATGGGTCTCGTGCCCCACGAAGTCGCCGTTCTCGGTGTTTCCAGCGTTTTCGCCGTGATTCGTCATGCCCTGACGATCTCGCGGATTGCGAATCTCCGCTTGAGCCTGTGGATAACTCCGAGCAGGGACATGGCAATTGCGTCAGGAACGCAGACCCGACCTCGACTGCCGTGCGAGCTCGGTCCGGCGGACCTCAGCCCGACCAGGCTCAGCCCGCCGCGGCCAGCACCAGCGGAAGCACCTCCCCGCTCCCCGCCCGCCGCAGCAGACGGGCCGCGACCGCCAGTGTCCAGCCGGAGTCCGTGTAGTCGTCCACGAGCAGCACCGGGCCCGGAGAGCTCGCCAGCGCCTCCGCCAGTTCCCCGGACACGGTGAACGCGCCGGACAGTGCCCTCAGCCGTTGCGCGGAGTTGCTGCGCCGCACCGCATGCGCGCCGCCCGGGCCGGTGTAGGTCAGCGTGCCGAGAAACGGCAGCCGCCCGATGTCAGCGATCCCCTGGGCCAGCGTGGCCACCAACCGCGGACGGGTCAGGGACGGCACCGCGACGACTCCCACCGGCCGGGGCGGGGCGTCCGCCGCACCCCATGCCCAACCGCCGGGGGACCGTGCCCAGTCGGCGAGCACGGACACCGCCGCCCGCAGAACTTCGTCGGGGACCGGGCCGTCCGCCGCGTGCTCGGCCAGCAGTGGCCGCAGGCGGTTGCCCCAGCCAATGTCCGAGAGCCGGCCCAGGGCGCGTCCGGTGGAACACTGCTCTCCGGCGGGGATGCGGCCCTTGAGCTCGATGCCCAGGGCGGGCATCCCCGTGGGCCACATCCGGCGCGGTTCGACCTCCACGCCGGGGCGGTCCAGTTCCTTGGCCGCGCCTGTCAGCGCCTCCGCCGTCACCGTGGGGTCGGCCCAGGGTCCCGCGCAGTTGTCGCAGCGGCCGCACGCGGTCGCACCCTCGTCGTCCAGCTGGCGCCGCAGGAACTCCATCCGGCAGCCGGTCGTACTCGCGTACTCGCGCATGGCCTGCTGCTCGGCGGCCCGCTGGCGCGCGACGCGGGCGTAGCGCTCGGTGTCGTACACCCAGTCGGCTCCGGTGGCGATCCAGCCGCCCTTGACCCGCTTCACCGCGCCGTCGACGTCCAGCACCTTCAACATGGTCTCCAGGCGGCTGCGCCGCAGGTCCACGGCCGCCTCCAGTGCGGGTACGGACAGCGGGCGCCCGGCCCCGGCGAGCGCCGAGAGGGTTTGGCGGACCTGGGTCTCGGGCGGGAAGGCGGTGTCGGCGAAGTAGCGCCAGATGGCCTCGTCCTCCTTGCCCGGCAGCAGCAGGACGTCGGCGTGGGCGACGCCTCGGCCCGCCCGTCCGACCTGCTGGTAGTAGGCGATGGGCGAGGACGGAGAGCCGAGGTGGACCACGAAGCCGAGGTCAGGCTTGTCGAAGCCCATGCCGAGCGCCGAGGTCGCCACCAGTGCCTTCACCCGGTTCGCCAGCAGGTCCTCCTCGGCTTGGAGCCGGTCCGCGTTCTCCGTGCGGCCCGTGTAGGAGGCGACAGCAAAGCCGCGCTGCCGCAGGAAGGCGGTGGCCTCCTCGGCCGCGGCCACGGTGAGGGCGTAGATGATCCCGGACCCGGAGAGGTCGTTCAGGTGCTCGGCGAGCCAGCCCAGTCGGTGGGCGGCGTCGGGCAGTTGGACCACACCGAGGCGCAGGCTCTCCCGCTCCAGCGGGCCGCGCAGCACCAGGGCCTCGCCCGCGCCGGTGCCCAGTTGCTCGGCCACGTCGGCCGTCACGCGCGCGTTGGCCGTCGCGGTGGTGGCCAGCACGGGGACACCGGGTGCGAGCTCGGCGAGCATCGCCCGCAGCCTGCGGTAGTCCGGGCGGAAGTCATGTCCCCAGTCGGAGATGCAGTGCGCCTCGTCGACGACGAGCAGACCGGTCGTAGCCGCCAGCTTGGGCAGCATCTGGTCGCGGAAGTCGACGGAGTTGAGACGCTCCGGACTCACCAGGAGCACATCGGTCTCGCCGCGTTCGACCTCCTCCTGGATGGTGTCCCACTCCTCGGGGTTGGCCGAGTTGATGGTGCGCGCGCGGATGCCGGCCCGCCCCGCCGCCTCGACCTGGTTGCGCATCAGCGCCAGCAAGGGCGAGACGATCACCGTGGGACCCGCGCCGCGCTTGCGCAGCAGGGCGGTGGCGACGAAGTAGACCGCCGACTTCCCCCAGCCGGTGCGCTGCACCACCAGGGCGCGCCGGTGCTCGCGCACCAGGGCGGCGACCGCCTGCCACTGGTCCTCCCGCAGGCGGGCCGTTCTGTCCCGGTCGCCGACCAGCTGACCGAGGATGGCATCGGCTTCGGCACGGAGTTCCAGTTCGTCCATACCCCCATGCAACCTGATAGCACTGACAGTCAGCCACCGCAGCCCGTGCCCGGCCGCTTCCCACCGCCCCGCGCGCGTGCCGAAGCATCACTGCTCGGTGGACACGACCGACGTGTCGCCCCAGGCTGGTAACCAGCGGGTCATGGCGTCGTACGGCGCGCAGAGTGGCCTGTACCGCCGCCGCGCGCCCCCTCACCTCCAAAGAGCGTCGCACCCCACGCGTCACCAGGTGACGCAATGGGTAGGGATATAAGACGCACGCCGTCCTATATCGGTCGGTCGCCCCAATTGCTCGTTGCCGCAACCCAGTTCGACAGGAAGAATTGAAGTCCGCTCCCCGCACGGCTCGCCCGTGGTCCGGCAGGGCTCCGCCGCGGTGTGCGCTCCCCCGATTCCACCCCGCCCGCAGTGTGGGCGCGTAGCCGAAGGGAGGACCGTGACCTTCGGATTCGCTCCGTCCCCCGCGGCATCCACGTCGACCTCCAACGATCTGTCCGCCACCTCGCTGGGCCGCGTGCTGGAGCCCGCGGAGTGGGCCGCCGCCGGAATCCCCCTGCTGCGCAATCCCCGCGAGGTCGTCAGCGGACTGCACTCCCGGCACCACCCCCGGCCCGCGACGGCGATCGTGGCCGTCCTGGATCCGGACGAGCGGCTGCTGGCAAGTGCCTCGTTCACCCGCCGGCCGGCCCCGGCCGACGGCTGGATGTTCCGCAACGTCCTGCTCGACCAGCTGCGCCGGATCATCCCGCACGACCTGCGCCGCCGCACCCCGGTGCGCACCGCCGTCCTGCTCTACTGCCGTGACGGAGACGCGCGTTGGACGCCGGAGGACGGAGCATGGATGTGGGGCCTGCGGGACGCCTGCACTCTGCACGGCCTGCGCTGCGGCGCGTACATCACGCTGACCCGGGACGGCTGGCAGGTGCTCGGTGAGGGGCGCGGCGGCCGTCGCCCCAGCGTCGACTCCATACCGGAGCCGTTCGCCACCTCCGAGTCACCGCCCCCGCTCCCCCGCACCGGCGGCGGCGCCTCGGAACTGTTGCGCCGTGCGGCGGCTCGCTGAGCCTCCCCGAGGAGAGCCTCCCCGAGGGCGGAACGTTTCTCCGCCCACAACGGCCTGTACCTGACGCACGTGCCCTCTTACGCCCCACAAGACGCCGGGCGCCCCACAAGACGCCACATGACGCCGGACCCTAGGGGCGCCCATGAACGCTCAGGCCGGAAGACCCGATGGCGACGGCTGGAGCCGAGCCAGCCCTCACCCGCGCACGCCGAAGCCCACCCCGTGCCGATACCGCCGCGCGCCGCGGCGACACCCCGGCGGACCCGCCTCCGGAGGAAACCGGAGGCGGCTCAGACGCCCGCACCCAGCACCGAGTTGATCTGCTGCGGGTCGCCGCAGACGATCAGCAGGGCGCCGGCCCGGCCGAGGGCCAGGGGCAGGGCGGTGGCGGCAGCGGTGTCGGATCCGCCGTTGACGGCGACCACGACGACGGGGCGCGAGGCGGCACGACTCACGGTGGCGGCGTCCGCGTAGAAGACGTCGTCGCCCGCGTCGTGCTGAGCCCAGTAGGAGGCTTCGCCGAAGGACAGCTCGTGCGCGGCCCACGGGTGCTGTTCGCCGGTGGTGATCACCAGGACGTCACCAGGGGAACGGCCCGATTCCAGCAGCAGGTCGACGGCTTCCTCGGCAGCGTCCAGCGCACCCTCGGCCGAGGCCGGGATCAGCTGGATCTGCGGAGTCGCCGCAGCCGGTGCGGGGACGGGGGCAGCCGGACCGGCCGGTCCGGGCTTGGCCGCGGGCACGTCACGGGGCGTGCGTTGCGCCGGCGCCGTGGGCCGCGGGGGCCCGGGGCGGCCGGGACGCGACGGAGCCGCGAGACGCGGACCGGGTACGGGGCGGGGGGTCGGCGCGGTGCGGCCACTGGCCGGCGTGGCGCGGGGACCCTGGGCACTCTCGTGAATCTGAGGCTCCTCGGGAATGAGAGGCATGGGCTGATATTTATCAAACGTTGGTGCGGCTCACGTGAACGGGTGGCACATGAGTGCGAACAGAACGGTCAGAAATCGAAGCCGAGCTGCCCCTCGATCTCCGGAACACTCCGTTCCGCCCACCTGCGGACCTTCTTGAGGTGCTGCCACTGGGGCAGCGCATCAAGATACGCCCACGACAAGCGGTGGTACGGGGTGGGTCCCCGCTCCTCCAGTGCGGCCTTGTGCACGGGCGACGGATACCCGGCATTGTCCGCAAAACCGAAGTCTGCATGGTCGATACCCAGTTCGGCCATCATTTTGTCGCGCTGAACCTTGGCGATCACCGAGGCCGCCGCGACCGCCACACAGGACTGGTCGCCCTTGATCACCGTGCGGACCTTCCACGGGTCCCCGAGGTAGTTGTGCTTGCCGTCGAGGATCACCGCGTCGGGACGGACCGGCAGCGCCTCCAGGGCGCGTACCGCGGCCAGCCGCAGCGCGGCCGTCATCCCGAGATCGTCGATCTCCTCCGGCGAGGCGTGCCCCAGGGCGTACGACGTCACCCATGCCTTCAACACCACGGCCAGTTCGGTGCGCCGCTTGAGGGTGAGGAGCTTGGAGTCGGTGAGACCGTCGGGGGGCCGGCGCAGTCCGGTGATCGCCGCGCAGACGGTGACGGGGCCGGCCCAGGCGCCGCGCCCCACCTCGTCGACACCGGCAATGATCTTCGCTCCGGTCGTGGCGCGGAGTGAGCGCTCGACGGTGTGAGTAGGCGGTTCGTACGGCATGGCGCCCTTAGCGTACGCCGCCCGGATCACCGGGCGGTACCCCGGTTTCCCCTGACGGCTCCAGGCACCGCTTCCCAGCCGCTCAGCCCCCGCTCGGCCGGAGCACCGGCATCATCAGCTGATCGATCAACTCCGCCAGTTCGTCATCGCCCCATTCACTTCCGCGCATCTTGGAGCGGTACATCATCATCGCCGGGATCGCATCGAAGACACATCCGTTGGCAGCGTCGGAGCGCACTTCTCCCCGCTCTATTCCACGGGTGATGACCTCGCGGATCAGCTTGAGGGTGGGCTCCACGACACCGTCGTAGATCACGCTGTGGAACCGCTCCGCCTGAACCTGGTCGCATTCGTGAATGACCGCACGGAGGGCGAAACCGGGGCGCGAGTACATGGCGTCCCGCGCCATACGGCACAGCGCGAGCAGATCGTCGCGCACGCTGCCGAGATCGGGCACCGCCTCTATCCGGGGCAGCCCGGCCTGCAGCGCGTCGGCGACGAGGTCCTCCTTCGACGGCCAGCGGCGATAGACCGCGGCCTTGCCGGTCTGGGCGCCGGCGGCGACACCCTCCATCGTGAGGCCGTTCCAGCCGACCGTACTGAGCTGTTCCAGCGTGGCGTCGAGGATCGCGCGTTCCAGCACGGCGCCGCGCCGGCGCATCGAGGCCGCCTGAGCGGGGGCGGCCGTCCAGCGCGAGGTAACCATCAGCGTCTCCAGCGAACAAGGGAGCGGGTGTTTCAGGGGATTCAGGAAGACCGCGCGGCAGCGACAGGGGGAACGCCACGCGGCGACAAGCTGAGTGAACGCTTGCGTTCACTACTGGGGACTCACTACCGTTGACGCGACAGTGAACGCGAGCGTTCACTAACGCCTTTGTGGGGGACCCATAGTGACAACCTCTCAGTTGATTCAGGACCAGAAACCAGGTGCGGCCCGCAGGCCGGGCCGTCCCGGCATCGCACTCGCCGTCATCGCGGCCTGCCAACTCATGGTGGTCCTCGACGCGACGATTGTGAACATCGCACTCCCGCACATTCAAGACGCCCTCAAGTTCAGCACCACCGACCTCACCTGGGTCGTCAGTTCCTACACGCTGACCTTCGGCGGTCTGCTCCTGCTCGGCGGCCGGGCCGGCGACATCCTCGGTCGCCGCCGGGTCTTCATGACCGGCATTCTGCTCTTCACGTTCGCCTCGCTGCTCGGTGGCCTCGCCCAGGAGCCCTGGCAGCTGCTGGCGGCGCGCGTGCTGCAGGGCGTGGGTGGCGCCATCGCGTCGCCGACCTCGCTGGCGCTCATCACCACGACGTTCCCCGAAGGCCCGGAACGCAACCGGGCGTTCGGCGTCTTCGCCGCGGTCTCCGCGGGCGGCGGCGCCATCGGACTGCTCGCCGGCGGCATGCTCACCGAATGGCTCGACTGGCGGTGGGTGCTCTTCGTCAACGTGCCGATCGGCATCCTGATCGCCGTCCTGACCCCGCTCTACATCAACGAATCCGAACGGCACAGCGGCCGCTTCGACATCACGGGCGCGATGACCTCGACGCTGGGCATGGCGTCCCTCGTGTACGGCTTCATCCGGGCGGCCGACGAGGGCTGGCGGGACAGCCTGACCATCGGATCCTTCGTCGCGGCGGTGGTCCTGCTGCTGGCCTTCGCGTTCATCGAGAGGCGGGCCAAGGAGCCGATCACTCCCCTGCGGATGTTCGCCGACCGCAACCGCTCCGGCACGTACGTGATCATGCTGAGCCTGGCAGCGGCGATGTTCGGCATGTTCTTCTACATCGTGCTCTTCGTGCAGAACGTGCTGGGGTACACCCCGATCGAAGCGGGCCTCGCCTTCCTTCCGGTGACCGTGGTGATCGCCATCGGCGCGGGTCTGTCGCAGCGGTTCCTGCCGGTGCTGGGCCCGAAGCCCTTCATGGTGGCCGGCTCGACGCTCGTCGTGATCGGACTGGCCTGGCAGGCACTGATCAGCGCCGACAGCTCCTACGTGGGCGGAGTGCTGGGGCCGATGCTGCTGTTCGGCCTGGGCATGGGGCTGAACTTCGTGACGCTGACGATCACCGCCGTCTCCGGGGTCGCCCAGCACGAGGCCGGTGCCGCCTCCGGACTGCTCAACACCACCCAGCAGGTGGGCGGGGCGCTCGGTCTGTCCATCCTGACCACGGTGTTCGGCTCCGCCAGCAAGGAGGAGGCGGAGAAGCAACTGCCGCGGTTCATGGCAGAGGCCTCGCCGGAGCAGAAGGCACAGTTCGCCGAGACGCACCAGATGCCCGGCCCCTGGGGGCACGCGGTGCTCACGCAGGGCATCTCCATGGGCTTCGTGGCGGCCGCCGCGATGGGCGTCCTCGCCCTGGCCACCGCATGGCTGGTGATCAAGGTCCGCAAGAGCGACCTGGAAGCCCTGGCCGGCACGGCGGGCCCGATGGCCGGTTGATCCGGCCGGCGCCGCATGGGACCGCGGATGGCCGGACCTCGCCCGGGGGACCGACGGCGAGGGCGACGGCCCGGTCATCCGCACTCGTCGCAGCAACCGAAGCACCAGCAACCGAAGCGCCAGCACCAGCACCAGCACCACGTACCTGTCCACCCCCCGCGTTACCTTCTTCGTGGCTCCGCAATGGGGCCTCCGGCCTTCGGGTCCGGCATGACTTCCCCCCCTTGTTGCGGTTGATGATCCGGGGGGTGGTG
>NZ_JBIAQC010000012.1:0-166723 GCF_042888685.1 Streptomyces sp. NPDC002779
GCATCGACGTCCTCTACGCGATGCTCCGAGACGGCACCTTCTACCAGCCACCCACCCCGGCTACAGCTTGACGAAGCCCATAGAGGCACCTTTTCCGGGCCCCCGCGGAGTGCTGGTGGGCGCGGCAGACTGTGGAGTCGACCGAGACCTCCCACTCGATGTGTCCGGCGGCATCTGCCTTGAGCTGCAGTTTCCCGCTGCGCCACCGCGAACGGTTTCCCACCGGTGCATGCCTGTCAACCATGACCTTCATTCAGCGATGAGTGCTGCTGACCGTGACGTTCCACCAGACCGCAGCCCGCAGGTGACATCGCCGGCCAGGACCGGCCGGCCCTCGGTGCTCGCGACAGCGGTGCTCCGTGCCAAGGCTTCCGCAGCTGGCCGGTATCAATGCGCCCCTGAGCCCGCAGCCACGCCCAGTTCCACTATGGCTGCGGCGATGTCCAGCCCAGGAGCAAGAACACCGGTAAACCCGCCTGACCACGCTGGCTCAGGCCCCGCCGACCACCATCTCGGCTTCAGCCTCGGTGACGGAGCCATACACCCGCAGGACGCTGTCCACCCCAGTCATGGTCAGCATCCGCTGCAACTTCGGCGGCACAGAGGCCAGCACCAGTACGGACCCGGCTCCCTCCGCCTGCCGCCAGGCCCACAGCAGCACATTCAGCCCGGCCGAATCACAGAACGACACCCCCGACAGGTCCACCACCACACACCGCAGACCCCGCGCGATCTCATCCACAAGCCGAGTGCGAAAGAACGGAGCGGTCTGCCAGTCCATCTCTCCGCCCAGCGGCAAGATCAGACACGCTCCCGACACACTCGTGTCAACCGAAGGCTCTGCGGTCATCACGCTCTCCCAACCGCCTCGAGTGGGAGACGCCACCGACTGTGATGATGAGCCTACAGATTTTCCACACATTTAGTTCTCAGTCTGTCCACAAACGGTGGCCATTTCGTGCTGCTGTCCCTAGCCATACGGATCCGTGCGCGGGCCCGCCGCACATACCTGGGGGTCGACTCATATGCCGAGTTCCGCTGCCGTCAGACCCGCGCAACGAACAGCGGTGCCCGCAGCTGCAGTTGGACCAGCCCATCGAGCAGGTCTCGCCCTTCACCGTGCCATCGGCCTGGCCACGTGCGCGCAGCGCCACGGACGCCGCTGCCCTTCGATCACGGCCGCCGCTGCGCCTGAGCGAACAGAGAGCGAACCTCGTGGCTGCCCGGCACCGTGCTGGGTCGCCGTGCCTGAGCCTGAACCACGACCGAGGATCTGGCCCGGAGCGTGGGACACGTGCCGCGCCCCACCTGCAAGACCAGCACGAAGGTGATCGCTCAGAGCGCGAGGCCGATCAGGAACGGTTGCGGGCTGGGCATGTCGCCGGAGCCGCCCCTGGGGTCGGTCAGGTGACGCAGTCACCTGCGGCGGTGGCGACCGGCGTCGTGGAGGCTCCGGCGAAGGCGTAGCGGCAGTAGCCGTCGGCGGTGGCCTTGACGGCGGTGCGGCGGCGCTTCCTATGACCTGGAACGTTTCCGATCAGGATGTGCGCATCACGCGCGCCGAGTTCGGGTACGTCCCCACCGGCATGGTGTTCGCGGTGGCGTTCTCATCTGACGCCACCCTCCTCACCACCGCCAGCCGCGACGGCAGCGTGCGGCTGCTGCCCGTACTCGTCTGAGCACCATGACCGCCGCCCGCAGGGCCGATGGCTCTTTCCCGGCCTGCGAGTAGGGCAACTCATGACCACGGAGGCTCTCGACTCCGCCTCGATCGCCTGGGGTTCAGCGTCCAGCGGGGACGCGTGGCCGCGATCCGCCTGTTCGTTGTCCAGGCGCTCGCTCCCGTGGTCGCCCGCATGCTCGGCCGCCTCAACGAGATTGCCGCCGAGGTCGACGGAGTCTTGAGCCCCTATGCCCCGGCGATCGCGCGCAAGGTGACCAGCACTCAGGCGGGTACAGGAAGCTGGTCACGCAAGATCTCGCTCACCCCGCAGGTATGCTCCCGCGCGCGCTGCGGCTGCGGCGGCCTCGGCGGCTTGGTCCGCGGCGGCTTCGTCGAGACGGTCGCCCGTGGTCAGCAGGCGGTAATAGAGGGGGGCGGAGACAGCACGGATGACCTCGTGGGCATCGGTGTCCTCAGGCACCTCGCCCCGCTCGATGGCTTGCTGGACGCAGGGCGCCCACTCCTTGACTCGGATGTCGTAGAAGTTGTGCAGGGCTTCAGCTGTCTTGGCCTCGCAGGTGGCGGCGGCGATCACCGCCTTGAACAGCGCTCCTTGCCGCGGGTCGGCCAAGGTGCGCTCCACGAGCCGGGCGTTGGCCTTGAGATCGCCGAGCAGCGAGCCGGTCTCGGTACGCGGCAGTGACTGCTCGGCCATGTCCACAAGCAGGTCAGCCACCAGGTTGGTCACCGTTCCCCAGCGGCGGTAGACGGTGGTCTTGCCCACCTCGGCACGGCGCGCGATGTCGGCGAGGTCCAGGTGGGCAAAGCCATGTTCGGCCAAGGCGTCCCCAGCCGCTTGTAGCACTGCCGACCGCACCCGCGCCGTGCGCCCTCCAGGACGGATGGTCCCCGGATCCGCACCCTCAAACCCCATAACGGGACTCCAGTTCCATTAATCGCGCACGTCTGCTACGTTGAGGAACACACTAACGGAACTCCAGAACCATTAGCTAGTCAGGCAGCGAGAGAGGGTACAGCCATGGAATACAGGCGGCTGGGTGCATCCGGCCTCAAGGTCCCCGCACTGAGTTTCGGCGCCGGCACCTTCGGCGGCCAGGGACCGCTGTTCGGCGCCTGGGGCAACACCGACGCGCGAGAGGCACGCCGCCTCGTGGACATCTGCCTGGACGCCGGGATCACGATGTTCGACACCGCCGACGTGTACTCCGGCGGCGCTTCTGAGGAGGTTCTGGGCGAAGCGATCAAAGGCCGCAGGGACCGGGTGATCGTGTCCACCAAGACCAGCCTGCCGATGGGTGACGGCCCAGGGGATGCGGGCTCCTCCCGTTCGCGTCTGATCACCGCATGCGAGGACGCCCTGCGCCGGCTCGGTACCGACTACCTCGACCTGTTCCAACTGCACGCTTTTGACGCCGGAACGCCGATCGAGGAAGTCCTGTCCACACTCGACGATCTCGTACGAGCAGGAAAGGTTCGCTACCTCGGCATCTCCAACTTCTCCGGGTGGCAGGCGATGAAGTCCCTCTCGATCGCGGAGAGGTACGGCCACCCGCGCTATGTCGCGCATCAGGTGTACTACTCCCTCATCGGCCGCGACTACGAATGGGAGCTGATGCCCCTCGGACTGGATCAGGGGCTCGGAGCCCTCGTCTGGAGCCCCCTCGGCTGGGGACGGCTCACCGGCAAGGTCCGCCGCGACCAGCCCCTGCCGGCCAATAGCCGACTGCACCACACCGCGGACTACGGCCCGCCGGTCGAGGATGAACACCTCTACCGCGTGGTCGACGCCCTTGACGAGATCGCTCAGGAGACCGGCAAGAAGATTCCGCAAATCGCCATCAACTGGCTGCTCCAGCGGCCGACCGTTTCCTCCGTCATCATCGGCGCCCGCAACGAAGAGCAGCTCTGTCAGAACCTCGGCGCCGTCGGCTGGACTCTCACGCCCGACCAGTTGGCGAAACTCAATGCGGCGAGCAGCAAGGTAGCGGCCTACCCGTACTTCCCTTACCAACGCCAGGAAGGCTTCGCTCGCCTCAACCCACCGGTCGGTGATGTTGCGGCTCTGCCTGCCGCATGACATGACATCGGTGGCTTTCGTGATGTGTAGTCGGCCTGGCCAAGTCCGCAGCCCTCGAGTACGCCACCGACCACACTCCCCCGGCCGCCTCCTTCGTCACCGGCACTTCCTCAACGTCGACGGCGGCTGCACCGCCTCATAGACACCTCCGGGGCCGGTGCAGTCATGACACTCAAGGAGCCGGGGCAGGCAGTCGTTCATGTGCAGGTTGCGGCGGTCTGGGTGGGTGGTGATCCGTCCGGGACGGTACGACAGCATGGCTGTGCTGTCGTACCGTCCCGGGCCCCGGGGCGCCGGTCAATCGAACGGCGTCAGGAACTGCTTCGGCGTCAGTGCGCGGTTGACGATGCGGGTGTCGCCCATCCACCCGTAGAAGCCCTGCCCGAACGTCTCGTCGAACTGGGTGGCGCCCAGGGTGAAGGGCTTGCCCAGGGTGGCGATGCCGGTGGAGGGCTGGGTGGGATTGCGGGCGATCTTCGAGCCGTCCACGTAGACGACCGTGCGGCGGCCGTCGTTGACGACGGCGATGTGCGTCCACCGTCCCACCGGCAGCGCGTGGCTCCACGAGGTGGGATCGGCGTCCTGCCGCTCGGGGTAGACGACGAACTGCAAGAAGCGCTCCGGCGAGAGGTTGAGGCTGCAGGTGGGCTCCAGCGGCGACCAGCCGGTGGTCTTGCCCGCGTCGCCGTTGCGGCCCTGCCAGCTCAGGATGCCCATCCAGGAATGGTCGCCCTCGAAGGGCTCCGGCAGCCGCACGAACGTCTCGATGGTGTAGCCGCGCAGGAACTTCTCGCTGTTGAGAGGCGCGCGGGGGCCGGTGGTCAGGATGGCGCCGCGGTTGGGGCTCTTGCCGCCGTCGAAGCGCAGGCTGGCGTGCGCGGGCTGGCCCGGGTGGTGGTCGGCCGAGACGGTGAGGGCCTGGGCGGCGCTGTCGTTGAGGCGGCTGACGGTCAGGTCGTTGCCGTGGCCGGACAGGTCCCGTACGACCGTCCCGTCCGGCACCGGGGCTCCCGCCGCCGGCAGGGACACGCCAGAGGTGTCAAACCGCCAGTAGGCGAGGGTGCCGCGCACGAGGACGTCGGCGGCCGGACGCGGCTTCGGCGGGACGACCGGGGCGAAGCCCGCGAAGCGCTCGTCGAAGTCGATCGCGAGGCTGAACCGGTCGACCGGGCCGCTCAGTTCGAGCGTCTCCGCCTCCAGGGGCGTGCGGGCCTCCGGGTCGCGGGCGAGGAACCACGGGGAGAAGGTCTCGATGTCGATGACATTGCGCACCAGGTCGAAGTGGTAGAGGCGGATCATGGCCGCGCCGCCGTAGTAGCGGTCCTGGTAGTTGGTGATGTGCAGGTGGACATCGTTGTCGGCGTTGTTCTTCAAAACCGTGCGGCCGGGCGGCCAGTAGTGTCCGCCGAGCGCCAGGAAGATCTGGTCGTTGCCCTTGACCAGGGCGTCCCACATGCGGGTGCCGTTGTCCGACAGGTGGGCGGTGCCGTCGTCCTGCGCCCACACCAGGTCGTGGGTGGTCAGGATGGCCGGCACCTCGGGGTGGGCGTCCAGGACATCCTGTGCCCAGCTCAGGCCCGCGGCGGACACCCGCCAGTCCAGTGCGAGGACCAGCCAGGAGCGGCCGCCGGCGCGCAGCAGGTGGTAGCTGTTGTAGCCGTCCGGGGAAGCGCCGCCGAAGGTGGGGGCGGAGGAGAAGCGGTGCGGTCCGAAGGCGTCGAGGTAGGGCGTGTCGCCGCGCTGGTCGTCGCCGGAGGCGATGTCGTGGTTGCCGGCCAGGACGCTGTAGGGGATGCGGCGGTCGATCAGACCGAACGTGTTGGAGGCCAGGTCGATCTCGTCGCGGGTGCCGTGCTCGGTGATGTCGCCGAGGTGAGTCATGAAGGCGACGTTCGCCTCACTGCGCTGGGAGAGCAGATAGCGGAACGTCGCCCGCAGCGGCTCGGGGTCGGCGCTGTCCGCGTCGAACAGGTACTGGGTGTCCGGCAGCACCGCGAGCGCGAACCGGGGGGCCTCGGTGTCGAAGCGGCGCTGGCTGCTCGGCCCGTCTGCGTGGGCGGGCGCGGCGCCGGCCACGAACGCGGAGCCTGCGAGGGCGCCGGCCGCGGGGACGGCCACGGCCGTCTTCAACAGGGCGCGTCTGTCGGGGTTCTGAGGGGGAGGTGCGTTCACGGCTGCTCCTGGGACTGGCGTGCGTTGGGGGGGCTGGACCGCACTGTTCTGGGAGGCCGTGACCGCGCCGGGTCACCGAGCTGAACGGCGCGCGACGGGCAACCGGCGGGCAGGGCGGGAATCGGGCCTCCGGCGGAAGCCGGCCGGCCGAAGGCTGCGCGATGCGGCGACGCGGGTCGCTCCGCCCGGCACCCGGATGCATCACGCCGCCTGCCGCCGGGGTTGCCCGAGGATTCCCGTTGCCCTACCGGCCGGGCGAGGCCAGGGCTTCGACACCACGGCTGAGCCGCCAGCGGCTGCCAGCGGCACACGTCGGCCGAGGGTGCCGTCGGACGGCACGAAGGTCCGTGTTCTCACGCACGTGGAAGTTGCCACCGCGTGATGCTGAACGCAGACCGCTTGGCCGTCGACAACGGCGTCAACCTGCCCTGCCAGAGGGGAGAAAGAGCCGCCACATTCTCGGAGTTCGCCGAAAGGTACTGGCTACGCCCGCCTCGACCCACCGGACACGTACGCGTCCCGTCCCGGCACGGCGGGTGCTGCGGCGGGCAGGTGAGTCAGGGCGGTGCCTCGCTCAGTCGGGTGGAGCCGTACCTCGCGGCCGTGGCGATACGCGCTGCAGGAGGGCGGCGCACCCCGATTGCGGTGACGGACGTGACTGCCTGTCAGGCGCGGTTCGAGACCGGCTCCGATTCAGCTATACAGCGGGGGTGGCCCCAGGCCGAGAGCAGGTGACTTTGTTCGCCAGTCGGCGGCAACCAGCAGCACATGGTCCTCCAGCCGCAGGCTCCACAGCCTCCATTGCCCCAGACCCTGCCGGTCAGGCATCACCCACGCGCGTGAAGCAAAGGAATGCGCCGTTCGAACGCGGAACCCCCCGGAGCGGGGGTTTTCCACATGTTCGATTTCCCATTACCCCCACCGAATAGACCTAAGCTGCACGGGCCTCCATAAAAAAGCTTATATATGCCCATACTCTCCTCCTATGTGTACGGAATTGCTCGGCGCCGACGAGCAGCGATACGAGCACCTGCGCGTGAGGCGCGATTCCGTCCCCTTCCCCCTTTCTGGAGAGTGACATGCGCGTTGTCGTCACCGGTGGCGGCGGTTTCCTGGGGTCTCATCTGTGCGAGGCATTGCTGCGACGCGGCGATGCGGTGGTGTGCCTGGACGATTTCTCCACCGGCGTTCTGGAGAACGTCGCCCACCTGCTGTCCGACCCGGCCTTCGAGCTGCGACGCGTGGACGTGAGCGAGGGCGTGGACGTGGCCGGCCAGGTCGACGCCGTCGCCCATCTCGCCTCCGCCGCCTCCCCGCCGGACTATCTGCGCCGCCCGCTGGAGACGCTCGCGGTGGGCAGCCGCGGAACGGAGAACGCCCTGCGTCTGGCCCTCCGTCATGGCGCCCGGTTCATCCTCGCGTCGACCAGCGAGATCTACGGCGACCCGCTGGTCCACCCACAGGAGGAGACGTACTGGGGCAACGTCAACTCCATCGGTCCACGCAGCGTCTACGACGAAGCGAAGCGCTTCGCGGAGGCGGTGTCGGCCGCGTACCGCCGAGCTCACGGTCTCGACGTGGGAATCGCGCGGATCTTCAACACCTACGGGCCGCGGATGAGACCGCACGACGGGCGTGTGGTGTCCAGCTTCATCACCCAGGCCCTGACCGGCGAACCGATCACCATCTACGGCGACGGTGGCCAGACGCGCAGCTTCTGCTACGTCGACGACCTGACGCGCGGCCTCCTCGCACTCCTCGACTCCTGCGAAATGGGCCCGTTCAACCTCGGCAACCCCATCGAGCGCACCGTCTGCGAACTAGCCGAAACGGTGCTCACCCTGACCGGTTCGGCATCCGTGGTGAACCATCACCCGCTGCCGGTCGACGACCCGGTCCGTCGGCGCCCGGTCATCACCCGGGCACGCGAGGTGTTGGGCTGGGCGCCCGAGATCGACCTCACTGAGGGCCTGCGCCGCACCATCGCCTACTTCGGCGCCCGCCCCGACCTGCTCGGCGTCTCGGCCGCGGCGATCCGCGGCGGCCAGGCCGAGACGGTCCCCCCGTCCTCGGCGTCGGTCGCTCACCAGGCCATCCCCGCCCCGTCCGCCGTTGGCATGCATTCCGGGGCAGCCTCCGAACCGGCCGCCGCGAACGGCTGACCAGGCCCGCCCGCCTGCACGACGGGCCCGCGGACCGCTATCGGCCGAGCAGTCCGCCGTGGCCGGACCGGTCCGCGGTCGCAGCACCGATCCCCGTTCGCGGCCCCGGCGTCCCTCCCACCCTTCACACCAAGACCCCTCACGCCACAGACCCCTCACGCCACAGACCCCTGTCGCACCGCCTGGAGATCTGTCTGCCATGACGTCGTTGGAGCAAGGGCCCGTCCTGGGGGCCGGCCTCAAGAAGGACTCCCCGCTCTCCCGCCCGGCCCCCGGTGCACCGGAGGAATGGGCGGCCCTCGGCCACGAGATCCGCGCCCTGTCGCAGGGTTCGGTGGCCTCCATCGGTCCCGACGGCCCCGTCCTGGCACGCCTCTCCCGCGGACTGACCTACCGCCCCTCCTGTTTCGTACGGGCGTTCTCACGCTCCGACCGTCTCCTGGTCCTGCTGCTCTCTGTCGGCTGGGCGGCCTGCCTGGTCTGGTTCTGGGTGTGGTGGCTCCAGCCGACCCACCGCCTCGGCTGGCCGGGCATGATCGTCAACAGCGCGCTGATGCTCTATCTGACCTACCTGCCCGTGCACTTCCTCGTCGCACTGATCCGGATGCGGCGCTTCAATCCGCGGGTCCCCGTCCCCGCGCTGCGCACCGCCTTCGTCGTCACGCGCGCCCCCTCCGAGGGCTGGGACATCGCCCGCACCACCCTGGAGGCAATGCTCGATCAGGACTTCCCTGACGATTACCACGTCTGGCTCTGCGACGAGGACCCCACCGCGGAGATCCTCGACTGGTGCCGGGCTCGCGGCGTCGGCGTCTCCTGCCGACTCGGCCACGCGGACTACCACCGCGCCGACTGGCCGCGACGCACCCGGTGCAAGGAGGGCAACCTCGCCTACTTCTACGACCACTGGGGATACGCGCACTACGACGTGGTCGCCCAGCTCGACTGCGACCACGTCCCCGGGCCCCGGTACCTCGCCGAAGTGGTCCGGCCCTTCGCCGACCCGGCCGTCGGGTACGTCGCGGCACCGAGTGTCTGCGACTCCAACGCCGACGGTTCCTGGGCGGCCCGGGGACGGCTGCATCGCGAGGCCATGTTCCACGGCCCCGTGCAGCTCGGCCACTCCGCCGGCCTCGCTCCGGTCTGCATCGGCTCGCACTACGCGGTGCGCACGACGGCGCTGCGCGACATCGGCGGTCTCGGCCCTGAGCTCGCCGAGGACTTCTCGACCACATTCCTGCTCACCTCGGCCGGCTGGCAGGGCGTGTTCGCGATCGACGCGGAAGCCCACGGCGAAGGACCCCTCACCTTCAACGCCATGATCACCCAGGAGTTCCAGTGGTCACGCAGCCTGACGGTGATGCTCCTGGGCATGGTGCCGCGGCATCTGGGCCGGATGCCCCTGAAACTGCGCATCCGCTTCGCCGCGGCACTGATGTACTACCCCCTCCTCGCCACGGCCACCATCGTGGGCCTCCTGCTGCCACCGGTCGCCGCCATCACCGGAACCCCGTGGATCGACGTCAACTATGCGGAGTTCCTCGCGCACTTCTGGAGCATGTCCGTCTGGCTGATCCTGCTGACGCTCCTGTGCCGCCGCCGCGGCCTGATGCGCCCCAGGAACGCCCCTGTCCTCGGCTGGGAGATCTGGCTCTTCGCTCTCTCCCGCTGGCCGTTCGTGGCCTGGGGCGTACTGGCCGCAGTGGCGCAGAGGATCCGGCCCCGCCAGATCACGTTCAAGGTCACGCCCAAGAAGCGCATCGGCCTGGAGCACCTTCCACTGCGGACCGTCCTCCCCTATCTGCTGATCACCCTGTTCCTGTCCGGGGCCGCCATCGTCGGCGAGTTCACCGGTCCTGCCGTCGGCTATGTGTTCCTGTGCATCCTCGGCTCGATCTCGTACGCCGCGGTGACCCTCGCGATCAGTGTGCTGCACATCAAGGAGACCGCACGCGCCGCCGGCGTCCCCGCCTCGCGAGCCCTGCACACCGCCGCGCTCCCGATCACCGCCGGCCTGCTGTGCCTGCTCCCCCTGACCCTCGCCGCCGGCGTCTTCCCCACCTACCTCACCGGCTTCTACGCCTGGTGACGGCCTTCGCGACAGAAGAAGAAACGAGGTCCTCCATGACCCGGACCATCCTGGTGACCGGCGGCGCCGGCTTCATCGGCAGCCATACCTGCGTGGAACTCCTCCGCGCCGGCGACGAGGTCGTCGTGCTCGACGACCACTCCAACAGTTCCCCCGAGGCCCTCGAACGCATCTCGAAGATCGCGGGCCGCCCGATCGCCGCGGCCCACGTGGCCGACGTACGCGACAGAAAGGCCTTGGACGCCGTCTTCGCGAGCCACCGGATCGACGCAGTGATCCACTTCGCCGCGAAGAAGGCCGTGGGCGAGTCGGTGCGCATTCCCCTGGCCTACTACGACATCAATGTCGGCGGCACCACGGCCCTGGTCTCCGCCATGCACGCGCACGGGGTGCACCGGCTCGTGTTCTCCTCCTCCTGCTCCATCTACGGTGACGCCACGAGCGTCCCGCTGACCGAGGCGTCCCCGGCCGCACCGACAAACCCGTACGCGACCACCAAATGGACCTGCGAGCGGATCCTCTCGGACCTGTGCCGGCACCTGCCGGAGCTGCGAGTGCTGGCCCTGCGGTACTTCAACCCCGCCGGCGCCCACCCCACGGGACTGCTCGGCGAGGACCCGCGCGGGGTGCCGAACAACATCATGCCGTTTCTCACTCAGATCGCCGTGGGTCGCCGCGACGCTCTCAGCGTCTTCGGAGACGACTACCCGACGCCCGACGGCACGGGCATCCGCGACTACATCCACGTCGTCGACGTCGCAGAGGGGCACCGCACAGCCCTCGACCACATCGACGACGGACCCGGCATGCGGGTCTTCAACCTCGGCACCGGCCGCGGCGCCTCCGTCCTGGAGCTCGTGCGCGCCTTCGAGGAGGCCTCCGGCCGCCCGATCCCCTACCGCGTCACCGCCCGCCGGGCCGGCGATGTCGCCGAGCTCGTCGCCGACCCGGCGAAGGTCACGGCGGCCTGGGGCTGGACCGCACGGCGGGACCTGGCCGTGATCTGCCGCGACGCCTGGAACTTCCAGCAGCACAACCCCTACGGCTACACCCCTTGACCTGCGGCACCCAACCCGCCTTTGCGCGAAAGGAGTTCCCCGCATGCGGTTGACCGTCATCGGCACGGGCTACCTCGGAGCTGTGCACGCCGCGTGCATGGCCGCCATCGGACACGACGTCCTCGGTGTCGACGTCGACACCGAGAAGATCACCGCCCTCTCCGAGGGCAGACCTCCCTTCTACGAGCCAGGCCTGGACGAGGTTCTGACCCAAGGACTCGCCTGCGGCAACCTGCGCTTCAACACCCGTCTCAGCGAAGCGGCCGCGCACGGCGAGGTCCACTTCATCTGCGTAGGCACCCCGCAACAGGCCGGTTCCCGAGCGGCCGACCTGCAATACGTCGACAGCGTCATCGACGGCCTCGTGCCGCACCTGCGTTCCTCCTGCCTCGTCGTCGGCAAATCCACGGTCCCGGTGGGCACGACGGAGCGCCTGACCGACCGCGTCGCGGACCTGGCACCCGCAGGGGTGCGGGTCGAGATCGCATGGAACCCCGAGTTTTTGCGCGAGGGATACGCCGTCGACGACACCCTGCGGCCGGACCGGATCGTCACCGGCGTGAACAGCCCGCAGGCGGATGAGACCCTCCGCCGCGTGTACGCACCGATGCTGGAAGCGGGCGTCCCCTACATCTGCACCGACCCGAACACCGCCGAGTTGGTCAAGGTCGCGGCCAACTCCTTCCTCGCCACGAAGATCTCCTTCATCAACGCCATGGCGGAGGTCTGCGACGCCGCGGGCGCGGACGTGGTCACCCTCGCCGACGCCATCGGCCACGACACCCGGATCGGACGCCGGTTCCTCAACGCCGGCGTGGGCTTCGGCGGCGGATGCCTCCCCAAGGACATCCGCGCGTTTTCCGCCCGTGCCCAGGAACTGGGGGCCGGCCCCGCGGTGGCGTTCCTCGACCAGGTGGACGAGATCAACGGACGCCAACGGACCCGGACCGTCGCACTCGCCCGCCGGATGGCCGGCGGCGACCTCACCGGCCGCCGCGTCGCCGTCCTGGGCGCAACCTTCAAGCCGGACAGCGACGACGTACGCGACTCGCCCGCGCTGGCCATCGCGGCCGCGCTGCGCACGGAGGGCGCCGACGTCCGGGTCCACGACCCCGAGGGCACCGCGAACGCCGCTCTGGCCCACCCGGAGTTGTACTGCGACACCGACCTGCTGACAGCCTGCAAGGACGCGGAGCTCGTGCTGCACCTCACCGAATGGGCCCAGTACCGTGAGCTGGATCCGGTCAAGCTGTCCCGGGTGGTCCGCACCCCCGTCCTCATCGACGGGCGCAACGCACTTGCGCACGACGAGTGGCGGTCCGCCGGCTGGACCGTCAAGGCGCTGGGACGGTCCGCCCCCAGCCCGCGACGGATGGTCGCGGCCGCTGAGCCGACACCGTCCCAGCTCGTCCCGCCCCCCGGTCCGCAGAGCAAGAGCACCGCGCCGCCGTCACCCCTCATGGCGTAACCGTCGCACCGGGCGCCCACTTCGGCGTTTCGGCACCACTTTTCTTTCATTCTGCTGTGTTGTGTCCGTATTGGGCACAGAGACGTCCCGAAGGGGTGCGCGTGAACGCGGTGAAGCGGAGCCGGACTGATCGGACCGTCATCGGAATCTCGGCCACAGTGCTTCTGCTGGTGACAGGGTGCGAGGTACCGGGGGCACCGGCGGTCTACCGCCCGGCGCGCCCGGCCAGCGGCGGCCCCTTCACCTTCTACGTCAGCCCGGACGGCGACGACAAGAACGACGGCATGTCGCCGCAGAAGCCCTGGCGAACCCTGGACCACGCCGACGGCGCGCGCCTCCACCCCGGCGACCGCCTCAGACTGCGTGGCGGCGAGCGGTTCCGCGGCCGCCTCACCTTGGAGAAGGGGGAAGCAGGCAGCCCGACCCGGCCCGTCGTGATCGACTCCTACGGCGAGGGCCGGGCCACGATCGTCCCGCGCGGCACGTCCGGCATCACGGTCCACAACACCGCCGGCGTGGAGATCAGGAACATCGCGCTGGTCGGTGATCGCAAGGCGCTTCGCGAAGGGGCAGGGATCGCCCTGCGCAACAGCCTTCCCGGCACCCGACGCCTCGAGCACGTCTCCATCACCAAGGTGGAAGCGAGGGGATTCCAGAACGGAATCAGCGTCGGCGCGGACAAGAACTCCGTCACCGGCTTCAGCAACGTACGGATCGCGGACACATCCGTGCACCACAACCTCGAAGCGGGACTCATCTTCTACGGGCCCGAGTTCGACGCCGCCCGCCCCGCCTACGCCAACACAGGGCTGCGGATCGAGCGGGTCAACGCGTACTCCAACACCGGTGACCCCCGGAACAACCGGCGCAACACCGGCAGCGGTATCGCACTGGGCAGCGTCAAGGACGCGAAAGTGACGCGGTCGGTGGCCCACGACAACGGCACGCAGTCCGCCACCGATGCCGACGAGGGCCCCGAAGGTATCTGGACGTACGACTCCACGCGTGTAGTGCTGGAGCACAACCGCTCCTATCGCAACCGAACCGGCTCACGGGTCGACGGCGGCGGGTTCGGCCTGGACAACAACGTGTCCTCCTCCGTTGTGCAGTACAACCTCGCTTACCACAACGACGGACCGGGATTCCTCGTCTACTCCGGCAGGCCGACCGGCGCCCACAAGGACAATGTGGTCCGCTTCAACATCAGTTGGGACGACGCACGAAGGCTGCCGGAGTACGGAGGCATTGTCGCCTACGGCACCCGTTTGAAGGACCTGTCCATCCACCACAACACGGTGGTGATGCGGACCGATGGCCTTGCCTCCGCCGCTGCGACCGGCCAACGTCCCCCGGCCCTGAGACTGCGCGACGGCATGCGCGGCGTGCGCGTCCACAGCAACATCTTCGCCACCGACAGCGGCCCTCTGGTCGACACCCAGTCGCCCTACAATCCGAGCGTCCTCAACTTTCAGGGCAACAACTACCACAGCACGCGCAGTTGGTCGCTCACATGGGGAACCGAGCGTTTCACGACCCTGGACGCGTGGCGGACCGCTTCCGGCCATGAAGGGCTGAACGGTGTTGCGACCGGATCGAGCCACAACCCGTGCCTGCGGGCACTGGACACCCCCGGCACCGGCGGCCGGATCAGCGCAGAGGACCTGGTACCGCGCTGCCAACGGGCGACGCCCGCCGGCCTCGACCCCCGGGCACTGGACACCGACCCGGGCCCGGTCGACTACCTCGGCAAGCGACTCCCAGCGACCCTTACGGCGGGGGCGGTACAGCCTCACAATTCTAGAGACTGAGCGGGAGTGAGTCCTGTTGCCAGGACTCATGCTCAGCCGAACACCCCGAACACCCCGAATGCTCTTGGGTGTTCTGGTCCACCGCGTTGGCCTCCTCGCTCCCTCGGTCGCCGGGTCGGGCCTGAGGGCGGCTTGCCAGAGTCGCCATTTACTACTGTCACTCCGGAAAGGATGTGGACATGGCACTGGTCAAAAAGGATCGCGGCTCATCACCGTGGACGGCACCACCTACCGGTGGCGGCTCCGCGGACGGCCGACCTACGACCAGGGCTTGGTCCGGTCACCCCCCACCTACGCGGTCGAACACGTCGACGCTCCCGGCTCCGCACTGGTGGTCACCACCAGTCAACCGCACCTGAGCAACTGGTTCGGACCACACGGCAGCCCGATCCTGCCTGGCCAGGTGGCTGACAGCATACGCACCGCTCTCAGCGATGTGAGATCTGTTCGCGCTGGCGGCGGCGCCCGTAGGGCAGCAGCAGGTTGGCAGCAGATCATCCGGTCGCCGACTGGTCAGACACTCCTGCCGCGATCTCTCAACCGCGGCTGTCGTCTGACTTTTTGGGGCAGCGGACGCGGGTCGGCTCAGTGCTGGTGTCCGTCGTCGTGTCCGGGCTCCTTGCTGGGGTGGTTGGCGTCCGGAGAGGTGGGCGGGGAGGTCGGATTGGTGGTGTCTCTGCCGTTGCCGCCCTCCTGGCCTTCGCCGCTTCCCTTTTCGGGCACGGCATCACTGTGGCTGTGGCCGCCTCCGGACTGGGCCATGGTGGGGGCGATGTGGCGAAGCCCGAGGAAGGTGAGGGCCGTGACGACGAGGACGGCCAGTCCCATGAGGCTGAAGATGCGACGCCAGGGCCTCTTCGCCTCCTTCAAGAAGAAGGCGACGAAGGACAGGACGATGCCGAGCGGTATCAGCACGGCACAGCGTTCGGGGAGATCTGCGAAGTGCTGCATGCCGCCGCTGAGCATGCCCAGGCCGAAGGAGAGCATCGTCGAGGTGCCGAGCACGCGCAGGATGCGTGACAGGGGCTGCCTCTCCTTCGCGAGGATGAGGTCGTTGAGGACGGTCGCGAGCAGGAAGACCAGTACGCCGGACCCGGCGATCATGCTGTAGCGGGCGGGGGCCATGGGGTGGTGGACGACGGCTCCGCTGATGAGGCCGGCCCCCACGTAGTAGCCGACGTAGCCGAGGTAGCGCCACGGCAAGGAGGCGCTTTCCCTTCTGCTCTGGGAGCGGCGCTGGCTGCGGGTCGGCTGCGCCGGGTTGGGGGGCGGGGTCGTGGTGGCGAGGCTGGGTGACGAAGACAAAGCGGATCCTTCGAGGGAAGTTCAGTGGGGGCTGGGCTCAACGGCAGGCGGGCAGGACGGAGCCGAAGATCGAGCCCGTCGGGCACGGCGCAACGCGAGCCGGCCCTCGGTGCGCGTACGCACTCCATCGCCGGGCGGCCCAGGCTCGTCGCACGGCATGGCCGAGCCGCCGCTGGTGCTGGTGCTGGCTCACGGGTATGCCCGACAGGTCGTCGACCGGTTGGCGGGCGTGAAGGCTTAGATCCGTAGGACCACTGAGTCCGGCACGGGAGCAGATGCTTTGAGGGCCGGGACAGGTCGTGCGGCGGCGGACGCATGGGCGTACGGAGGCCCGTGAATGGTCAAGGTCTCGCACGGAGCGGGCAGCGCAGCGCCCTGTTGGGGCTGGCCGGACACACACTGATGGGCAGCGTGATCGGGCTCCGGAGCATCCTGGTGATCGGTGTGCCCCTGGCCGTGGTCGGTGTGCCCCTGGCCGGAGTGCGGGTCGGGCGCCTCGTGGCTGTGCCCGGCGGAATTCACGTCCGGAACGTTCAGGGCTGCCGTGCTGGTCGGCGCGCCGGGGTGGGCATGGCCTGCGGCGCTTTCCGCGCTGACACCGTGGGTGTACATGAGGGTCAGGAGGAGCGCGGCGAGCACCCACGTTCGCCACGGGCCCGCTGCACGAGAGCGGGACCGCGGCGCGCTACGGGTCGCCCGGGCCACAGCCATGCCGGGGAGCATAGCGGCACGTCGGCCGTGGACCTGCCGTGAGGCGTGTTTTCCATCGGACGGGCACCTCCAGTGCCCCAGGACGCGACGGCGCCCGGTCGCACTGTGAGGGTGCGGCCGGGCGCGGTGCCGTACGGCTGGGTCAGTGGTAGGCGTGGACGACGGCGTGGCCCTTGCCGCGGCCGATCATCCACTTGTTGACGGGGGTGGTGATCACGAAGGCCACGGCGAAGCCGCCCAGCAGCGCCGTCCAGAACAGCGCGTCCGACAGGTGGGCGTCCATCGCGCCGGGTGTCAGGGCGATGATGCCGTTGTCGACGACCTCCATCACCGTGATCGAGATGGTGTCCGCGGCCAGCGCGACCTTGATCGCGCTCTTCCAGTCCAGTCCAGCCCGGCGGACCGCGAACAGGGTGAAGGAGTAGCCGAAGAGGAATGCCAGGGTGATGGCCAGGGCCATCGTCTGGACGTTGCCCCACATCAGGGCGGTGCCGATGACCATGCCGAGGATCTCGCCGATCGCACAACCGGTCAGGCAGTGCAGCGTCGCCTTTGCTGCGGCTCCCCAGGTCACCGGGCCCATCTGGTGTCCGGTACGACCCGCGTGCGCCTGGTGCGCGGCGTGGTCGTGTGCGGTGCTGGTGTGGTGTGCGCTGTGATCCATGACCGTCATCCCCAATCCCGTCCAGTGTGACCCCGCTCCCGCGGGCTCACACCACAATTATATACCCCCCAGGGGTATATGCAACAGATACTTCGGATCACTGCACCTGGGCCGCTGCCACGCCGCACCCTCCGGCCGCGTCAACCGGGGAGAGTCCCTGGGGCATGAGAGATCTACGGCGTGAGAGCGCGAGGGTCGCCGGAGGGCGGGCGCCGGAAGTAGCGCCGCACCGCCTGAGGACTGTCCATGCTCGGAGGGGTCGTCGGCTACGGGCGCCCATGCGGCACAGGGCCTCTGGTCCTGCCTCCCGCCGCGCATTCGCCAAGGGGAAGGCCCGCCGATGGGTATCGACGGGCCCTCTCGCTCTTCTTCTGGTCAGTTGCCCGCGTGCTGACGCTGTGGGGCCTCCTCGGTGGTGGCGGTTTCGACGGGCGGGCTCTGCGGCTTGCCGCGCATGAGGGCGAGGGTGGTCAGGGCGCCCGCGGCGGCGATGCCGGCGGCGGCGAGGAAGGCTGCGCTGAAGCCGTCGGTGAGGGCGGGCAGGTCACCGAGTGCGCCCGCGCCCTGGGAGGTGGCCAGCGCGGTCAGGGCGGCGAGGCCGAGGGCGGAGCCGACCTGGTAGGTGGTGTTGACGATGCCCGAGGCGAGGCCGGCCTGCTCTTGCGGGGCGGCGGACATGGCCGACATGAGGGTCGGGATGTAGGCGAGCGCCATGCCCAGGGCTGCCACCAGCGAGGCGGGTAGGACGTCGACGAGGAAACTGCCGGTGGGACGGGCCGCCGACAGCCACACCAGGCCCGCGGCCAGGACCAGCAGGCCGCCGGTGATGAGCGGCTTGGGGCCGAAGCGGCCGAGCAGGCGGGCGCTGGCGGTGGTCATGAAGAGCATCAGCAGGCCGGTCATCGGCAGCAGGGCCGCTCCCGAGGCGAAGGCGCCGTAGCCGAGGACCTGCTGGAGGTAGAGGTTGAGGAAGTACCACATCGGGATCCAGGCCGCTCCCAGCAAGGCCATCGCCAGGTTGGAGACGCCGAGACCGGGGATGCGCCAGATGCCGAGCGGCATCAGCGGCGACTTCGCGGACCGCTGGATGAGGACGAACACGACCAGCAGGGCGGCACCGGCGATCAGCTGAAGGACCGTCTGCGCTGCTCCCCAGCCGATCTCGGGGGCGCGGACCACGGTGAAGACGGTGAGCGCGAGCCCGGCGGTGACCGCCGCCGCGCCGAGGACGTCCACACCACCGCCGCGGCGGGCGGCGACGGACGGCAGCAGGCCGGTGGCGAGCAGGGTGGCGATGCCGATCGGGATGTAGATGATGAACACCCATGGCCAGCTGGCCCACTCGGTGAACACCCCGCCCAGGAAGACGCCGGCGGTGCCGCCGGCCGGAGCGGCCGCGCCGTACAGGGCCAGGGCCTTGCCGAGCTCCTTGGGGCTGTGACCGAAGAGCATCATCAGCAGGGTCATCGAGGCGGGTGCGATCAGCGCGCCGCCCACCCCCTGCACGGCCCGGCCGGCAACCTCGACCCACGCGCTCTGCGCGGCCGCGGCCACGACGGAGCCAGCGATCAGGACGCTCCAGCCGGCCACGAACACCTTGCGGGCGCCCAGCAGGTCGGAGAGGCGGCCGCCCAGCAGGAGCAGTCCGCCGAAGGCGATGACGTAGGCGTTGAACACCCATTGCAGATCACCCTGGGAGAACCCCAGGTCGCGCTGCATCTCGGGCAGCGCCACGCCGATGATCGACGTGTCCATGATCACCATGAACTGTGCGGCGGCGAGTACCCCGAGGGCCCACCAGCGACGCGGATTGACGGCTTGCATGACCGCTCCCCAAAAGCAGAGTTCCTTCATACCCCTGGGGGGTATGACTTCGATGGCCTGAACGCTATACCCCCTAGGGGTATTCCTCAACGGGTAGTCATCCGGCCCTTGCCTCGCCACCCGCCAAGGGGGGCGCTTACGATGCGGACATGGACGGCCAGGTGATGCGAGCGGTGATGCCCTTCGGGCTGCGCTCCTCCCTGCTCCTCGTCCTGGCCGTCCTCACGGGCCTGGTGGCCATGCACGGCCTGGAACCCGTCCCCGCGCCGGCCGGCGCACACGCGGCGGCCAGTTCGCACCAGGCGTCGGCCGCAGGCCACGAGAAGGCGATCGCCGACGATGCCGCGTGCCAGGACGGGTGCGTCCACGCCGGCGATCCGGCAGGCAGCACAGGCGGCCGGCATGCCGAGCACGCCGACGCGACCTGCGCCGCCACCGGCACGGCCGGCGCCCCGGTTCTGCCCGCGCCCGCGGTCCTCCCCGGTCACGCAGTGGCCGAGGCGGTCCTCGCACACGGGGTCATCCCCGGCGCCACCGCCTGCGGACGGGCACCGCCGTCCTTGAGTGAACTGCAACTCCTGCGCATATAGGGCGGCCCGGCATGCCCGGCCCCAGAGAGCCGGCCAGCCTCCCGGCCCCGCCTTACTTCCGTACGCCCGCAGACGCGCGCGTGCCCCACCGCAGGAGTTGCACCATGAGCCCCAAGCGTTCCCTGATCCGCCGCGCCACTGCCGTGTCCGCGGCCGCCACCGCCGCCCTGGTACTCGCCGCCTGCGGCGGCAACGGCAGCGGCTCGACCCACAACGGGCACGACGCCGCCTCCCCGTCCACCTCCGCCTCAGCACCCGCGCAGCAGGGCGACCACAACGCGGCCGACACCGCGTTCGCCAAGGGGATGATCCCGCACCACCGTCAGGCCATCGAGATGGCCGACCTTGCCGCGACGCGCGCCGAGTCGGCTGAGGTGAAGAAGCTGGCCGAGGAGATCAAGAAGGCTCAGAACCCGGAGATCAAGACTCTCTCCGGCTGGCTGACTTCCTGGGGCGAGCAGGTCCCGGCCGAGGGCGAGGGCCACGAGGGGCACGACATGTCCGGGATGATGACGGCCGAAGAGATGAAGCAGCTGGAATCGGCCTCGGGCAAGGCGTTCGACACCGCCTTCCTGACGATGATGATCAAGCACCATGAGGGCGCCGTGGGCATGGCCAAGACCGAGCAGGCCGAGGGCACATACCAGCCCGCCAAGGACATGGCCGGCCAGATCATCACCTCGCAGAGCGCGGAGATCGCCCGGATGAACACCCTCCTCGGCAAGAGCTGAGCCGCAGCCACACACCCCGGGTGCGGGCAGTCGGCAACGGCTGCCCGCACCCGTGCCGGCCAGCCCTTCTTCCCCTCCAAGCGTTCTGGACCCTCACATGTCCCTCCGCTTCCGCACAGTCGCCTTCGCGGCCGCCGCGGCGACCGGCGCCTTGCTGCTGACCGCCTGCTCGAGTCCCGACACCGTGCCCGCGCAGGGCAAGGCCGGTGCGACGAGCGATGCCGACCCGAGGACCGGGCACCTGCACGGTCTCGGCGTCGATCCGGCCGACGGCACTCTCTACGCCGCCGGGCACCTCGGCGTCTTCCGCCTCACCCCCGCCGGTGCCATACGGATCGCCGACCGCTAACAGGACACGATGGGCTTCACCGTCACCGGCCCGCGCATCTTCCTCGCCAGCGGCCACCCCTCACCCACCGACCACGCCGCGTCCTCACCGACCGACCCCGCCGAGTCCTCACCGCGTCTGGGCCTGATCCGCAGCACCGACGCCGGACAGACCTGGACCACCGTCTCCGCCGCAGGCGAAGCCGACTTCCACCCCCTCCAGCAGGCCGGCCCCATCCTCTACGGCCTCGGCAGCCAGACCTCGCAGATCTGGGCCGGCAAGGACACCGGCGCCACGTGGGAGCAGCGCGCGAAGATCCCGGCCGGGGACCTCGCCGCCCACCCCGGGACGCCGCAGGAGGTGTGGGCGACCAGCCGCCACGGGTTGTTGCACAGCACCGACAGCGGTGCCACCTTCCAGCCGGTTCCCGGCGCACCGGCCCTGGCCGCCGTGGAGCAACCGGCTCCCGGCGAGCTGATCGCCCTCACCACGAGCGGCAGGATCCTCACCGGTGGCGGCGGGACCTCCTGGACCGAACGCGGCCGCCTCCCGGGCGACGGGCAGGGCTCCGTGCTGACCGCGGCCAGTCCCGACCACCTCCTGGCCGCAGACAGCAACGACGCCGTCCACGAGTCCAAGGACGGCGGCCGCACCTGGACCACCGTGCACCAGGGGGGCCACACGAGCACCGGAGACTGACCCGCCCGACCCGCGCGCCCGAGGTCCCCGCCGGAGGGAAGCCGGAAAGGAACGCCTGCAGAGAGCCTGTGGATCCCCGAGACGGACACGGCACACCGTGCACCGAGGACTTCGTCAGCGGCGGCAGCTCAGCAGCCGAGGAGCACTGCCAGCAGCCGTTGGGTTGTCTCCGTGTCCCCACCGGGTCCGGGACTGCGGGTCATCAGCAGATGGTGGGTCGTGCCGACGAGTGCGAGCGCGATCGTCGCGGTGTCGGCGTCGGCGGGAAGCCGGCCGGCGTGCTGCTCCGCCTGCAAATAGGCGGTGAAGGCGTGCTGGATCGCGTCGAACGCGGGCGCGCCGGACTGGAAGCCCTCCCGGGTGTGCAGTGCGGCTGCCGGGCGGGTCATCGCCAGTCCCACCACCGCGGGAGGCAGGGAGTCCAGCAGGGCGCGGACGACCTCTTGGAGATTGTCGGCAACCGTGGCCTGCCCCACCTTGGCCTGCAGCGCCTCGGCCTGGCGGGCGCTGCGCGCGAACCGGTCCAGGAGCAGCTCGGCGACGAACTCGTCCAGGCCGGTGAAGTGCGTGTGCAGGACACCTTTGGCGCAGTCTGCCTCCGCGGTGATCGCGCGGCTGGTCAGGGCCGCGGCGCCGTCGCGGGCCACTACCCGCTCCGCGGCCGCGAACAGCCGCTCGCGCAAATCCGGAATGGCCACTCCACGAGGTGACACAACAGCCCCTTTCCGTCGGCCCATTGCAAGTATGGGCGCACGCCCATACTCTTTGGGCACTTGCCCATACTAGGGTCGGGGCCCCGTGGTGTCCCGACGGGACGGAGTTCACCCATGGGTCACCTGGTCAACACCGCGCAGGCCGAGGCGTGGAACGGATACGAGGGCGCGCAGTGGGCCCGCAGCCAGGAACGCTGGGACGCAGTCAACGACGGCTTCAACCAGCCCCTCCTGGACGCCGCGGCAATCTCGGCGACCGATCGCATCCTGGACGTCGGCTGCGGGGCCGGACGCACCACCCGCCTCGCGGCCCGACGTGCCGGGCGCGGCCGGGCGCTCGGACTGGACCTGTCGGGTCCGATGCTGGGCAAGGCCCGCGAGAGCGCCCTGCACGAAGGAGTGGAGAACGTCTCCTTCGTTCAAGGCGACGCCCAGGTCCACCCTCTGGAAACCGAGGGGTTCGATGCGGTCATCAGCCGGTACGGCATGACCTTCTTCGCCGACCCGGTCGCCGCGTTCGCCAACCTCCACCGCGCCCTGCGTCCCGGAGGCCGGCTGGCCTTCATCTGCGCGGCCGAGGCCGAGGCCAACGAGTGGCTGGCGGCGCTGGCCTCACTCAAGGCCATCGTGCCGCCCGGCGACTTCGGGAAGCCAGGCGGCCCCGGCATGTTCTCGCTCACCGATCCCGACCGCATCCAAAGCCTGCTTGCGGCGGGCGGGTTCACCGATGTCGAGGTGCAGCGCATCGAGGTACCGGGCAAGTGGGGCACCGACGCGGCGGATGCGGCGGCATTCATGCTGGACTCAGGCCCCGCGCGTCACCTGCTCGACCAGGTCACCCCACAGCAGCAGGCCCACGCCCGTCAGGCGCTGACGGCCGCCCTGCAGCGCCATGAGACGGACGGAGGAGTAAGGCTGCGCAGCAGCTCCTGGCTCGTCACCGCCGTACGCGGCGGGGCCCCGCGGAACTGACCGCCCCGGCCGGTCCGCAGCCGTTTCAGGAGCGGACCATGCGGGCGGTCGCCTGGGGCGCTTCGGGGATCTTGCCCTGGGCCTGGTCGCCTCCTTGCGCGATGGCGTCGGCCACGCAGGACTGGAGGTGGTCGCCCATCATCGTCAGTGCGAAGGACTGCAGCGCCGTGGTCGTGGCGCTGACCTGGGTGCGGACGTCGATGCAGTAGGTGTCCTCCTCGACCAGGCGCTGCAGGCCCCGCGACTGGCCCTCGATGCGGCGCAGCCGCTTGAGGACGTCCTCCTTGTTGGCGGTGTAGCCGTGCACGGCGATCCCTTTCGCTTCGGTCGCTCGTTGTTCACGACAAGAGGAACTGTCTTGTGAGTGTGCAAGGCATCGAGGTGTCATCTGAGGAGAAAACGTGTCGGACGTCTTCAACAAGGTCAACCTGCTGTCGGCGGACATGAAGACAGCGACAAGCGGCGGGCCTCGGCCGCTGTATCGGGTTCTTGATTCCAGAAACGGCGAAGCACTCCTGGAGGGCAGGCGGGTGGTGATGGCCGCCTGTAACGACTACCTGGGGCTGTCGGGTGACCCGCGCGTCACACAGGCGGCAGCGCAGGCCGCGCTGCGCTTCGGTACCTCGTGCTCGGCCAGCCGGCTGGTCGGCGGAACGATGCCGCTGCACGAGGACCTGGAGGGCAGACTGGCCGCCTTCCTGGGGGTCGAGGCGGCCATGGTGACCACCACCGGTTTCCAGGCCAATCTCGCTCTGGCTCCTCTGTTCGGTCCCGGTGATGTCGTCTTCAGTGATCGCGCCAACCACGCCTCGCTGGTCGATGCAGTCCAGCTCGGTGCGGCTGAGAAGCGTTTCTACCGTCACTCCGACATGGCGCGGCTGGAGCGGCAGCTCTCCGCAGCCGATCCCGCCGCCGGCAAGGTGATCGTGACGGACGGCGTGTTCTCCATGGAGGGTGACGTGTGCCGTCTCCCTGACCTGCACGCCCTGGCCGTCGCGCACCATGCCCGCCTGATCGTTGACGGAGCCCATGACATCGGTCTCCTCGGCGCCGGCGGGCGAGGGGTGTCCGAGCACTTCGCTCTCCCCGGGGCGGTCGACCTGTACACGGGGACGTTCTCCAAGTGCTTTGGTTCGGTGGGCGGGGTCGTCGCCGGGTCCGCCGAGGTCATTCACTTCTTGCGCCACACGTCCCGGGCGATGCTCTTCACCGCCGCGATGCCCCCTTCGGCGGTCGCGGCGGCGCTCGCCGCGTTGGACATCATCGAGACGGAGCCCGAACGCCGCGTGCGGGTGTTCGAGGTGGCGCGGCAGGTGAACGAGGGGCTGCGGGCGCTGGGCTTCGACACGGGAGAATCGACCACTCCCATCATTCCGGTTCGCATGGGCCAGACCGAGCCGGCCCTGCGCCTGTGGCAGGCCGTGCTGGACGAGGGCGTGTTCACCAGCGGGGTCGGGTTTCCGGCGGTGCCGGAGGGGCAGGCGCTGATCCGCCTGTCCCTGCAGGCAGTCCACACCGATGCCCACGTCGCCCGCATCCTCGACGCGTTCGCCGCAGCCGGCCGCCGCCTGGGCTACACCTGCGCCCCCTCACCCGCACCTGTCGGAAGTCAGCGCGCCGACGCCGACCCGATCCTGGCAGCTGCCCGATGACCCTTACCGTCACCACTGTCGAGGGCCGCGCCGACGTCACCGCCTTCATCCGCCTGCCCTACACCCTCTACCGGGATGATCCGCTGTGGGTGGCGCCCTTGGAGCGTGAGCGGCGGGCCTTCCTCGACCCGGCCCGCCATCCCTTCCATGAAGTGGGCACCGTCCAGTTGTTCCTCGCCCGCCGGCAGGGCCAGGTGGTCGGACGGATCGCCGCCATCGTCGATCCCCGCTACACCGAGCGCCACGACCCGCACTGCGGACAGTTCGGCCTCTTCGAGTGCGCGGACGACACCGACACCGCGGCCGCTCTCTTCGACGCGGCCGGTCGCTGGCTGCGCGAGCGCGGTTGCAGCCGGATGCTCGGACCGCTCAGCTACTCCACCAATGACGAGTGCGGTGTCCTCGTGGACGGCTTCGACAGCCCGCCCACCATGCTCATGCCTCACAACCGGCCCTATTACCCGCGGCTGTTCATCGACTGTGCCTTCACCAAGGCCAAGGACCTCCTGTCCTGGCGAGTCCCCATGCCTCCGGGCGGCGAGCCCCCCGCCGCGTTCCGCCGCGTGGCCGAACGTGCCCTCAGCGCCCCCGGCGTCCGCGTCCGCCCCCTGGACCCCAAGCGCTTCGACGCCGACACGGCAGTGATGCGCGACCTCTACAACGACGCCTGGTCGAAGAACTACGCCTCCGTCCCCATGACCGACCGCGAGTTCGCTTACATGGTCCGGCAGATGAAGCCCTTGCTACGCCCCGAACTGGTCCAGATCGCCGAAGTGGACGGTGAGCCCGCGGCCTTCACCCTCGTGCTGCCCGACGCCAACCAGGCCCTCGCCGCCGCCCGAGGGCGTCTGACCACCTACGGCCTGCCCATCGGGCTCATCCGCCTCCAACGGGCAGGCCGCCGCATCACCCGTATCCGCGCCATCGCCACCGGCATCAAGAAGGAACACCGCGCCCGCGGCCTCGTCGCCGCCCTCCTCACCCAAGCCCAGCGCACCGCGTTCCGCCTCGGCTACACGGAGATCGAATACTCCTGGATCCTGGAGGACAACCGCGACGCCAACGGTGTCCCCAGAGCGCTCGGCGGCGCCCACTTCCGCACCCACCGCCTCTACGAACGCACCACCGCATGAAGTACCTCGTCACCGGCGCCACCGGCTTCATCGGTACCCGCCTCGTCGCCCTCCTGGTCGCACAAGGGCATCAGGTGACCGCTCTCGCCCGCCCCGGCCGAAGCGTCTCCGGTGCCCGCACCGTCCGCGGGGACCTTGGCACCGGCGCCGGACTGACCGAAGCAGTCGAGGACGCCGACTGCGTCCTCCACCTCGCCGGACTGACCAAAGCCACCACCCCCCGGCACTACACCGAGGTCAACACCGACGGCACCCGCCGCCTGTGCCGGGCCCTCGCGCGTCTTGCCCGACCGCCACGCCTGGTCTACTGCTCCTCCCTCGCCGCCTCCGGCCCCGGACGCCTGCGCCGCGAGACCGACCTGCCGGCGCCGGTCTCCGCATACGGACGCAGCAAACTCGGCGGCGAGCACGCGCTGCACGAGACCGCACACCGGATCCCCGGCATCATCGTCCGCCCGCCCATCGTCTACGGCCCCGGCGACCGCGAATTCCTGCCCCGTCTCGTCACCGCCGCCCGCACCGGCTTCCTGCCCGTGATCGGCCGGCCGGGACCGCGCCACTACTCCCTCATCCACGTCGACGACCTGTGCCACGCCCTGCTCACAGCCGCCCACACCGGCACCCCAGGGGCCGTCTACCACGTCAGCGACGGCACCGAACACCCCTGGCACGCCATCGGTGCCGCCGTTGCAACCGCCCTCGGCCGACGCCCACCCCGGCTCCTCCACATCCCCGCCCCCCTGGCCAGAGCCGCCGCTCGTACCGTGGGACGAGCATCCATCCTCAACCCGGACAAGATCACCGAAGCACTCCACCCCGCCTGGACCTCCGCCACCAGCTCCTTGCCCTTCACCCCCCGCACCACCCTGCACGACGGACTGACCGCGGCCCTGCGAGGCCACCCATCCACCAGGCCGCCGGCAACAGCGGGTGACACGAGGCCCACCGCCCACAAGCCATGAGGCGGCCGACGCCACCGCACCCGCGTAAGCGCCTGCAGTGAGCTCCAGCTTCGCCCTTCTGGTGGGTTTGTCCATGGACGCCGTAACGAGCTGCCCGCGCAAGACGTGGGGTGATGGGGCTTCGGCAGGTCCTTGGGAGTCGTTCTCAGGGGATGCCGCTCTGCGGCGGGTCGTTGCACGACGCAGAGCACCGGGCCGATGGCCCTGCCCTGCCGTATCTCCCCCGCAAGCGGTCCTGCTCTACTCCTGAGCTTGCCGTTCAACCTCCGGCTCAGACCGCTCCCAGCCAAGAGGCATGCCGGATGTGAAAACAGCTTCTGCCTCGCTGTCACCCATCTGGCCTGCCGTGATGGCAGGGCAAACGCACTCCGGCGAAGGTGGGATGGGCTTCGCCGTCCGCGCAGGCCAAGCCCTTCCGGCCGACCTTGAGGGAGCATCGCCATGTCTGAACGCAACACCGCCATCCGCAGCCTGCACGATCTCGGTCTGGCCGCCTGGTTCGGGGGCTCACTGATGGGAGCGGTCGGCCTCAACGGCGCGGCCCAGGACGAAGGCGGCACGGAGCTGAGCCGAGACCGGATCTCCTCGTCGGGCTGGGCGAAGTGGACGCCGGTCAACGCCGCCGCGATCGGAGCGCACCTGTTCGGCGGTGGCGGGCTGCTCGCCGTGAACGCGCACCGTGTCGCCGCCCAGCAGGGCGTGGGCGCCTCGACCGCGGCCAAGACCGTCATCACCGCGGCGGCTCTGGCGGCAACCGCCTATGCCCGCATCCTGGGCAAGAAGGTCGAGCTGGCCTCCTCCACCGACCCCGACAGCACCGAGAAGGCGGCCAAGCACCCGATCGACCTCGACAAGGCGCGGCGGCAACTGGCCACCGCGCAATGGGCAGTACCGGCCCTGACCGGGTGCCTGGTCGTGCTCAACGCCCTGCACGGCGAACAGCAGCGCCCGAGTGAACAAATGCCTGGCATGTGGGAGCGAGCCCGCTCCGCGACCCACCTGATGTCGTAGGCCTCACCGGGGGGGCACTGGAAGTGACCGTCAGCCGTAGGCAACCGGGGTCGGCCGCGATCCACGTAGGTGGCGACCGCGGCCTCGACTGATCTTGGCGGCGAGGATACGGGAGCACCCGTATGCGCCCGATACGCGGAGAATGCATGCCGCGATATGTCCGCGACGGCTAGGTGCACACGGAGAAGGCCAGAGCGGACCGGGCTGCCCGAACCCCGGTACAGCAGGCCGCCCTGGTCATGGGCGCGATCTTCCTGCTGGTCGGTGTCCTCGGTTTCATCCCGGGCATCACCACGAACTACGACACCATGAAGTTCGCCGCGCACCACTCCGAGGCCAAGCTACTGGGCATCTTCCAGGTGTCCATCCTGCACAACCTCCTGCATCTGGCCCTCGGCGGAGCCGGAGTGGCCCTCGCGCGCACCGCGGCTGGAGCACGGCTCTACCTCCTGGCCGGCGGTGCCCTCTACCTCGTCCTGTGGCTGTACGGGCTGATCATCGACCACGACAGCACCGCCAACTTCGTCCCGCTCAACACCGCCGACAACTGACTCCACCTGGTGCTCGGCCTCGGCACGGATGACTGGCTGACCGGCACAGGCGATCAGCCAGTCATCCGCAGGCAGTCCCGCCGCACGGGCCAGCCAGCATCCCGTGCAAGCACCAGGCAATGACATTCATGCGGACCGTCGCCACCGCTCCTCAGGAAGTCGACGGCCCCCGGCATCCGACGGGAAGACCAGGGGCCACCTGTCACGACAGGACGGTCATGAAAGCCAGCGGTTCCCAGCCCCACGCGGTGCTGGACCATGACGACGAGACGGTGCCAATCCCCCCTCTAGGTGTGCACGGCGGCGTCGCTGGGGGTGTCGGGTCAGCGGTGGACGCGGATGGAGGGGTTGCCGGACGACTGCCGGGACACCGCGCACAGCCACGTCCCGTGCGCGTACTTGCGGTTCACCTTCCACGGGCGAGGCGTCACCTCAAGGTGACGGGCGGGGGCTGCCTGTTCATGTGCCGACGGCGGTAACGCCGAACATCAAGGTCCGGCGGCTGACGTCATAGTGCACGGTCGGTGTGCTGCGCAGGAGGTCCTGCAGCACGTCGGCGTCGTCGACGTCGACGGTCAGCACCTCCTCCCAGGCTCCTTCGTCCAGCACAAGCTGCAGGGTGAGCGTGCCCCGGGCAGCGGGCTCACCGGCAACCCAACTGAACTGGTAATGACTGAGCTGGCGCACCTTGATGCTGTCGTCCGTGACGGGTTGCGCCACCTTGGTCTTAGCAGGACTGGGCATGATGGCTCTCCTCGCGTGGGGTAGTGGGCTGCCGACGGCTGCAATACAGGACATGGATGTCTCTGCGGCCGCGGGCTACTGAACTCAGACTCAGGGTGACCGGCGGCACCTGCCAGGCGAGGCGCCCACTTGGCCGAGTCCCGTCCCTCAGATCTGTTTACGACAGCACCGATCCCGTTCTCGAGCCCTTCTTGAGCAGCGCGGCACCGCGCCCCAGGCTGTCACCGCCCCGGACGCCGGGGCAAAGCAGCGCATCGGGGCATCCAGCGGTCCAAGTGGCGTATCACGGCATGCGGATGGAGGCGGACGCTGGCCCGTGAAAACGCGGATGGTGTACCAGGCGTTCACCCCGCAGGTCCCCGCCCTCAGGAAGGAGACGGACGGCCTGCTTGCTCCCGCGCTCGGTCGAGCTGGTGGTTGAAGAAGTCCATCAGGCGCTGCCGTGCCTGATCGCTGATCATTTCAGGTCGATCTGACGTTCGGTCAGTGGCGGCCCCGGTGGCCTCCCGGTCCACAGGGAGCCCGAGGCGGTTCGCGTGGTTGGTGATGGTCACGACGGACCACTCCAACTCAAGGGCGATCTCGTTCCTGCCGACGCCGTCAGCGTGGAGCTGACGAAGACCACCAAAGTCCACCTAGCCTGCGGCGATAAGGGCCACCCCGCTCGGGACTAGTCAAAACGACCTCCCCATGCCGGGCGAAACGGCGCTCCACGTACTGCGGCCCGACCAACAAGTGCCCAAGGGCAGCCGGAAACGCGAAGGAGACGGCAGCGGCTGGCTCAGCAATTCGGACAAGTCGGCTCCTCGCAGGCGTGAACGGTAAGGCCGCTGAGCAGCAACGCGTCAGTGGCGGGGCAGGCTGCAGGACCGCATGTCGGCACAGACCCTGTCCGATTTCACAACGGCCTCGGGGGTGAGATCGACACAGCCCTCCACGACCACGGCTGTAGCCGAAGAGGGCCGGTTGGGAAGACCTCTTGCAATCCTTTGCCGGACGGAGCGGGATATCGTTGTCGGGGACAGGCCGGTCCTGGCCGTCGGGTCGCCGCAGGACGAGGACGGCTGCCGCGAGGGCCCTTGCTTGTACGCCCGCAAGTCCGCAATTGTCCCAGCCCGCCAGGGAACCCCGGGGTCGGGCTGCATCGTGTGGCTGCGTAACGGTCGTGGTGCTGGCCGGGCGTCACCAAGATCGTGTCGCTCTGCGGCGGGTCGTTGCACGACGCAGAGCACCGGGCTGATGACGCCCCGCCTCGTCTGCACCGCTGTCGCCGCCGCCCACCGGTCGGCGCGCACCTGCTGGAAAGCAAGGGCGGTCGTCGGCGGGCGCGATGTCGACGACGACCAAGCCCTGCTCGCGCACGTGCGTCTCGTGGATCGGGTCCATGCACGGCGCTACGCCCCGGCGGCACGGGAGAGTTCCGCCGCTGCGGTGGCTTCACTCAACCGAGTGGCGGGCCTCGAAGGGCTGTCGCTGCTGTAGGCGAGCGGGCCGGATCCGCTGACCTGCCGTGGTCGGCCCTGTGGTCGGGGCGACCGGTGCCGCGGTCGGGCCTGTGGTCAGGGTGTGTCGCCGGAGTAGTAGAAGCGGCAGCTGACGCCGGGCCCTTGTGCGCGGGGTTCGCCGGGGCGCGGGTCGTACAGGGCGCGGCCGCCAGGCCACCGCGACAGCTCGGTGGACAGGGCCACGCCATCGTCGACTTCCTCGCTCCGCCAGCCGTGGATGTCCAGCAGCAGGCCGTCCAGCGGCCCGCCGACCAGTGCGGCGTAGGTCCGGTGCGGGAGCGGGCCCGGGTTGGGGTCGTCGTGCTCCGCGCCGTAGACCCGGCCGTTCAGCAGCTGCTCATCGCCGTTCATCCGCCCAAGCCTTGCAGCCGCCACTGACAACGCGCGCTTGCCCAGGCCCGTCTTGGGCTTGCCCGCATAGCTGGGTCGCCGCGGCTTGCCCACGTCAGGCGCGGAAGCGGGAGAGCCAGGCGTCGGCCTGACATGGATGAATGGTCTGTCGTCGACAGCCCCGCCGCCGGCAGCCGACGTTCCTCCGAGTCCTTTGGCACCCACAGCCCGAACCGGATCTCCAACTGCTCCAGAACCTGTGTGGGGTTCATGCGCTCGTCCAACGGCCAGCCGAGCGCCAACGGCTCGGCCCCGTCGTCGTACGCCGGAAAGAGTGGGTCGAAGGATGACAGGACCCGCCCGTCCACCGCGTACTCCACCCGCTGTACGGCGTTCACGTCCCGGCTGGCGGCGACGACGCGGGTGCCCCGGGAGAGCGTGGGGAGAAAGCTCACGGCGGAGACGTACGATACGGACGCCTGGATCGCGAAGGACCAGCCCTCGATTGAGCCGGCCCGGATCACGGCGTTCGTCGAAGGGCGCAAGAAGCCCAGTTCCTCCACGGCCTCCACATCCAGATCGTCCAGGTGGTCAAGATCGTACGGCTCGTCCGCCGCGTTACGGGTCTCGATCTCCCGGGCCTCGAAGGCGGTGAGCGGGAAGACGGACTCGCGCCGGGCGCCGAGGCGTTCGAGCACCTCCTCCGGGGTGAGGTCCTCGCAGAAGACGAGGCTGTAGCCGTACGGATAGGCCTCGTACACCCAGCGGAGTCCGTCCATCAGTCCGTCACCTCGTCAGCATCCCGTGGACAGGAATTGGGCGTGCAGCGAAGGAGACCCAGCGGGGTTGCTGATGCTGGGGCCCTTGCAGTGCGAGCCTTCCGCGGAAGCACGGCTGTCGAACGTGCTGACGTTGCAGCTGAACACACCCTGCCCTATGACGGCCAGGTCATGAGTGACACCATGTCCGGCCGGCCGCTGCCCGCCGACCGCTGGCGGTCCGTGACCGTGCCCGTTCTCGTCGGCAGCGGGGACGCAGGCGCCCCGCACATGCTCACCGGTGCACGCGAACTCGCCGCACTGGCCGAGAAGTTCACCCTGCACGTCTTCCCCGGCCAGGACCCCAACATCGCCTCAGACCTCCTCGCCCCCGTCCTGACCGGCTTCTTCACCACCGGGGAACAGGCATGAGCAAGGTCTTCGCCAGTCTGGGCATGTCCCTGGACGGCTTCATCGCCGGCCCCAACTCCCGTCCCGACAACCCGCTCAGCTCCCGCGCCGGTGCCTACATCATGGGCCACACCCGGCGGGAACCCTGGGTACGGCAGGGCGGCACCACCTTCACCTTCGTGACCGAAGGAATCGACACCGCACTTGCCCGGGCCCGCAAGGCCGCAGGGGACGAAGACGTCCAGATCTCGGGCGGGGCAGACACCGTACGACAGTCCATCAACGCGCCGGACCGCTGGACAAACTCCGGATTCACCTAGCCCCCCTCGTGCTCGGCTCGGGCCTCCGGCTCTTCGACCACGTCTCACCCGGTCTCAGCCTCGAACTCCCACGGGTGGTCGACTCCCCCCAGGTCACTCACCTCACGTACCGGATCACATCGTCCTAGCCAGGCACCGAACCGCACTCCACGGTACGGAGAACTCATCCAGCTCGGTTGGAACCGGTCCTCAAGTCCCTCGCCAGCGGTCCGTCGATGCCTCCCGATCCGGTGACGCCACTGCCCATCATCAACAACAGGAGGGGAATGTCATCTCACAGACCCGAAGCCGGACACCGCACGAGGAGACCGCGGGCACCGAGGAGGCTCCGCTCGGCGAGGCCGGCCCCGGTGTCTCCGACGAACTGGCCGAGGACTTGGACGAGGACCCCACGGTCCGGGACTGACAACCACGGTGGCTGCATGCCCAGAACAGCGATCTCCGCAGACAGGGCATCTACAACTGATCGATCCCGGCGTGCCGGGACGCTGCCCGACAGTAACTCGCCTTCACCGGCCAGGTGATCGACCGGCGCCGTCCGTCGCCGTACTACGTCGTTCCCGTACCGGACGAGGAATCCGCCGGTATCCGGGAGGTGGCCGCCATGGCCGTGTACGGCTGGGGCGTGATCCCGGTGGACGCCCGCATCGGCGCGGTCGAGTGCACGACGTCCCTCTTCCCGAAGGACGGCCGCTGCCTGCTGCCGATCAAGGCCGCCGTGCGCAGGCCAAAGGGGCTCTCGTGGAGCTGACGGTCAGGCTCTGAGGGCGCCGACCGAGTCCCGCACCAGGTCGGCGAGCTCGTCCACGCCGAGGCCGGAGCAGTCGACGCGCTGGCGCGCGATGCCTGGGCGGGCCCCGCCCAGCCAGTCCAGGACGGCCTGATAACGCTGACGGGTCATCGACAGGAAAGTCCTGGTCTCGTGCAGTTCGCCGGCGCGGCCCCGTTCCCGGGTGCGGCTCAGCGCCTCCGTGACCGGCAGGTCGAGCAGAAGGACGCCGTCGGGCGGCGAGACGCCGAACCGGCGCTCGAGCCGGTCGAGCATCTCCTCGAGCGGCCGGGTGCCCAGCTCCAGCATCTCCTCGCCCAGCGCCCAGGGATCGGCATGGCCGGTGCGGGTCACCAGCCAGTCGCGCACGTCGCGGGCGGCGCGCGGCTCCTGCCGCCGCCACCAGGCCTCCACATCGCCGCCGGATGCGTCATCCCTGGCCAGTTGCCCGAACAGCGGCAGGTAGACCAGCGGGTCGACGAGCGGGTGACGGTCTGCGAGCAGGACCCGAGCCCCACGGGCCGCGTGCCGTTCGGCCGGGCCGTACAGGCACAGCTGGAGGGAGAGAACGGCGACCTTCAGCTGGATGCGGCCCACGGCGTCGGCCGCGGCCGACGCGCCGGCCAGGGACCTGGACAGTCCGGCGACGGGACTGTGGGGGTCGTCGTGGGCGCGGATCGCGTGCACGACCGCGAAACCGTCCCGCTCGGCCAGCCGGCGGAGCAGCGTGGTCTTGCCGCTGCCGTCGATGCCGACCACGGCCACCCGCACGTCACTCACCGTCCCGGGTCCGGTCCAGGTCCCACAGGCGGAACGCGGTGTGCACCACGCCCGGCAGGAACCCGAACTCGCGCTCGGCGTGGCCCGTGACGTACAGCGCCAGCCGGTTCATCAGGAACTCGCGCAGGGCCAGGCGGTGGCCCCGGTGCCAGTCGGTGGTGGCGACCAAGCGCGCCGCCCGCGGCGACTCCGCCGCCACCGCGTCGGCGTGCACGGCGAGCAAGCCGTCGACATCGGTCGCCGTCGCCTCAGGGCCGAGGGTGAACGCCAGGAGTTCCACGACATCGCGCTGCGGTACGTCGATCGTGGCGAGTTCCCAGTCGTAGACGACCATGCGTCCCTTGTGGCGGGCGATGTTGCGCGGGTTGAAGTCGTTGTGGACCAGCGTGCGGGGCAGGACCTGGAGTTCCTGGGACCAGTAACCGACGCTCTCGGCGATGCCCAGCAGGATGTCGAGACGGGCACCGTCGATCAGGTCGGGCTGGTCGGCAGCCGCCTGTCGGGCGAGTGCCTCCCACAGCTCCCGCGCCTTGGCCAGTTGGGCGGGCTCGGGCACCCGGCGGAGCCAGCCTTCGGCGAGCAGTTCCTGGTCGCGGCCGAGCCAGTGGCCGTGCACGGGCGCGATGGCGCGCAGCGCTTCGGCGATCCGGTCGCGGGTCCACGGGCCGCCGTCGTCACGCAGCCGTTCCATCAGGATGACGTACGCCTCGCGCTCGTCGTCCTCCAGCAGGCCGTAGCAGCGCGGCAGCAGCCGGGTCAGGGCAGTCTCGGTGCGCCGGTAGACGGCGAGTTCGCGGAGGTGGGCGTCGGTGAACTCGGTGTCCGCTCCCCAGCGGCCCCAGGCCCGGGCGGCCTCCGGCGCGCACAGCGAGAGCAGTTTCGCGATGCCGGAGACGATCTCGTCGCCGCGGGCCTTGACCTTCGCCACCAGGTCCACGGTGGTGGGGTCACCCTCGCCGCGGGTGAGGGTCACCGTCAGCGGATGCAGACCGGTCAGCTTGCGGCGCTCGGCCAGGGCGCCGAGTTCGCTGGAGATGCCGTCGCCGTGCAGGGGCGGCGCCTGCCGGACGCGGCCGACGTGCAGGCGCGGATCGCCGCGGCCCTCGGCCAGCACGGGTTGCAGCAGGGCCGCGTTCAGGTCGCCGGACTGGAGGAAGTCGACGCGGCGAGCCCGGCCGAGCCGCTGGTGGGCTTCGGCGAACTGGCCGCTGACCACGGCCGCCATCGTCGACAGGTCCAGGGCGAGTGCGAACCCGGTGACGATCTCGGCGAACCGGCGGGCGCCGCCCTCGCCCGCGCAGCCCAGGACGGTCAGCAGATCGCGCTGGTGCGGCAGGGCGGTGCCGCCGCCGACAGTGCCCACCACCAGGTTGGGCAGCAGGATGGTCGCGACCAGGTCGTCAGCGTCCTGCTCCATGGAGAAGATCGACACGCCGGACTCATGGACGCAGGCCACGTCCTGGCCCGTCGCCACGAACAGGGCCGCGACGATGTTCGCCGCGTTGACGCCCATCCCGGTCGTCCCGGCCTGCTGGGCGCCGAGCACGGTCGCGACATGCCCCTTGACCATGGCCTCGGGGGTGGTCTTGAGCACCGAGGCGACGGTGTGCCGGGGCAGTCTGCACTCTGCGGTCACCCGGGTCCCCCGGCCGGCCAGCAGCGAGACGGCGGTGGTCTTCTTGTCGCCGCTGAGGTTGCCCTCCAGCATCATCCCCAACGGGCGCAAGCGGTCGTCGGCGGCGAGCTCGTCGGTCAGCCATCGGCAGATCTGCCAGGTCGCCGCCGTCGTCATGTTCTGCCCGGCGGCGTCGGCGGTCTCGAAGACGAACCGCACATGGAGCCGGCGGCCGATCTGGTACGGGTCGACGTCGATCAGGCGGGTGTGCCGGGAGACCGCACGCACCTGCTCGTCCAGCCGTCCGCGGTGGGTGTGCAGCCAGGCGGTGAACCGATGTGCGGCGGCGATGTCGGCGAACTCGAACGCGGGGGCCCGAGTCATCCGCTGGGCGAGCACGTGGGTGGTGACCCCGCCGGACTCGGTGACGGCCCGTGCACCGCGCGAGGCCGACGCCACGAGCGCGCCCTCGGTGGTGGCCAGCGGGGCGACCACGCTCCCGCGGGCCGCGTCACCGGTGAACAGCAGCGGGCCCGCGAGGCCCACCGGCACCTCGACGGAGCCCACGAAATTCTCCACGTTGCCGACCAGGTGCTGAGCGGTCAGACCGGTTCCCTCCAGCGAGCCCAGCTCCGTGCCGCTGCGTCCGCGCAGCCAGGTCAGCCGCTTTCGGCGGGCCTCCTCGGTGTACTGGCCACGGCCGGGGATCACGTCGGTCATCAGCATCGCCTCCTCATCCGTCGTCTTGGTGGCGGGTCCGCCGTTCCCACGGGGCCCCGGTGCCGTGGTGCTTCAGGCGGCCTCCGGCGCGGCGGAGGCGACGAGCCGCTCCCAGACCTCCTCGCCGGGCAGGAACACCCTGTCCTTGACCCGAGGCGGACGCTGCCCGCCCCGCACGGCGCGCTCCCACTCCCGCAGGAAGGCGTCCGGGTGGACCTCGATCACCTCGGCCGGGCCGATGCATCCCGAGCGGCGGCCCTCCCGGTAGCCCGGGCACTGCTCGGCCAGCCGGGCGTCCAGGGCGGCGCCCAGGGCCGGCGCCGACGGGCCCGCGAAGGCCACAGCGACCTGGTACCGGCCGCCCGGGCCGGCGCCCGCCAGGCGGAACGTCGCGTTGCGGATCTCGGCGCCCGCGTCGTGGCAGGCGGCGCGCAGCGCGCGCACGGCGACGGCCTCGCTCAGCCGCTCCCCGGCGGCGGAGTGGACGACGTCACGTCCGGCGTACTCGATACGCGGGGTGCGCCCCTGGTACCCGACGACGCGGACGATGTCGGTGACCGCGCACCGGTACAGGCCGCCGACGTGGGTGAGGACGAGGTGGTAGTCCTGGCCCGGCTCCAGCTCGGTGGCGGCGAGCGTCTCGCTGTCGGCGGTGACCGGCCCGTCCGCCGGCACGAACTCGTAGACGCAGCCCGGCACATACAGCGGAGCGCCGGGCCGCTGGTCGACCGGCACGGCCGCGGGCCCCTCGCAGGAAGCGACCGGCGCGCCGAACAGCCGTACGCCCGGCCCGTACGTCTCGCGCACGCGCGGCAGATACAGCGAGGCGAGGGCGCTGTTCCAGACGAAGACGGCGCTCAGGCGCGGCCAGAGGTGGTAAGGCAGAAGCGTGCCGAACCGCTGGGCGTACCGCTCGAACTCGTCGGCGCGCTCGGGGTCGGGCCGGGTGTGCGGGCGGCCGTCGAGCGTGCCGGCGCGGAGGTCCGCGGCCAGCCGGGGCCACAGGGTGCGCAGCATGTAGGGCAGTCCGGCGACCATCGCGGGGTTGACGCCGATGACGATCCGGATGTCCTGCTCGGCGGCGAGGCGCAGTTTGTAGTAGCTGCGGTCCCAGGGGCCCGCCGTGGCCAGTTCCGCGGGGATGCGACTCCATTCGGCGTCGTTGCCGAACCCGACGGCGGAGTCCTCGCCGAACTTGCTGTAGTCGACCTGGCTGGCGCCGATGTGCGGCTGCCCGTGGCCGGTGCGGGAGATGGGTGAGGTCGGGTCCTGCCACAGGTTGAGAACGGCGCCGGGCATCGAGAGGGCCTGCGGCAGGCTCTGCAGGAGCGGGGCGAAACTGGCGTGGTAGAAGGGCAGGAAGGTGCCCTGCATATAGCTGCGGGTGACCGGGATGTGCTTCTCGCGGCCGGTGCTGCCGCTGGAGGAGAAGTAGACGACGGGGTCGTCCGCGGTCAGTACGGCCTGCTCGCCGCCCATCGCCCGTTCGATCCACGGCATCAGCTCCTGGTGGGTGCGGATCGGCACCGCCCGGCGCAGGTCGTCGAGGCCGCGTACGCAGGCCAGGCGGTGCTCCCGGCCGAAGGCGGTGTCGCTGTTGCGCTCCAGGATGCTGCCGAGCAGGTCGCGTTGGACCTCTTCGGGGTCCTCCAGGGCGGCGCGGAAGCGGCGGTGCTCGGCGAGTACGCGTTCGGCCCGCATGTCAGTGCTCTCCTTCGGGGTGCTGCAGCCGCAGGACGCCGTACAGGCGCAGCCGGTCGGGGTCGGTGGGGCTGGGGGCGATGCGCGTGTGGGCCGAACCGGCGCGGGACGGGTCCAGCGCGTCGCGGAACTCGTCGGGGTGCAGATCGGCTCGGTGGGTGAGGCGGAGGGTGTCGCCGGGGCGGATCAGTCCGCACAAGGCCGCCTCGGCGATCAGGTGGTGGGCGTGGACCAGGTAGGCGGCGGTGCTGACCTCGCGCGTGGCGAGCACCGCGGCCACGGTGCGGTGCGACGGAGGGCCGGGGACGGTGAGGACGAGCGGCTCGTCCGGTACGGGGATCGGGGCCGGGGCCTCGAAGGCGCGCAGCAGCCGGGAGAGCGGCTGGAGTCGGCCGCGTCGCGCCGGGCCGTACCAGGCGAGGTCGGCGGCGGGAGTGGCGTGCCGGTACGGGTGACGGGCGGCAAGGGCGGCGGGGCGGCCGCTGAGGAACACGGTTCTGGTGAACGTGCGGTACCAGCCGTCGGCCGGCACGGGCGGCAGGGCGAGGGCGAAACCGGCGGCGCCGGTGAGGAAGGACGGCACGTCGAGGCGGGCCACCACGACGGCCGCGGTCAGGCCGTGGGTGACCGGCGCGTCGCCGAGTCCGCGCCTGACGGCCGCCAGCCGGGCCAGGGCGGCGGCGGCCAGCGGACCGTCGGCGCGGGAGGCGGAGGCGGGCCGGAAGAGGAGGGCGTGCTGTGCGTTCATGTGTAGAGCGCCCGGAGTTGGGGGGTCGGCGGGATGACGCGGCCGCCCAGGAGGGAGGCGGTCAGCCGGTAGGGGTCGACGTATCCGGGGCGGGTGCGCAGCCGGGCGAGCGCCTCGTCGAGGGTGCGGTCGGCCGGAGCGGCGCCGCGGTCGGCCGCCGCGTCGAGGAGGCGGGCGGCCCGTCCCACGCAGCGGCGCAGCAGCGGCATGCGGAAGGGCTGGGCCGAGCCGCGCTGGAGAGTGCCGGTGAAGTACAGGCGCATGCCGAGCCGGTAGGCGGCCCGGTCCGCGCTGCCCGCGGCGGCGGACAGTTCGCCGAGGGTCGCGCCGCTCCAGCCGCCGTACCGGCTGGAGCGGGTGGTTCCGGCGATGGGGACCCGGCTGAGGGAGAGCCGGGCGACGCGGGCGCCGAACTCGGTCAGCACACGGTGCAGGAGCACGTAGTCGGCGGTGAGGTCGTCGTCGCAGATGAGCAGGAACGTCCGGTCGGGGCGGATCATCGGGATCAGTTCACGCAGGATCGGCAGCAGGTAGTTGGGGTGGCCGTCGGCTCCGACGAGCCGGCGCAGCGGCAGGCCCCAGCGGGTGCCGTCGAGGTGGACGGGGCCGCCGTAGGGCCGGTGGTCGAGGAGGAGTCCGCGGTCGGCGAGCAGGCCGAGCGCGGCGGACGCGGGGATGCCGAGCGGGCGGTCGAGGGCGAGGCCCGGGTCGGCCACGCCGAGCAGGTCCAGTTCGGCACGCCACAGGTCGAGCATGCGGCGCCCGGCGGGGTGGACCCAGCCGGTGTCGTCGGCGCGGGACAGATAAGCATCGAGGGTGCGCGGGTCGGTGCGGGGCCGTCCGGCGTGGTAGCGGACGTAGCGCTCGCCGATGGCCAGGGCCGTCTCGGCGCTCCAGTCGGTGTCCGGTTCGGTCAGGTCGAGATGGCGCCAGAAGGCGGTCGACTGGGCGGTGACGGTGGCCGTGCGGTTGTTCCAGACGAGGCGGACCGGGGTGAGCCGGGAACTCGCCTTGACCAGCAGATCGGTCCAGAGCAGTCCTTTGACGTGGGTGGGGGTGAGGGGCTTGGTGGGGGTGATGGTCACCGGCGCCACGACGAGTTCGGCGCCCGCCCGGGGGCCGGCTGTCGCGTCGACGGTCACGGAGTGCTCCTTTCCGGGTCGGGCGGCGCCCGGTCAGGCGCTGAGGTGGGCGCGCAGCATCTCGGCGGTGCGGAAGGCGAGTTCGAGCGACTGGGCGGCGTTCAGACGGGGGTCGCAGGAGGTCTCGTAGCGGGTACCGAGCCGCTCGTCGACGATCTCGTCCAGGTCGCCGCCGAGGCACTCGGTGACGTCGTCGCCGGTGAGTTCGAGGTGGACGCCGCCGGGGTGGGTGCCCTCCTGGGCGTGCGCGGCGAAGAAGTCGCCGATCTCTGCGGTGATATCGGTCAGGCGGCGCGTCTTGTAGCCGCCGACCGACACGAAGGTGTTGCCGTGCATGGGGTCGCAGGTCCACACCGGCAGATGTCCGGCCTCCCGAACGGCCCGCAGCAGCGGCGGCAGCAGGTCGGCGCCGCGTCCGGCGCCGAGCCGGGTGATGAGCACCAGCCGGCCGGGGGTGCGGTGCGGGTCGAGGCGTTCGCACAGCGCCAGCAGTTGTTCCGCTGTGGTGGACGGTCCCACCTTGATGCCGACCGGGTTGGCGAGGCCGGCGAGCAGTTCCACGTGGGCGCCGTCGAGTTGCCGGGTGCGGTCTCCGATCCACAGCAGGTGGGCGCTGGTGCCGAACCAGGCGCGGCGCTGTTCGTCGTAGCGGGTCAGCGCCTGTTCGTAGGGCGGCAGCAGGGCTTCGTGCGAGGTGTAGAGGCGGGTCTGGTGGAGGACCGGCTGGGCGCCGGTGTCCACGCCGCAGGCGTTCATGAAGCGCAGGGCCCAGGCGATGTCCTCGGCCGCCTTCTCGTAGCGCCGGCCTGCGGGGCTGCGCCGGACGGACTCCTGGTTCCAGGCGTGGACCTGGTCGAGGTCGGCGAAACCGCCGAGGGTGAGGGCGCGCAGCACGTTCAGGGCCGCGGAGGAGTGGTGGTAGGCGCGCAGCATGCGGTCGGCGTCGGGGCGGCGGGCCTCGGGGGTGAACTCGGGGCCGTTGACGATGTCGCCGCGGAAGGCGGGCAGTTCGACGCCGTCGACGGTCTCGGTGGGGCGGCTGCGCGGCTTGCCGAACTGGCCCGCGATGCGGCCGACCTTCACCACGGGCAGGCCCGAGCCGAAGGTGAGCACGATGGCGAGCTGAAGGATGACCCGCAGCTTGCCGCGGACACCGTCCTCGGTGCAGGAGGCGAAGGGCTCGGCGCAGTCGCCGGCCTGGAGCAGGAAGCCGTCGCCGGCCGCGACTGCGGCGAGTTCGCGCCGCAGGTCGAGGATCTCGCCGGGCAGGACGAGCGGGGGCTGGAGAGCGAGGGTGCCGGTCACCCGCCGCAGCGCCTCAAGGTCGGGCCAGTCGGGCTGCTGGGCGGCGGGGCGGTCGCGCCAGGAGGCAGGGGTCCAGCCCGGCGGGGGCGGGGCGGCCTGGTCCTGGCGGGCCGCGGCGGGCGTGGGCAGCAGCGTCATGCCGTCAGCTCCTTGATCGTGGCGGCGGGGTCGTCCGCCCGCATCAGCAGCTCTCCGACGAGTACGGCGTCCACTCCGGCCCGGGCCAGGGCGCGGGCGTCGTGCGCGTCGCGTACGCCGCTCTCGGCGACGAGGATCCGGCCGGCGCCGACGCGGGGGCGCAGCCGTGCGGACAGGGTGCGGTCGATGGTGAAGTCACGCAGGTCGCGGTGGTTGACGCCGATGACGGTGGCGCCGGCCTCCAGTGCTCTGTCGACCTCGTCGGCGTCGTGTGTCTCGACCAGCGCCTCCATGCCCAGTCCCCGTGTGCGGGCGAGGAGTTGGGCGAGCCGCTCGGTGGACAGGGCGGCCACGATCAGCAGGACGGCGTCGGCACCGAGCGCTCGGGCCTCCAGGAGCTGGTACTCGTCGGTGATGAAGTCCTTGCGCAGGACGGGCAGTCCGCTCTCGGCACGGGCCACGGAAAGGTGTTCGGGGCTGCCGCCGAAACCGTCCTCGTGGGTGAGGACGGACAGCGCGTGGGCGCCGCCGTCACGGTAGGCGCGGGCTCGTTCGACCGGGCGGTAGTCGTCGGTCAGCGGGCCCTTGGAGGGGCTGCGCGGCTTCATCTCGGCGATGACGCAGAGGCCGGGCTCCGCCAGGGCAGCGGCGAGGTCCCGGGGCGCGGGCTCGGCGGCGGCCGCCTGCGCCATATCGGCGTCGGGGCAGGTGGCACGACGCCGTGCGGTCTGCCGTTCGGCCTGGGCGATCAGGGTCGCGAGGATGTCGGTCATGCCGGGATCTCCAGGGCGGCCGTGGGGTGGTGGGAGACGCGGGCCCAGCGGGTCAACAGGGTGGCGGCCGTGCCGGTGTCGACGGCCTCGGCGGCCTGGCCCAGGGCGTCGTGCCAGCCGGCCGCGGTGCCGGCGACGCGCAGTGCGGCGGCGGCGTTGAGCAGGACGACGTCGCGGGCCGGTCCTGGTTCGCCGGCCAGCACGCGGCGGATGATCGCCGCGTTGACGGCGCGGTCGCCGCCGGCCAGGTCGTCGGGGCGGGCTGGTGCGAGGCCCGTCGCGGCGGGGTCGAAGCGGTGGGTCGTGCGGTGTCCGTCGCGAAGTTCGACGACATGGGCGGGACTTCCGGTGCTCAGCTCGTCCATGCCGTCCTCGCTGTGGAAGACCAGGGCGCGGGTGACGCCGAGCCGGTGCAGCACCTCGGTCATCGGCTCGACCAGGGCGGCGTCAGGCACGCCCAGGATGCGCAGCTGGGCGCCGGACGGGTTGAGCAGCGGTCCGAGGAGGTTGAAAACGGTCCGGGCGCCCAGTTCACGGCGCGGGCCGGCGGTGTGCCGGAAGGCCGGGTGGAAGACCGGCGCGAACAGGAAGGTGATGCCCGTCGCAGCCAGGCAGCGGGCGGCCTCGTCGGGGCCCAGGTCGATGCGGACGCCGAGCTCCTCCAGCACGTCGGCGCTGCCGCAGGCGGAGGAGGCGCTGCGGTTGCCGTGCTTGGCGACGCGCACCCCGCAGGCGGCGGCCACGACGGCGGCGGCGGTGGAAATGTTGAAGGTGTTCAGGCCGTCGCCGCCGGTGCCGCAGGTGTCGAGCACGTCCCCGTCGACGCCGAGCGGGGTGGTGAACTCCAGCGCGGCGCGGGCCATTCCGGTCAGGTCGTCCACGGACTCGCCGCGCGCGGTGACGGCCAGGGCGAAGCCGGCGATCTGGGCGGAGGTGGCTTCGCCGCGCATGATGACGCGCATCGCCGCCGCGGCCTCGTCCTCGGTGAGCCGGCGTCGCGCGAGGGCACGCAGTACGTCAATCATCGCTGAGCTCCAGGAAGTTCGCGATCAGCTGTTTGCCCTCGGGGCTGAGCACCGACTCGGGGTGGAACTGGACGCCGTGGGTGGGGTGGTCGCGGTGGCGCAGCCCCATGAGGGTGCCGTCGGGGGTGCGGGCCACCGCGAGGAGTGCGTCCGGCAGGTCGTGCGGCGCGACGACGAGGGAGTGGTAGCGGGTGGCGGTGAAGGGGTCGGGCAGTCCGGCGAACACGCCGCTGCCGTCGTGGTGCACGGGCGAGGTCTTGCCGTGCACGGGCGTGCCGGGCACCACGCTGCCGCCGAACGCGGCCGCGATGCTCTGGTGGCCCAGGCACACACCGAGGATGGGGAGCCGGCCGCTGAGGGCGCGGACGGCCTCGACGGAAATGCCCGCCTCGGCGGGGGCGCCGGGGCCGGGGGAGAGCAACAACAGGTCGAAGGCGGCCAGTTCGGCGATGCCGACGGCGTCATTGCGGAACACCGTGGGTTCACCGCCGAGTTCGGCGACGTAATGCACGAGGTTGTAGGTGAAGGAGTCGTAGTTGTCGATCACCGCGACCCGTGGCCGGGCGGACCGCGCCCGGGTCGCGTGGCTGTCCGTCACCGCTGTGCCTCCGCTTCCGCACGGCGTACGGCCGTGATCATCGCGAGGGACTTGTGCAGGGTCTCGTGGAACTCGGCGACTGCGTCCGAGTCGGCGACGATCCCGGCGCCCGCCTGGACATGCACCTGTCCGTCGGCGACGACGACGGTGCGCAGGGCGATCGCGAAGTCGGCCAGGCCGTCGTACCCGGCGAAGCCGACGGCCCCGCCATAGACGCCGCGTCGATGCGGTTCGAGCTCCGCGATGATCTCCATGGCCCGGATCTTGGGCGCCCCGGACAGGGTGCCGGCGGGGAAGGCGGACCGCAGGGCGTCCAGGACGGTGCGGCCGGGGGCGAGCCGGCCGGAGACGGTCGACGACAGGTGCATCACGTGCGAGAAGCGCTCGACCCGCATCAGCTGGTCCACCCGGACCGTGCCGGGCTCGGTGACCCGGCCGAGGTCGTTGCGGCCGAGGTCGACGAGCATCACGTGCTCGGCGCACTCCTTCTCGTCGGTGAGGAGTTCGCGCTCCAGCTCCAGGTCCGCCCCCGGGTCGGGGTGGCGGGGCCGCGTGCCCGCCAGCGGACGGGTCTGCACGCGCTCGCCCTCCGCCTTGACCAGCAGCTCTGGGGAGGCGCCGATGACGTGCCGCCCCTCCCCCAGGCTCAGGTGGTACATGTACGGCGACGGGTTGGTGGCCCGCAGATGCCGGTACAGGTCGAGGGGCGGGGCGGAGAGCGGGCGGCTGAGCCGCCGGGAGAGCACGATCTGGAAGGCGTCCCCCGCCGCGATGTGCGCTCGGGCACGCTCGACGCGCTCGGTGAACTCACGCTCTGTCAGGTTCGCCGTCCAGCCGGAGGTGTCCGCCTCGGCCGCCGGATCGGGGCGCCGCAGCGGACGGCCGGTGAAACCGGGCACCGGGCCGGCGCCGCGCAGCCGGTCGCCCAGACGCACGATCCGGCCGACGGCGTCGTCGTAGGACTCCCGGGCCGGGCGGTGCAGGGTGATCAGCAGGACGCGGCGGGTGGCGTGGTCGAAGACCACCAGGTCCTGCGCGGACAGGAACGCCGACTCGGGCAGGCCGGGCGGAGCGCCCGCGGCGAGTGGCAGCACCTCGAAGTGCCGGGCCGCCTCGTAGCCCAGGTAACCGACGAAGCCACCGTGGAACGGCGGCAGCCCTTCGACGGGGGCCTCGCGCAGGGCGAGCCGGGCCTCCAACACGGCCAGCGGGTCGCCGTCGGGCAGGTCGAGCGGGGCGGGCCGGTGGCCGACGTAGGAGTAGCGGGCGACGCCGCCCGAGACCGGCACGCTCTCCAGCAGGAAGCCGGGCTCGTCGGGTCCGCACAGCTGGGCGAACGCGGTGACGGGGCTGATGCCGTCGGCCAAGAACTCCTGGTACAGCGGGACGATGTCGTAAGCGTGCCCGAGGGCGGCGGCCGTGGCCCGGTCGGGCACGGTGGCCCGGACCGCCTCGGCCGTGACCTCCGCGGCTTCTTCGGTGAGATGGGTGGTCATGTCGCCTTCCTCGGCTGGGCCGGCGCGGGACTTCCTCCGGGCTGTTCGCCGCGGACTGTGCACGCGGCCTCGAATTCCACCGCAGCGCACTCTACGAATGCGGCTTATGCCTTCGCTATACCTGCGGTATTGACTCCGTATCCGTTCGCCAACGCGCCTTCGCAGCTATGGCTAACATCTGGAAAACACGTGAACTTCCCCGTGCCCGGCCCGAATTCCACACCGGATCACTGTTTTCGCGCCCGAGGGGACACGCGCCGATGACGCCCGTGCAGCATCCGCCCGAGAGCGTCCGGGCCCGGATCGTCGAGCGGTTCGCCGACCATGTGCGGCTGCAGGCCGCCGGGATCGACCCGGAATTGCCCTTCCCGGAATACTGCCTGGACTCCGTCGGCGCCGTCGGGTTCGCCGCCGACATCGAGGAGACGGAACGGCTCGCACAGCGCACCGCGGCCGTCGACGGAATCCACTGAAAGGACCGGCCGCGGCCACGGATTTCAGCTGCTGCATTTCGCCGACCGGAACGAATTCACTGCGGTCTGGCTGCCCGAGCGGCACTTCCACCCCTTCGGCGGCGCCTGCCCCCGTCCGTCGCCGGCCGCGGCGGCCCTCGCCCCGAGCACGGAACGCGTCCGGCTGCGGGCGGGCAGTGTCGTGCTGCCGCTGCACAAGCCCCTGACGATGGTGGAGGACTGGGCCTTCGTCGACAACCTCTCGTGCGGCCGGGTCGGCCTGGCCGTGGCCGCCGGCTTCAACGCCGGACGACTTCGTGCTCGCACCGCGGCGCTACGCCGCGCCCCAGTCGCACACCCCGCGCGCCGGCCGAACTGCGCGATCTGTGGGCGGGCAAGACCGTCCGCCGGGTCAACGGGGAGGGCCGCAAGGTCGAGGTCGGCACCTATCCACGGCCGGGGCAGGGCGCGCTCGACCTGTGGCTGACCTGCTCCTCCGACCCGCGGGGCTTCGAGCAGGCGGGCGCGCTGGGCCTGCATGTGCTGACCGGCCTGCTCTTCCAGCAGGTCGAGGGCCTGGTCCCTCGGGTGCGCGCCTACCTCGTGGCGCGGCGGTGACACGGCCACGACCCGGACGGCGGGCGGGTGACGTTGAGGGTGCACACCTTCGTCGGCGAGTCCGACGAGACGGTGCGCGAGGTGGTGCGCGGGCCCTTCCTCGAGTACCTGGACTCCTCCGTCGACCTGTGACGCGGCCACTGGACGGAGCTGCGCGGGCAAGGGCTACGGCTGCTGGACTGCCCCACCTGGACCGGGTGTGGCGCGCCTTCGCCGGCTGACCGGCCGTGCTCGCCCGCGCGGGCACCGCCCTTGGCGGGTCGCTCAGCCGTGGTCGGCCCTGCGGCTCACGCCGACGACCGCGCGCCGGGGCACCGTGAGGCGCCACTCGCCCGTGGCGTCGTCGCGCCGCAGCTCGGTGCCGGTGACCGAGCCGTCCGCTTCGGTGTAGCGGAAGACGGCCCTCGCCCGCTCGGCCACCCAGCGGTACGCCTCCTCCTCGGTACGCCCGTCGAAGACCTTCACCAGGCCGTACATGTGCAGCAGATACCGGCCGACGGCCAGCTCGGCCTCTTCGGGGGTGGCGCCCACGACGGTGTACGGGTCGTCGACCTCCAGGACCTCACGGTGGTCGAAACCGGCCTTCTCCAGGTAGCCGTCGATCTCGTCCCGGGTGAAGTGCAGGAACTTGTGCCCGGTCATCGACAGGACGTCGGTCACCTCCTCGAACCAGACGTCCATGGGGGAACCGACAAGGAAGTCGTGCAGCACGAACCTGCCGCCCGGGCGGAGCATGCGGTACGCCTCACTGGCCACGGTCTGCCGGTCGGAGGGCGGCACATGGTGGGAGCCGTAGGCGAGCAGGACAGCGTCGACGGACGCGTCGCGCAACAGGGGCTGCTCGGCGCGCTGGAGCAGGGCCGGCATGCCGGCCGCCCAGGCCGCGGCGACCATGTGGGAGGAGGCGTCACAGGTGAGTATGTCGAAGTCGTCGAGGCCGAGTTCCTGGCACACCTTGCGGATGAGTCCGTCGCCGCCCAACAGGTCGACCAGCACGGGCCGTTCGCCGTCGGCGGTCGGCCGCTCGGGCGCGGCGAGGCTGAGGAGGGTTCGGATGCCGGTGGCCCGGGCGCGGGTGTTCAGCGCCTGGGCTTTGAGGTAGATCCCTCCGCGGCCGCCCTCGGCGTCGTCCCCGAAGTCGTCGTGCCGCTCCGGCGTGCTGCCGAGCACGGCCTGCCACGCGGCGATCCGCCGCGGGTCGGTGCGTGCGTACAGTCCGGGGTGGAGCCGCCGGAGCTCCGCCACCTGCCCCGGAACGTCTGCCCCTGTCACGATGGACCCGCTCGTCTGTGCCTGCATGAGGCTCTCCTCTGCGTGGGGTGAAGGGGCGCCCTGCCGGGCTCGCGAAGGAGCGGGATCCGGTCGGCGGGGCGAGCAACGGGATGTCCGGGGCGTTCTGCGGACCCACGCTAGGAGCCGGTAGTTTCCCTTCGGTATTGATCCGTTTTCCGCCGCTGCCCTTCCATCCCCAAGTCCCTGCCAGCTGATCGGTCCCGGTTGGCGACCACGGCGGGCGCGGACAGCGTCCCACCCTCCGTGGGCAACCGCTCGGCCAGCCCCGCCGCCATCGGACACCGGAACAACCCGTCCAACCCCACCTCGACCCCGACCCCGACCCCGACCAAGGCACGCATGCGCCGTCGGCGGCCGTGCGGGGGGTGTCGGTGCCGCGCAGGTCGACGACGGGCAGCGGTACGTGTCGTCGGGCACCTCGTCAGTCATGGCAGGCCCGGCAGCGGCGTCATATCCGTGCCCTATCGGCGAAGCGGAGGCCGCGCTGCTGATGGACCCGCGAGTGCGGCAGGCCTTGGTGGTGCGCGACGACCGGCTCCTGGGATACGTCGTCCCGGCACCCGGCGCCGACTGGATCTGGGTGGGCATTCGTTGCCGGCGGTGAGGCTGGCGGGTCGAGCGCGCCCTGGCCACCCCTACGGACCTCACTCACGGCGAACCCCACCTCGCGGGCGCCGGAGGTGAAGGTACGGGGATTCCGCGTCGAGCCGGCATCGACATGCGGGCTCTCCCGCGCCTGACCTCCCGCCGGAAGTGCCGTCCGGCCGGACCGGCGCACCTGACGAAAGTCAGACGAAGAGACGTCCTTGGTGCGTAGTGGCGAGGACCTCGCGGCTCCTACCTTCGGTCGCGGACGAACGCCCGGCCCGCCTCGTGCGGCGCCGGACAGCGAGGGATGCGGAGGAATCCACGGATGGAAAAGCGGCTGGACGAGCCCGGCGTGAGTGCCGAGGCCGTCGCTTCGGGGGGCAGTGCCCTGCCACCGCTCGTCGCGGGCGACGGCCGGAGCGCCGGCCTCACCACGGCCGAGGTCGCCGAGCGGGTCGCCGCCGGCCGGGTCAACGATGTGCCCGTCCGGTCCAGCCGCAGCATCGGCGAGATCGTCCGGACCAACCTCTTCACCCGGATCAACGCCATCATCGGCGTGCTGTTCGTGATCATCCTGATCGTCGGGCCGATCCAGGACGCGCTGTTCGGCGGGGTCATCCTCGCCAATACGCTGATCGGCATCATCCAGGAGCTCCGCGCCAAGCGGACGCTGGACCAGCTCGCGATCGTCGGCGAGAGCCGACCGCGGGTGTGGCGCGACGGGGAGCGGGTCCCGCTGGGGGCCGGCGAGATCGTCATCGACGATCTCATCGATCTGGGGCAGGGCGACAAGATCGTGGTCGACGGCACGGTCACCACGGCCGACAACCTGGAGGTCGACGAGTCGCTGCTGACCGGCGAGGCGGACCCCGTCGTCAAGCGTCCCGGCGATCCGGTGATGTCCGGCAGCTTCGTGGTGGCCGGCTCCGGCGCGTTCACCGCCACCCGGGTCGGCCGGGAGGCCTACGCCGCCCAGCTCGCCGAGGAGGCGCGGCGGTTCACGCTGGTCAACTCCGAGCTGCGCAACGGCATCGACCGGATCCTCAGGTTCGTCACGTACGCCATCATTCCGGCGGGCATCTCGCTGATCATCACCCAACTGATGGTCAACGACGACGATCTGCCCGAGGCGGTCCGGCGCATGGTGGGCGGTCTGGTGCCGATGGTGCCGGAGGGCCTGGTCCTGCTGACGTCGCTGGCCTTCGCGGTCGGTGTGGTCCGGCTCGGCCGCAAGCAGTGTCTGGTGCAGGAGCTTCCGGCGATCGAGGGTCTGGCCCGGGTGGACACGGTGTGCCTGGACAAGACGGGCACCCTGACCGAGGCGTCGATGGACGTCGACGAGGTGCTGCCGTTGGCGCCGAACGTGCCGCTGGAGGAGGTGCTGGGTGCCCTCGGCGCCGCCGACGAGCGGCCCAACGCCAGCCTCCAGGCCATCATCGACGCCTACCCCGCCCCCAGCGGCTGGGTGCGGCACGCGGTCGCGCCGTTCTCCTCGGCGCGCCGGTGGAGCGGGGCGGAGTTCGCCGAGCCGTCCGGCGAGCGGTCGGCCTGGCTGCTCGGGGCGCCGGACACGATGCTCCCGCCGGGCCACTCGGTGCTCGCCGCGGCCGACTCCTACGGCGCCCGGGGTCTGCGGGTGCTGCTGCTCGCCCGCAGTTCACGGCCGCTCGACACGCTGCTGGACGACCCGGCGCAGGTGCCCGACGCGGTGCTGCCGTGCGGTCTGGTCGTCCTCAAGCAGCGCATCCGGGCGGAGGCGCCGGCCACGCTCAAGTACTTCGCCGACCAGGGTGTCTCGGCGAAGGTGATCTCGGGCGACAACGCGGTGTCCGTGGGCGCCGTCGCGTCGGCCCTGTCGCTGCCGGGCGCCGACAGCCCGGTGGACGCGCGGTTCCTGCCCGAGGACCCGAAGGCGCTGGCCGACGAGGTCGAGAAGCACACCATCTTCGGGCGGGTCGGGCCGCAGCAGAAGCGGGACATGGTGGGCGCCCTCCAGTCGCGCGGGCACACGGTGGCGATGACCGGTGACGGTGTCAACGACGTGCTCGCGATGAAGGACGCCGACATCGGGGTGGGCATGGGCTCGGGCAGCCCGGCCACTCGGGCGGTCGCGCAGATCGTGCTGCTGGACAACAACTTCGCCTCGCTGCCGTCGGTCGTGGCGGAGGGCCGTCGGGTCATCGGCAACATCGAGCGCGTGGCCAACCTGTTCCTCACCAAGACGATGTACTCGGTGCTGCTGGCCGTGGTGGTGGTGCTCACACAGGTGCCGTATCCGTTCCTGCCTCGCCACATCACCCTGATCGGCTCGCTCACCATCGGCATCCCGGCGTTCTTCCTGGCGCTGGCGCCCAACAAGGAGCGCGCCCGGCCCAACTTCGTCGGACGTGTGCTCCGGTTCGCCGTCCCCGCCGGTGCGCTGGCGGCGGCCGCCACCTCGGTGTCGTACTTCTACGCCCGGTCCGTGTACGACGACAACCTGGACGCGGAGACGTCGGCGGCGACGCTGGCGCTGTTCCTGACCGCGCTGTGGGCGCTGGCCATCATCGCCCGCCCGTACACCTGGTGGCGCATCCTGCTGGTGCTGACCATGGCCGTGTCCTTCGCCCTGGTGCTGGTGGTGCCCTACCTGCAGAAGTTCTTCCAGCTGCAGCTGGTCGGTCTGGCGGCGCCGTGGGCGGCGGTCGCGTCGGCGGTGATGGCCGGACTGGCACTTGAGATCGTGTGGGCTCAGGATCGAGGACGGAGGGTCTCCGACTGAGTCCACCCGGGCGGTACATCCCCCGGCCGCCCGAGGGCCGCCCGGCACAGCGCCGGGCGGTCCATTCGCCGTCCCACTCGATGGCCCCTGATGCCCGGCCATAGGAGCTCCGGCCAGCGTCGGCCGCACAGCAGTGCCCCTGCGAACGGACCGATCAGCGCGGCACGACCCAGGCTCGGAGCGAGGACGACCGCCAAACGTGCCGCGGCCGGGTTGCCCTCGGTACTGCGCGCGCTCGCGCGTACATGGCCGGAGCGGGACGCCGTGATCCATGTCCACTCCCCCGGCGCGGACCAGGGCGGCCATGACACCCTCTTCTACGCCGAGTTGGACGAGCGGGCGCGGCGCCTGGCGCATGCCCTGCGGGAGGAGACGGCCCTCGCCCCGGCGACCGGGGCTGCTGCTGTACCCGTCGGGGACCGACTTCCCCGTGGCCTTCTTCGGCTGTCTGTACGCGGGGCTCGTGGCCGTGCCCGCGCCCGTTCCGGGAAGCAACCGGCGCGAACGGCTCCGCCTGTCGGGCATCGTGCGGCAGACCGGCATCCGCGCCGCGCTGACCGACGACCGCCGCCTCGACGCGGTGCGCTCCTGGACCGGGGCGGAGGCCCCTGGGCCCGTGCGTGTGCTGAGCACCAGCGGGTGGCCGCCCGCACGCCCCCGGGGCCACCGCCGTGGAGCCGCCCGGCACCGGCCCGGACGCCACGGCTGTGGTGCAGTACCCGTCCGGCTCCACCGCGGAGCCCGGGGGCGTGATGATCAGTCACCGGAACCTGCTGCACAACGTGGCGACGATGGGCGAGGAGTTCGTCCTGCCGCCCGGCGCGTCGACGACGCTACGACGGCGGGGCTCGACCTGTCCCGGTGGTGGTAGGCCGTCGACGGCTCGGAACCCCTCTGCTCGGACGAGGTGGGCTGAACCGAGATCGGGCGGGCCGAGGGGTCCGGCACCGCAGGGTGCCGGGCCCCTCTGTCGTCTCACCGCCGCAAAACAGACCGGAGAGTCGTCTTCCGGCCAACCTGTGGCCCATGCTCCGGTCCCCCAGCGAGGCCGGCGGGGACCCCGGCCGCGGACGCCCGCGCACCCGAGGTGGTCCAGTCCACTACGGCCGCCACCAGGCACGTTGCGGCGCAACTTTACCCATACAACCACTTCACCAACCGCATATCGGGCCGATGTTCATCTCCCGTTCCGGGAATACCGTGCATCGACCCTGCCGAAAGGCAGGGTCCCACACATGTCGAAAGTGGAGTGTTGAATCAGGTAGGGGTACGTATCATTCGACAGAGGCCAGGGGGAGCGATGGTGACCGATTGACACGACGATCGACCTTCCGTGAGCGGCATACCAGGCTGGGGCACCGCCCACCGCGATCTTGACATCGCCGATAGCCCGTGCATGAGCCGCAACAACGAAATCGGAGCCCGGCCCTCCACTTCCCGCGAGCCGCGATGGGAGAACCCTGTTTGGATCGAGTCGACCGCAGAATATGGAACTGCATGAGTACCAGAACTTTAGACACGGGGGTCTCAAGTAACCATGGAATTCCGCTCAAGCACCATATCCTGGAAGGACGAGGGAAAGCGGCGGGAATCGGCGGCCAGGAATCGAGCGAAGAGCATTGAAATATCCGGCCGGGAAGAACCCGTCGGAGAAACCCTGGAGTTCCGAATACTCGGGCCGCTCGAAGTACGCATGAAGGGCCGCACGCTCACCATCGGCGGACCGCGGCAGCGAGCGGTCCTCTCGGCGCTGCTCCTGTCGGCGAACCAGGTCGTCTCCTTCGACTCACTCATCGAGAAGGTCTGGAACGGGCAGCCGCCCAGCACCGCCCGCACCCAGGTGGCCATCTGCATCGCCGCCCTGCGCAAGACCTTCCGCACCGCGGGCTGGGACCGGGAGACCATCGTCACCGCCACGCCGGGCTACATGCTCGCCCTCTCCGGCCACTCGCTCGACTCCGTGCGCTTCGAGCGACTGGTCGCCGACAGCGTCCGGCTGGCCGCCGAGCAACGCACCGCCGAGGCGGCGGAAGCACTGCGGGACGCGCTGGCGCTGTGGCGCGGACCGGCGCTCGGCGGAGTGTACGCGCCCTTCGCCGAGACGGAGGCCGCCCGGCTGGACGAGCAGCGGATGCTGACCATCGAACAGCAGATGGCGCTGCGGCTCCAACTCGGTGAACACCAGGCCGTACTCGGGGAGCTTCAGGCCCTGGTGAGCGCCTGTCCGCTGCGCGACCGGCTGCGCTACTACCTGATGCTCGCCCAGTACCGCGCCGGGCGGCGGGCGGAAGCCCTGACCACCTTCCGCGACGGAATGCGCCATTCAGTGGAGGAGATAGGACTGGAACTCGGCACAGAACTCCAGGAGTTGCATAACGCGATCCTCCGGGACGACGTTCCGGAGCCAGCCGGTCCGGCCATTGCTGTCGCAGACACCAGCAAACAGAACTGTGCTCCGGCACAGCTCCCGGAATGCGACGCCTACTTCGTCGGCCGTAGCCGGGAACAGTGGTTACTGGATGATGCCCTCCTCGTCCAGACGACGCAGAATTCCTCATCCATCGCACATATCACTGGAAGCCCTGGTATAGGCAAGACCGGCCTCGCCGTCCACTGGGCCCATCGGTCGGCGCACCGGTTCCCCGACGGGCAGCTCTTCGCGGACCTGCGGCAGCACCAACCGCTGGACGTGGTCCACCAGTTCCTGCGCAGCCTGGGTGTCGACGGCCCGCTGCCCACCGACCTGGCGGAGGCCGCCGAGCGATACCGCTCGGCCCTGGAGGGCAGGCGCCTGCTCGTGGTCCTCGACCACGCCTCCTCCTACGCCCAGGTGCGGCCGCTGCTGCCGGGCAACGGCCAGTGCCGGGTGCTGATCACGGGCCGGGCCACACTCGACGAACTCCTTCAGAACCCGGGTCTGCTGCGGCTGCGCATCGGCCCCCTGACCGACGACGAGTCACGCGAGATGCTGGCCGGCGTCCTGCGCGACACCAGGGCCGAGGAGTCCCCGGAGAACACCCGGCGCCTGGTGCAGCTGTGCGGCAACACCCCGCTGGCTCTGCGCGCCGCCGGTGCCCGGCTGCTGACCAAGCAGCACTGGCGGGTGCACGACCTCATACGGCGTCTGGAGCGGTCGGCGGACCGGCTCGCGGAGCTGAGCATCGGCGAGGACTCGCTGCACGCCCGACTGGACCGCAGCCTCGGCGAGCTCGACCCCGCCGCGGCCGTCGCTTACACCGGGCTGAGCCGTCTGGATGGCCCCGACTTCTGCGCCGCCGACGCGTCCGAGGCACTGGGGATGGACCAGATGGACGCCGAAGACCTCATCGAGACGCTGGTGGACGCCCAACTGCTGGAAGTGGTGGGCCGCGGTCACTGGGGCGAGATGCGCTATCGGTGGCAGGAGCTGGTGCGGCTGCACGCCCTGGCCTGCCGGCCGGCGCAGACGTGCGGGGCGCGTCGCGCCGTCTGAGCCGAGCGCACAGCGAACCGCCCCGCCGGACTCGGTCCGGCGGGGCGGTCGTCGTTCACACGGCACGCCGTCGGTTCGGCCGGGCGCGCCCGTGCGGGTGCGGCGCCGGTCAGGCGTCCGCGTTCATGGCCTCGATGAGGCTCTTGGGGCGCATGTCGGTCCAGTTCTTCTCCACGTACTCCAGGCAGGCCTCGCGGTCCGACTCGCCGAAGGCGACCGTCCATCCGGCGGGCACCTCCACGAATGACGGCCACAGGGAATGCTGGCCCTCGTCATTGACCAGCACGAGGTAGCGGCCGTCTGCGTCTTCGAACGGATTGGTCACGTCGCATTCCTTCCGGGAACGTCGGGCTGTTCTGCGTGGGGCGCTGGAACCTTGCTCCCATCCCGGCCAACGTACGCAGCCCGCGTTTCCCTCCGATATCGGTTCGCTTTCGGCGCGCCTGTCACGGGTCGTGCCGGCGGATCCGTGCGTCGTCGCGGGCGATGGCGTCCGGGCCGGATGCGGGTGCACCGCGCAACCGGTCGTCGAGGAAGGCCCCGACCAGCCGGCGGGTGGTGCCGAGGGCGTCCGCGGCATCCCGCGCGGTTCCCGGTGCCGCCAGGCCCAGCCGCTCGCCGAGCAGGCCGTAGTCGGTGAAGGAGACATGACCCGTGCCGGCCACGGAGTACCAGCGGCGCCAGCCGGACAGCCGCTGCCAGGCCTGCTCCCACGTGCGGTCCGCACCGGGCCTGCCGTGCTCGTCCGCTCCCAGGAACAGGAACGGCCTCGTCACCGGTGCGGTCCCCGGGCTGTGCAGGGTGCCGTCGAGATCGGCACCGGCCGCGAACCCGGGGTCGGCGCGCACCGCCTCGAACGCGGCCGCGCCGCCCATGGAATGGCCCACTGCGGCGACCCGGGCCGGATCGAGCCGCGGCATGCCCCGGCGGTCCGCGCCGGACAGGGCGAGCAGCCGCCGCCGTACGTACGACAGGTCCGCGGCGCGGACAGCGGCGACTCGCCGCCCGTCCGGGGAGCCGTGGCACGCCCGGCATTCGGTGACCCGGCCGCCGGGGCGGCTGACCGCCACGGCCTCGAAGGCGTGGTCGACGGCGGCCGCCGCGTAGCCCCTGCTGGCCAGGTCCTCGGCGAGCGCGGTCAGGGAGGTACGGGGCAGCGAGAATCCCGGGGACAGCACGACCAGGGGCAGCCCGCGGCCGGTCGTCTCGGCCGGTGGGGCGTCGCGGTCCGCGTGCACGCGGACGCGGCTCAGCAGGTCCGCGGGCACGCCCTTGACGCGGTGCGCCCGCAGGATCAGCTCCGACTCGCGCCGGGTCACGTAGCGCGCGGCGGGGGTCGTGCCGTGCCGCGCGGGGTACCACAGCGAGACCATCAACTCGCGGGCTCGGGCGGGGTCCCAGGGATCCCGGCGGGAGGTGTCGCGCAGTTCCAGAACGCGCAGTCCGACCGGCCGGGTGCCTGTCGGTTCGGGCAGTGCGGGTACTGCCGTCACGGCCGCCCGCGGCGCGGGTGCGGGTTCCTGCCCGCAGGAGGTGAGAGCGAGCAACGCAGCCGCCACGAGGGCGGTGTGGTGGCGCATGGCGCGCCCGGTTCCGGTCACCTTCACGATCGGCGCTCATTTCGTCGGGGAACACCGGACGCCGATCACGCTAGGGGTGCGAAACAGGTTCCGGGCGCGCCGACCGCGTTTTCATCACCTTCGTCGACGGGATTTGTGTCGCATTCCGTTTCGGGGCGGTGGTCCGCTCCGGCTTTCGTCGCCCGGCCGGACCGTGCCGCCCCGTCCTCCGTCGTACCTCGATCAGATCCAGACGGTGCCGAGGTGGGCCTCGACCACGCCCGTGATGTTCCGCGGGCCGCCCTCGGACGCGGACGGGTCGTAGTCGAAGTCGTAGCGGTCGGAGCTCTGGAAGTGGCCGCAGACGATCGGGCTGATCTCCAGTTCGTCCCCGGCGGCCGTCTGCCAGGTGATGTACCAGCCCACGCAGCCACCGTCCGGTGTGCCGAAGCCGCCGCCGGGCAGCAGGTCCTCGACCCAGCCCGTGACGCGCGCGGTGCCATTGTCGACGCACAGGGATATCTCGCCGCGGCCGAAGTTCCGCGTGTCGCTCTCGGTGACGCAGGAGGCCGGTGCGGCTGCGCCGGCCTGCGGCGCCGCGGCGAGACCCGCCACGGCGACGGCTCCCGCGACGCACGCCGTGCGCAGGGCTCGGCGTGCGGTGTGGATACGGTTCATGTCCGTTGTCCCTTCTGATGAAGCGCCAGGTGTCAGGTGCGCTGCGCTTCCCACGGCTCGGGGATGCGGGCTCGCCCGGCCGCGCCGAACCGGAGGGTCTCGCGCAGCCGTTCGGGGCGGGTGGTGTCGCCGGAGCGGGCGATCTCCCGCAACTCGCGGGCCAGGAGTCCGGCCTCGGCGGCCCAGCCGTCCAACTGATCGGCGACGGGACCGGCGTTGGCGGTGAGGATCTCCGTCCACAGGTCCGGGTTGCCGTCCGCGATCCGGGTGACATCGCGCAGGTCCTGCCCGGCCAGCCGTACAGCGGACTCGTCGCCGTCGAGCAGCCGGGCCGCGGCGAGCGAGGCGATCAGGTGCGGGGCGTGCGAGACGAGGGCGACGGCCCGGTCGTGGGCCTCGGGGTCGAGCAGCACTGAGACGGCTCCGCACAACGCGACCAGTTCCAGGGCGCAGTTGAGGGCGAGGATGTCGGTGGCGTCGGTCGGTGTCAGCGCCCAGGGGCGCCCCTCGAAGAGATCCGCGCGGGCCTCCCTCGGCCCGGAGCCGCCCGCGCTCACGACGGGGTGCCCGCCCACCAGCGAGGTCAGATCACAGCCATGCGCCCGCGCCTCGTCGTACAGCCGGACCTTGACGCCGGAGACCTCGGTGTAGACGCGGGCCGTGCCCAGCTTCTGGTGCTCGGCCAGCACGGGCGCGCCCCTGCCGGGCGGCGCCACGATCACCGCGATGTCGGCCGGCTGCGGCGGCGCCCCGGCGATGCCCGCGCCGCGCTGCTCGGCCCTGTGCGCGGCGTCGGGGTCCGCGTCGATCAGGTAGGTGGCTACGCCGTGCCGGCGCAGTGCGAGCCCGACGGAGCAGCCGATCGGCCCGGCGCCCACGATGGCGGCGGTGCGCATGCCGTCGTCCTTTCTCGGCCGGAGGGACCGGCCCGGGGGCCGGTCCGCGGCGGGGCTCAGCCGAAGATCTTCACGGCCTGGTAGTAGGTCCAGGCGGTGCTGTTGCAGTTCGTCTGCTTCTCACCGGTGTAGGCGACGCACACGCGCTTCATGTCCTCGTAGAAGGCGCTGTCCAGGCGGCTCTTGTTGGCCTCGAAGGTGCCGGCCGCCTTGTAGTTGCGGTAGCCGAAGTCGTGCCGGACACAGGACAGTTCGAAGGGGAAGCCGAACGGGTTGTTGGGCGCCTGGGTGCAGCCGTCGTTGGACCAGTCGAACTCGTAGGCCGCCCACGCGGCCTGGTTCTGGCGGGCGGCGTTCCAGGCGTTGTAGCTCGCCACGTCGGTCTGTGTGAAGGAGGCGAGGACCTGCGGCTTGTCGGCGGGCGCGGCCTGGGCCGGTGCGGCGGCGACGCCGACGGCGAGGGCACAGCCGGCCAGGGTCACGGACACGGTGGTGCGGCGACGCATGCGGGAACCTCCGAGGAAGCGGACAGCAAGTGCTCCCAATGTCGCCACGGCCGATATGGGGGACGTATCACGCGGTTATCACCGGTCACGCGAACGACGTCGGCCTGCGGACCGTGGGACGGTCCGGAGGCCGACGTCGGGGGGGTACCGCGGGCCGGTGGACGGGGGTGGCCACCGGCCCGCGGAGCGGTCAGGCGTCGCGGCGGCGCAGCACGGCGTAGCCGCCCACGACCGCGGCGAGCGCCCACAGGATCAGCACCACGAGCGCGGTGCCGCCGCTGTAGGGGTCGGTCTCCTGCGTCATCAGCACGGTGCCCGCCTCGCTGGGCATGTAGTCGCTGGCGGTCTCCAGCCACTTGGCGCCGACGACACCCATGAGCTGAGGCAGCGCCAGCAGCATCATGATGAGCGTGGTGATGGTGCCGGCGGCGCTGCGCAGCACCGTGCCCACGCCGATGCACATGGTCGCCAGCAGGGCGAGGTAGGCCGCCGCGCCGAAGGCGGTGCCGATCAGCTCACCGCCGGTGTACTCGCCGTACTCCCCCATGAAGGCGGCGGCGGCCACGCTGGCCAGAACGCTGAGGACGAAGCCCACCACGGCCACGACCGAGGTGACCACGAGCGTCTTGGACAGCAGCATCCGGCTCCGCCTGGGCACGCTCTGCAGGGTGGTGCGCATCGAGCCGCTGGAGTACTCGCTGGTCAGCGCGAGCGTGGCGAGCACTACCACGGTCAGTTGGGAGATCAGGAACGCCTGGGAGGCGTGGTGCGGGGCGGGCATGGTGACGTCCACGCCCTTCTTGGCGCTCGCGTCGGCGGACATGCCGACGATCACTGCGAACCCCACCGTGAGCACCAGCGCGACGAGCAGGTTCCACCACGTCGCGCGCACGCTCCACAGCTTCGTCCACTCGAAGGAAAGGGCGCCTTTGAATCCACCGCCGGAGACGGGTCCGACGAGCCTGGGGGCCGTTGTCGCTGTCATGTCTGCTTACGCTTCCTGGTGATCCGCTGCTTGGTTTACGTGTGCCTCGGCGGCGTGGGAGAGGGAGGGCGAGCCGTACTCCACGCTGGCGGCGGTGAGTTCCATGTACGCCTGCTCCAGGCTGGCCTTGCGCAGGCTCAGTTCGTGGACCGGGACGCGGTGCTGGAAGGCCAGGTCGCCGATCTCCTCCAGGGTGCCGCCGACGACGATGAGTTCCTCGGGGGCACCGTCGGTGCCGCGCTCCACGCTCATGCCGAGGCTGAGCAGTTCGCGCCGCAGCACGTCCGGCTGGGGGGTGCGCACCCGGACGGCGTTCAGTGAACTGCCCGCGATGACCTCCTCGATCGGAGCGTCGGCGATGACCTTGCCGCGGCCGATGACCACCAGATGGTCGGCGGTCTCCTGCATCTCGCTCATCAGATGGCTGGAGACGAACACCGTGCGGCCCTCCGCGGCCAGCTCCCGCATCAGCTCACGCACCCAGCGCACACCGTCGGGGTCCAGGCCGTTGACGGGCTCGTCGAACAACAGCACCTTGGGGTCGCCGAGCAGCGCCCCGGCGATGCCGAGCCGCTGGCCCATGCCGAGCGAGAACGATCCGATCCGCTTCTTGGCCACCTCGCCGAGGCCGACGGTCTCCAGCACCTGCTTCACCCGCGAGGCCGGGATGCCGTTGCTGCGCGCCATGCCGAGCAGATGGTGGTAGGCGGAGCGGCCCGGATGCCCGGCCCGTGCGTCGAGCAGGGCACCCACCTCCCGCAAGGGGTGCTTCAGTTGCGCATACGGCTTGCCGCCGACGAGTGCGCGGCCCTCCGTCGGCTCGTCAAGACCGACGATCATGCGCATGGTCGTCGACTTGCCCGCCCCGTTCGGTCCGAGGAAACCCGTCACCTTTCCGGGATTGATCCCGAACGAGAGGTCGGACACGGCCGTCTTGTCCCCATACCTCTTGGTCAGTCGGTCCACAGTGATCATTACCCGCCTGCTCCTTCCGCAGTCACACCACACAAACTAGGAGCGGCGGCCCCTGGGAACATCTGGCGTTCGGCAACGACTGACTCGACTTTCGGCAGGTTCGTGGCCCGCACCGGCTCTTGTAACGTGCAGGAATGCACCTGTTACAGGCCGTCCGACGGCGAGCGGACCCCGTGCTGCACAGCCTCGGCGCCGAGCGGCCCTTCACCCGGCGCGGCGACCTGCTGCTGCTCGCCGTACTGCTGGCCCCTTCCGCCATCAACGTCGAAGGGCTCGCCGCCTCACCGGTCAGCTGGTCGGCCGTCGCCCTGCTGATCACGGCCGCGGTCGCGGTGCGCCGGGCCCTGCCCGTGCTGTCGCTGGCGCTGGCCGGGTCGATCGTGCTGTTCTACGTCGCCCTCGGCTCGAACCTGTGGACGGCCGGGGCGACGGTGGTGCTGAGCTTCGTGGCGGGCCGCCGGGTCACCCGGCTCTGGCACGCGCACTTGGTGTTCCTCGGGGTGGCGGCCGCCGGGATACTGCTGGTGAATCTGTTCGCCGAGCCCAAGGACTGGCTGAGCCTGCTCCTCACCGAGTTCTTCACCTGCGTCCTGCCCTGGTGGGCGGGCAACTGGTGGCGCCAGCGCTCCGATCTGACCCGGGCCGGCTGGGAACGCGCCGAACAACTGGAGTGGAAAGGCCGCTTCGTCGCCGAACAGGCCCGGCTGAGGGAACGGGCCAGGATCGCCCAGGACATCCATGACTCACTGGGCCATGAGCTGAGCGTGATGGCGCTGCTGGCCGGAGGGCTGGAGCTGGCCCGGGGCCTGACGGACGAGCAGCGGCAGACCATGAAGCAACTGCGGGAGCGGTGCACCATGGCCACCGAGCGGCTGCACGAGGTCATCGGGCTGCTGCGGGAGGACCCCATGCCCTCGCTGCGGCCCGCCCACGAGTCGATCGCCGACCTGGTGCGGCGCTTCGAGCGGTCCGGGATGCCGGTGCGGTTCATTGAGGACGGCGGGGGCCTGCGGCGACCGCCGCTGCTGGCCGAACTCGCCGCGTACCGCGTGGTGCAGGAGGCGCTGACCAACGCGACCAAGCATGCCGCGGGAGCGCCGATCACCGTACGGTTGAGCCACCGGGCGGACGACACGGTGGTGTCCGTGTTCAACGAACCGCCCTCCGGCGGGGGCGAGCCCGCGGCGCCCGGCAGCCGGATGGGACTGATCGGTCTCGACGAACGCGTCCGGCTGGCCGGCGGCACCCTGCGGGCCGGCCCCCGCAGGGGCGGCTTCGAGGTCCGCGCGGAACTCCCGCACGAGCCGTCCGCTCGCGCACTTCCGGTGGAGGAGGCGCACGGTGAGGACGCCGGAGGGACCGGCCCGGACGCGACAGGGCCGGATGCCGACGGCACACGGGGCGGCCCGGACCCCCTCGGTCCGGAGGAGGAAGAGCTCCTCGACTCCCCTGCGAAGGGTGCGCGGTCGCGGCGCAGTGCCTCGCGGACGGCGCTCGCGCGGGCAAGGGCGCGGGTGCGGCGCAACGCGCGGCGGGCCGCACTGCTGCCGGTGCTGCTCGGTGCGGCGCTCGTGCTGGCGCTGACCGGCCTCTACGTCTTCACATCGGCGATGACCTCGCTCTCCCCCGAGGACTACTCCCGCCTGCGGCTGGGCGAATCACGCCAGGACCTGGCCTCGGTCCTCCCCGAGCGGCGCATCCGCAAGCCGCCGCCGGTCGTCACCGAACCCCCCGCGCCCCTGGGGACCGCGTGTGAGTACTACCGGGCGGCCGACAGCGTCCTGAGCTTCACGGACACGCTGTACCGCCTGTGCTTCAAGGACGATGTTCTGGTGGCCAAGGACACCCTGTGAAAAACGGAGTTGGGATGATTCGCGTACTGCTCGCCGACGACGAGACCATTATCAGGGCCGGGGTCCGCTCCATCCTGACCACCGAACCGGACATCGAGGTCGTGGCCGAGGCCGCGGACGGCCGTGAGGCGGTGGAGCTGTCCCGCAAGCACCGGCCGGACGTGGTCCTGCTCGACATCCGCATGCCGGAGATGGACGGTCTGGCGGCCGCCGCGGAGCTCAGGGCCACCAACCCGGACAGCGCCGTGGTCATCCTGACCACCTTCGGTGAGGACAAATACATCGAGCGCGCCCTCGACCACGGGGTGGCCGGCTTTCTGCTGAAGGCCTCGGACCCGCGCGACCTGATCTCCGGGGTGCGGGCCGTGGCCTCGGGCGGCGCCTGTCTGTCCCCGCTGGTGGCGCGGCGGCTGATGACGGAGCTGCGCCGGGCCCCCACGCCGCGCGCGGAGGCCTCCGGGGACCGCACCATGCTGCTGACCAAGCGGGAGCAGGAGGTGCTGGCGATGCTCGGCGCCGGCCTGTCGAACGCGCAGATCGCCGAGCGTCTGCATCTGGTCGAGGGGACGATCAAGACGTACGTCAGCGCCATCCTCAACCAGCTCGGGGTCCGCAACCGGGTGCAGGCGGCGATCATCGCCTATGAGGCGGGGCTGGTGAACAAGGACGACCTGGAGTAACCGGTCCGGGCGGGCCGCCGCGCCGTCAAGTGCGGTGCGACGGGCCGCCGTTCACCCCTGGCCGAGGGCTTGCGTGTGGTCCTTGACGAAGCGGGCGAGCCGGGTCGCGCCCTCGGCGGCCTGCTCGACGGTGACGCCGCTGCACGACAGCCGGATACGGCGGTCGCCCGCGTCGTCCAGGTGGAAGTAGCGCATCGGCGTCCAGATGACGCCGTAGGTCTCCGCCGACCGGCGCAGTGCCGCCTCGTCGGCGGCGAAGGGGACGTCGAGGGTGAGGAAGAAGCCGCCGTCGGGGTCGTTCCAGTGCACCCCGGCCGACTCGGGCTCGCCGGGCGGCAGTTCACGGGCGAGGGTCTCGCGCAGGACGCCCATGGTGGCCTGGTAGTGCCGGGCGGCGGGCTCGTTGGCGGCCCGCAGGCCTCCGCCGGCGCGCAGCAGGAGTCCGGCGACGGCGGCCTGGCTGAGGCTGGAGGTGTTGACCGTGACCATGCTCTTGACCTTGGCCAGTTCGTCGGCGAGGAGGCCCGGCGCCCCGCCGTCGGCGCTCTGGACCGGCTGGTCGGCGACGACGAACCCCACCCGGGCGCCCGGGAAGGCGGTCTTGGCGAAGGAGCCGAGGTAGATGACGCGACGCGCGGTGTCCAGCGCCTTCAAGGTCGGCCGCCGGACGGTGCTGAAGACCCCGTACGGGTTGTCCTCGAGCAGCAGCAGCCCGAGCCGCTGCGCCGCGGCCAGCAGCGCCGTGCGGTCCTCCGCCCGCATGCTGACGCCGCTGGGATTGGAGCAGTCGGGCACGACGTACAGGGCCTTGGCCCGGCGGCCCTGCCGCTGCAGTTCCAGCACGGCGTCTTCGAGGCCGTCGAGACCGGGTCCGTGCGGGGTGCCGGGCACCGGGACGACGTCGATGCCGAGCAGGCCGGCCGCTCCGGTGATGCCGACGTAGCAGGGGCTGTCGACCAGCAGCACGTCCTCGGGCCCGGTGAACAGGGCGCGCAGGGTGAGCAGGACGGCTTCCTGGCAGCCGACGGTCACCACCACGGAGGCGGGGTCGACGCTCATGTCCTCGTCCACCCGCAGCATGTCGGCGACGAGTTCGCGGATCTGTCCGGCTGTCTCGCCGTACTGGTAGAGCGCGGTGCGTACGCGGTCCTCGGACAGGCCGCGCCCGCGCAGGTGGTCGAGGTAGGTCTCGATGAGCGTGGGCACGTCCGCGACGTCGAAGTCCCCCTCGTAGGGGCGGCCGGGGGCGAAGGAGATGGCCTGCGGGTAGCGCAGGGTGACCTCATTGAGGAAGTTCATCGTGTCGAGCAGCGGCTCGGACAGGCTGTGGTGCAGGGCGGCCCGGGGCAGTGCCGCCGCCTGGTTCGCGGTGTCCGCGGTGATCGTCATCCCTGGCTCCAGTCTGGGTACGGCCGGCGCGGCGGCAGGAGGGTGTCCGGGCCGATGGTGTCCGCCGTGGCATGACCGGTGAGCACCATCGTCTCGGCGAACTCCTCGGTCAGCAGGGCGAGCATCCGGCGTACTCCGGCGGCTCCGTCGACGGCCAGGGCGTAGAGCGCGGGCCGGCCGACGAGGACGGCGCGGGCGCCGAGGGCCAGCGCGACGAGGATGTCGGCGCCGGTGCGGATGCCGCCGTCCAGCAGGACCGGGCAGCGGCCGCGCGCGGCGGCCACCACCTCGGGCAGCGCCTCCAGGGTGGCCGGGGCGCCGTCGAGCTGGCGGCCGCCGTGGTTGGACACGACGATCCCGGCGACACCGGCGTCCACGGCCGCCTCGGCGTCGCGTGCGGTGAGGACGCCCTTGGCGAGCACGGGCAGTCCGCTCTCGGCGCGCAGCCTTCCTACGGCGGACCAGTCCAGGGAGCGGTCGAAGGCGAGCCTGCTGTGCGCGCCCGGTGCCGCCGCTCCGGTGGCCGCGGTTCCGCTGAGGTTGGCCGGGGTGATGTGGTCGGGGATCCGGAAGCCGTTGCGCAGATCGCGCAGTCTGCGGCCGGTGAAGGGGGTGTCGGTGGTGAGCACGAGGGCCTGGTAGCCGCTCGCGCCCGCCCGGCGGGCCAGGTCGAGCGTGGTCGCGTGGTCGCGGAAGCAGTACAGCTGGAACCAGAGCGGGGCGGCGGCGGCCGCGGCCACCTCCTCGAGGCGGCGGCTGGAGAAGGTGCTGACGACCATGGGCAGGCCGAGGCTTCCGGCGGCCCGTGCGGTGGCCGGCTCGCCGTCGGGGTGGGCGAGTTCGTGGTATGCGACCGGGGCGATGCCGAGGGGGGCCTCCCAGCGGGAGCCGAGCAGCTCCACGGAGGTCTCGGCCTCCTCGATGCCGGGCAGGGCCCGGGGACGCAGCCGTACCGCCTCGAAGGCCGCCTCGTTGGCGACCAGGGTCCGCTCCCGGCCGGCCCCGCCGGCAATGAAGTCCCATACGTCGGCGTGGAGTTCGCCCCGTGCGCGGTCCGCAAAGTCGGCCAGGGTGAGGAGCTGGGCCGCGGCGGGCGCGCCCCGGTGCCGGGGCACGGACGCGGTCGTCATCGGCCGGCCACTTCCCGCTCCCGCTCGACGGCCTCGTACAGCGCCTTGATGTTGGAACTGCCGAAACCCCGGGCGCCGTGGCGCTGGATGTACTCGTAGAACAGCGTGCTGCGCGGGTAGGGCGAGCGGGTGAAGATCTGCAGCAGGTAGCCCCACTCGTCGCGGTCCACCAGGACGTTGGTCTCGCGCAGGTCGGCGATGCGGTCGGCCATCCCGCTGACGCGTTCGGTCAGCAGGTCGTAGTAGGTGCCGGGGGTGCGCAGGAAGGCGACGCCGCGGTCACCGAGGGAGCGGACGGCGCCCACGATGTCGTCGACGAGGAAGGCCAGGTGCTGGACGCCGGGGCCGTTGTGGGATTCCAGGAAGCGGTTGATCTGGCCGGGCAGCCGGGTGTCGTCCGGCTCGATGAGGGTGAAGGTGATGCCGCCATCGGCGTTGCGCACGACGATGGAGTCCATGGCCTGGCCGCCCACCTCGATGTACTCGGAGGAGTAGTAGGGCGTGTCGAAGGCGGCCTCGTAGAAGTCGGCGGTCTTGCGCAGGGTGCCGGGCTCCAGGCAAACGGCGACATGGTCGAGGGCGGGGCGCGGTCCGCCGGCTTCGGCGGCGGCCGGCAGCAGGGCCCAGACGCGGTCGGGCGGCAGCAGCGGGAGGCCCTCACCGGCCGCGACCAGGGTGTGGCGGATGTCGCCGAAGCCGGAGACCGTGGCGTACTGGGAGTCGCCGCCGGTCAGGGCCGGGGTCGGCGCGCGCAGCGCGGTGGCGCCGGCCAGAACGGCCCGGTCGTAGGCGGAGCGGACGTCGGCACAGCTGAAGGCGAGGTCGGCGATGGAGTCGCCGTGCGCCTCGACGAAGCGGGCCACGGCAGTGCCCTCGCCCAGCGCCTGGGTGACGACCAGGATCACCTCGCCGCTGCGCAGCGCCGTGGAGCGGCGGTCGGGTGTGCCGGTGGCAGGGCCCGCCGCGGCCACCGGCACGAAGCCGAGGTTGTCGGTGAGGAATCCTGCGGCCTCCCGGTCGTCCGCGACGTACAGCTCGGCGTAGGCGATGGCGTGGGGCGGCATGGGGCTCTCCAATACAAGAACGGGAGAATCACGGAAGCACCATCGGGAATACAATTCCCGGAGTCACGTTCAGGGAATGCCGACGGATAGCTGGTAACGACAGTCGGGAACACTCTACAAACGCCCCGTATAACCTCGCTATCGGCTCGATATCAGGCCTCTGAGCTGTGGTTATCCATCACCGATAACCATGTTGACCGTCTCTTGGAAACCTTGCTAGCGTCCCCGTTCGTCTTTGTTTTGACGACGTCTCACCAGCGCCTCGATGACTTTCCGCGCGGCGCGGCACGGAAAAGGCCGGGGTTTTCCGGCGGATGATTGTGAGGAGACAGGTGTCCGAGCTCCCGACCCTTCGGCACGAGCTGACGGCCGCCCAGCGCGAGGTGTGGCTGGGCCAGCAGCTGGACCCCGAGGGCACCAGCTACAAGACCGGTTCCTGCCTGGAGATCGACGGCCCGCTGGACCACGCCGTGCTGACCGAGGCGCTGCGGCGCACGCTGGCCGAGACGGAGACGCTGTGCTCCCGCTTCCTCACCGACGAGCAGGGGGAGCCGTACCGGGAGCACTGCCCGGACACCCCGGTGCGGCTGCCGCACTTCGATCTGACCGGGCACGCGGACCCCGAGGCGGAGGCGATCGCCTGGATGGAGCGCGACCGGGCCACGCCGGTCGCGCTGGACCAGCCGGACATCAGCCGCCACGCGCTGTTCACGCTGGCGCCCGGCCGGCACATGTACTACCTGGGCGTCCATCACATCGTGCTGGACGGCACCAGCATGACGCTGTTCTACGAGCGGCTCGCCGAGGTCTACCGGGCGCTGACGCGAGGTGATCAGGTCCCGGAGCACTCCTTCGGCAGCATGGACCGGATGGCCGCCGACGAGGTGGCCTACCAGGAGTCGGCGCGGCACGAGCGCGACCGGGCGTACTGGACCGGGCTGTTCGCCGACCGTCCCGAGCCGGTCCGGCTCACCGGGCGCGTGAGCCCGCACGCCCTGGCCGGGACGCTGGCCAGCGTGCGGCTGGGGCCGGAGCGCACCGGGGTGCTGGAGGAGACGGCGCAGGCGGCCGGCTCCTCCTGGGCTCGGGTGGTGATCGCGTCGGTGGCGGCGTTCCTGCACCGGATGACGGGCGCCCGGGACGTCGTGGTGTCGGTCCCGGTCACCGGCCGGTACGGCGCCAACGCCCGGACGACGCCGAACATGGTCTCCAACCAGCTGCCGTTGCGTCTGACCGTCGACCCGGAGGCGAGCTTCGCCACCCTGCTCGACGAGGTCTCCGCGGCCCTGCGCGGCCTGATGGCGCACAGCCGCTATCGGGGCGAGGAGCTGGGCCGCGAACTCGGAGTGCGGGGCGGCGCCGGGGTGTTCGGGCCGACCGTGAACGTCCTGCCGTACACCCGGCCGGTCGACTTCGGCGGTCCCCTCGGCCTGATGCGCAGCCTCGGGTCCGGCCCCACCACGGACCTGAACTTCGTGCTGACCGGCACCCCCGAGTCGGGCCTCCGGGTCGACTTCGAGGGCAATCCGCAGGTGTACGGCCACCCAGAACTGGCGGATCTTCAGGACCGCTTCGTCCGGCTGATGGAGGACCTCGCCGGCCACCCCGAGCGGCCGGTCGGCCGGTCCGCGGTGCTCACCGCCGAGGAGCGGCGCCGCGTCCTTGAGGAGTGGAACGACACCGGCCGGGAGATACCGGACGACACCCTCACCGCGCTGCTGGACCGGCAGGCGGCCCGCACCCCGAACGCGGAGGCCCTGACGTACGAGGGGACCTCCCTGACCTACGCCGAACTGCACGCCCGCGCCGACCAGCTCGCCGCGAAGCTGGCCGAACGCGGCGCGGGGCCCGAGACGTTCGTGGCCGTCGCGCTGCCCCGCTCGGTGGAACTGGTCGTCGCCCTGCTCGCCGTACTCAAGGCGGGCGCCGCGTACGTGCCCGTGGACCCGGGGTACCCGGCGGACCGTATCGCCACCGTCCTGCACGACGCGGACGCGATGCTGGTGCTGACCGGCCGGGACACCGAGGACCGGCTGCCCGCGGACGGCACTCCGCGGCTGCTGCTGGACGGACCGGACGCGCCCGGCACGCCCGCCGTCGCTCCGGCCCCGGACCTCGACCCGCGCCACCCCGCGTACGCCATCTTCACCTCGGGCTCCACCGGCCGCCCCAAGGGCGTGGTCGTCCCTCACCGGGCGATCGTGAACCGGCTGGCCTGGATGCAGGACACCTACCGGCTCGGCCCCGACGACCGGGTGCTGCAGAAGACCCCGTCGGGCTTCGACGTGTCGGTGTGGGAGTTCTTCTGGCCGCTGCTGACGGGCGCCACGCTGGTGGTCGCCCGGCCCGACGGCCACCTCGACCCGGCCTATCTGGCCGAGACGATCCGGCGCGAGCGGATCACCACCGCGCACTTCGTGCCCTCGATGCTCGACGTGTTCCTGCGCGAGCCGTCCGCCGGAGCGCTGTCCGGGATGCGCCGCGTGTTCTCCAGCGGTGAGGCGCTCCCTGCCGAACTTCGTGCGCGTTTCCAGGCGTTGACCGACGTTCCGCTGCACAACCTGTACGGTCCGACGGAGGCCGCCGTCGACGTCACCTACTGGCCGTGCGCCGAGGACACCGGCTCGCGGCCGGTGCCGATCGGCCGCCCGGTGTGGAACACCCGGATGTACGTGCTGGACTCCGCCCTGCGCCCGGTGCCCTCCGGGGTGCCCGGCGAGCTGTACATCGCCGGTGTCCAGCTCGCCCGCGGCTACCTGGGCCGCCCCGGCCTGAGCGCCGAGCGGTTCACCGCCGACCCGCACGGCACGCCCGGCAGCCGCATGTACCGCACCGGAGACCTGGCGCGCTGGAACCGCGACGGCAGCCTCGACTACCTCGGCCGCGCCGACCAGCAGGTCAAGCTGCGCGGCTTCCGCATCGAACTCGGCGAGATCGAGGCGGCCCTGACCCGGCAGCCGGAGGTCGCCCAGGCCGCCGTGCTCCTGCGCGAGGACCGGCCCGGCGACCAGCGCCTGGTCGCCTATGTCGTCCCGGCCGGGGAAGAGGGACCCGACGCGGACTCCCTGGCGGCGCGGCTGCGCGAGCTGCTCACCGACTACATGATCCCCTCGGCGTTCCTCACGCTCCCGGACCTGCCGGTGACCCCGAACGGCAAGCTGGACCGCAGGGCCCTGCCCGTCCCCGAGGCCCCCGAGCGCGGCGCGGGCCGGGCACCGCGCACCCCGCGCGAGGAGCTGCTGTGTACGCTCTTCGCCGAGGTCCTCGGCGTCGAGGCGGTCGGCATCGACGACAGTTTCTTCGACCTGGGCGGCCACTCGCTGCTCGCCACCCGGCTGATCAGCCGCATCCGCACCGCCCTGGGCGTCGAGGTGTCGATCCAGCGGGTGTTCGAGTCTCCGACGGTGGCGACCCTGTCCCGCGCCCTGGACGGCGAGGGCCGGGCGCGTACGGCCGTGACGGCCCAGCGGCGTCCCGAGCGGCTGCCGCTGTCCTTCGCGCAGCAACGGCTGTGGTTCCTGCACCAGTTCGAGGGGCCGTCACCGCTGTACAACATCCCGGCCGCGCTGCGGCTGACCGGTCCGGTGGACGCCGTAGCGCTCGAAACGGCGCTCGGGGACGTGGTCGCCCGGCACGAGAGCCTGCGCACCGTCTACGCCGAAGATGAGCACGGCCCTCACCAGGTCGTCCTGCCCGCGTCCGCCGCGGCGGTCCGCCTGGAGCGCACCGACACCGACGCCGCGCACCTGGACAAGGAGATCTCCCGGGTCGCCCGCACCGCGTTCGACCTCGCCCGTGACCTCCCGCTGCGCGCCGCCCTGCTGCGCACGGCCCCGGACGAGCACGTGCTGATGCTGGTGCTGCACCACATCGCCGGCGACGGCTGGTCCCTCGCGCCGCTCGCCCGCGACCTGGGCACCGCCTACGGCGCCCGGCTGGCGGGGGCGACGCCCGACTGGGCCCCGCTGCCGGTGCAGTACGCGGACTACACCCTGTGGCAGCAGACGCTCCTGGGCGCCGACGGGGACCCGGAGAGCGAGGGCGCCCGGCAGCTCGCGCACTGGCGGCGGGTCCTGGGCGGGCTCCCGGAGCGGCTGGAGCTGCCCGCCGACCGGCCGCACCCGGCCCGCCGCGACAACACCGGCGACCGGATCGACCTCACAGTGCCCGCCGAACTGCACCGGCAGCTCGCCGAGTTGGCCGCCGAGAGCCGCGCCAGCGTGTTCATGGTGCTCCAGGCCGCGCTGGCCGCGCTGCTGACCCGGCTCGGCGCCGGTGAGGACGTGCCGCTCGGCTCCACCATCGCCGGACGCACCGACGCGGCCGTGGAGAACCTCGTCGGCTTCTTCGTCAACACGCTGGTGCTGCGCACCGACACCAGCGGCGACCCGGCCTTCCGCACCCTGCTCGACCGGGTCCGCGACACCGACCTGGCCGCCTACGCGCACCAGGACCTGCCGTTCGAGCGGCTGGTGGAGGCCGTCAACCCGGACCGGGGCGCCGGGCACCATCCGCTGTTCCAGGTCATGCTGACCTTCGACACCACCCAGCAGGACGCCCTGGGCGAGCTGGGCCGGCTGCCCGGTCTGCGCACCGAACTGGTCCCCGTGCACACCGGACTGTCCAAGTTCGACCTGGCGTTCGCCTTCGACGAGCGCCGGGACGCCGACGGCGGTCCCGCGGGCATCGACCTCGCCGTGGAGTTCAGCACGGAGCTGTTCGACGCCACCACCGCGCGCTCGACGGCCGAGCGGCTGCTGCGGCTGCTCGCGCAGGCCGTCGCCGACCCGGGCCGGCGGCTGGGCGACCTGGACGTGCTGGTGCCGGGCGAGCACCGGACGCTGCTGGTGGACACCAACCGGCCGGACGCCCGGACCCCGGCGCCGCGGGCGACGCTGCCGGAGCTCTTCGAACAGCAGGCGGCCCGGCACCCGGACCGCCCGGCGCTCACCTTCGAGGGCACCTCGCTGACCTACGCCCGGCTCAACGCGCAGGCCAATCAGCTGGCCCGGCTGCTCGTCGAGCGCGGTGTCGGCCCCGACGACCTGGTCGCGCTGGCGCTGCCGCGCTCGGCGGAGCTGGTCGTCGCACTGCTCGCGGTGGTCAAGTCCGGTGCCGCCTATGTACCGCTCGACCCCGGCTACCCGGCCGACCGGCTGGCCCACGCCCTGTCCGACGCGGCTCCCGTCATGCTGCTGACCACCGAGGAGGCGGCGGCCCGGCTGCCCGCCCACGAGGTGCCGACGATCGTTCTGGGCGCGGGCGAGGCGGACGGGTACGCCCCGGACGACCTCCGGGAGGGCGAGCGCGTCCGGCCGCTCGACGAGCAGGACACCGCGTACGTCATCTACACCTCGGGCTCCACCGGGCGGCCCAAGGGCGTCGCCGTGCCGCACCGCAATGTCGTGCGGCTGTTCTCGGCCACCGATCACTGGTTCGGCTTCGACGAGCGGGACGTGTGGACGCTCTTTCACAGCTACGCCTTCGACTTCTCCGTCTGGGAGCTGTGGGGCGCGCTGCTGCACGGCGGCCGGCTGGTCGTCGTACCGCACTCCGTGAGCCGCGACCCGGCCGCGTTCCTCGCCCTGCTGGAGCGCGAGCGGGTCACCGTGCTCAACCAGACGCCGTCGGCGTTCCACCAGCTGGCCGCCGCCGACCGCGAGCACACCCGCGAACTCGCCCTGCGCTACGTGGTGTTCGGCGGCGAGGCACTGGATCTGACGCGGCTCGCCGACTGGTACGAGCGGCACGCCGACGACGCCCCGGTGCTGGTCAACATGTACGGCATCACCGAGACCACCGTGCACGTCTCCCACTTCCCGCTGGATCGGGCCACGGCCGCGGCCGCCTCGGCGAGCACCATCGGCGTCAACATCCCCGATCTGCGGGTGTACGTCCTGGACGCCCGGCTGCAGCCCGCGCCGCCGGGCGTCACCGGCGAGATGTACGTCGCCGGGGCGGGTCTCGCCCGCGGCTATCTGGGCCGCCCGGGGCTGACCGCCGACCGCTTCCCCGCCGACCCGTACGCCGCCCTGTTCGGCGAGCCGGGCGCCCGGATGTACCGCACCGGCGACCTGGCCCGGCGGCGCGCCGACGGCGGCCTGGACTACCTCGGCCGCGCCGACCACCAGGTCAAGATCCGCGGCTTCCGGATCGAACTCGGCGAGGTCGAGGCGGTGCTCGCCGCCCACCCCGCCGTCCGGGACGTCGCCGTGCGGCTGCGCGAGGACACCCCCGGCGACCGGCGGCTCGTCGCCTACGTGGTCACCGACGGGCACATGGCCGACCGGGCACTGCTCGACCACGCGGCGACCCGGCTGCCCGAGCACATGCTGCCCTCCGCGTTCGTCGCGCTGGACGCGCTGCCGCTGACGCCCAACGGCAAGCTGGACACCCGGGCGCTGCCCGCCCCCACCTACACGGCGGCGGTCGCCGGACGCGCTCCCCGCGGCCCGCGCGAAGAGCTGCTGTGCGCCTTGTTCGCCGAGGTCCTCGCGGTCCCGCGGGTCACCGTCGACGACGGCTTCTTCGACCTGGGCGGCCACTCGCTGCTGGCCACCCGGCTCGCCGCCCGCATCCGCGCCGCGCTCGGTGTGGAGCTGTCGGTTCGACAGCTGTTCGACACGCCTACGGTGGCCGGTCTGTCAGCCGCCCTGGACGGTGCCGAGCACGCCCGGGAGCCGCTCACGGCCGGACCGCGCCCGGAGCGGCTGCCGCTGTCGTACGCCCAGCAGCGGCTGTGGTTCCTGCACCAGCTCGAGGGCCCCTCACCGACGTACAACATCACCGGAGCGCTGCGGCTGACCGGCGCGCTCGACACCGACGCGCTGCGGCGCGCCTTCGTCGATGTGATCGCCCGGCACGAGAGCCTGCGCACGGTCTTCGCGCAGGACGAGCGGGGTGCCCGGCAGATCGTGCTGGACGCCGCGGGCGTCCGCTTCCCGCTGCCGGTCGTCGAGACCACCGAGGCGGAGGTGGCGGACCGGCTGGAGCGGGCCGCCCGCCACTGCTTCGACCTGGAGCGCGACCTGCCCGTGCGGGCCGAGCTGTTCCGGGTGTCCGAGGCCGAGCACGTTCTGCTGCTGATGGTCCATCACATCGCGGGGGACGGCTGGTCGCTGGGCCCCCTGATGCGCGACCTGGCGACCGCGTACACCGCCCGGGCCGAGGGCACGCGGCCCGCCTGGGCTCCGCTGCCCGCGCAGTACGCCGACTTCGCGCTGTGGCAGCGCGCCTCGCTCGGCGACGCGGCGGACGCCACGACGCTCGCCGGGCGGCAACTCGCCCACTGGAAGCAGGCGTTGGACGGCCTTCCCGAACGGCTGGAGCTGCCCACCGACCGGCCCCGGCCGGCCGTCGCCACGCACCGGGGCGGCCGGATGCCGCTGGCCGTGCCCCCGGCGGTCCACCAGGCCGCCGTCGCCCTGGCAGGGGAGTCGCGGACCAGCCTGTTCATGGTCCTTCAGGCGGCCCTCGCCGCCCTGCTGTCCCGGATGGGCGCGGGTGACGACATCCCCGTCGGCACGCCGGTGGCGGGCCGCACCGACGACGCCCTCGACCAGCTGGTCGGCTTCTTCGTCAACACGCTGGTGCTGCGCACCGACACATCGGGCAACCCCACCTTCCGTGAACTCCTGGACCGCGTCCGGGAGACCGACCTGACCGCCTACGCCCATCAGGACCTGCCCTTCGAGCACCTCGTGGACGTGCTCGCGCCGGCCCGGTCGCTGTCCCACAACCCGCTGTTCCAGGTGCTGCTCAGCCTGGACACCACCCAGCAGAACGCCCTGGGCGCGCTGGCCGCGACCGGCCTCGGCGCGACCCCGCTGACGGTGGAGACCGGCGTCGCCAAGCTCGACCTGGCTCTGGAGCTCGCCGAGCACCGGGACGCCGACGGGACCCCGGCGGGCCTCGTGGGCGCCGCCGAGTACAGCGCCGACCTGTTCGACGAGGAGACGGTCGGCGCCCTGGCCGACCGGTTCCTGCGCCTGCTGACCACCCTCGTCGCCGACCCCGACCGGCGCATCGGCGACGTCGAACTGCTCAGCGACGCCGAACGGTACCGGGTGCTGACCGAGTGGAACGACACCGCCCGCCCCGCCGAAGCCCTGACCTTCGCCGCCTATGTGGAACGGCACGCCGCCGAGGCGCCCGGGCGGCCCGCCGTCGAGTTCGCGGGCGAGGTCCTCGACTACGCCCAACTCAACGCGCGCGCCAACCGGCTGGCCCGCCGACTGCTCCACCTGGGCGCCGGGCCCGAGAAGTTCGTCGCCACCGCCCTGCCCCGCAGCACCGACCTGGTCGTCGCCGCCCTCGCCGCGTTCAAGGCGGGCGCCGCCTATCTGCCCGTCGACCCGGCCTATCCCGCCGAGCGGGTCGCCCATGTCCTCGCCGACGCCGCCCCGGTCGTGCTGCTGACCTCCGCCGCCGTCGCCACCGGCCTGCCCGAGAGCGGCGTACCGCGGCTGCTGCTGGACGACACCGGTACGGCCGAGGAACTGGCCGCACTGCCCGCGCACGACGTCACCGACGCCGAGCGTCCCGTCGCACTGCGCCCCCAGCACCCGGCGTACATGATCTACACCTCGGGCACGACGGGCCGCCCCAAGGGCGTGGTCGTCACCCACACCGGTCTGCCGGGCCTGCTGGACATCTTCGTCCGCGACTGCGCGGCCGGACCGGGCAGCAGGGTTCTCCAGCACCTCTCCCCCGGCTTCGACGCCGCCTTCTGGGAGCTGGCCATGGGCCTGCTCACCGGCGCCACCCTGATCGTCGCCCCGCAGGAGACCACCCCGGGCCCCGAGCTCGCCGCGCTGGCGACCCGGCACTCCGCGACCCATCTGAGCCTGACGCCCGGGGTGCTGGGCCTGATGGCCGAGGGATCCCTGCCCGACGACACCACCCTCGTGGTCGGCGCCGAGACGAGCCCGCCCGAGCTGGTGGAGCGCTGGTCCGCGGGCCGCACCCTGCTCAACTCCTACGGTCCCACCGAGACCACGGTCTGCTCCACGATGAGCCGTCCGCTCTCCGGCGCCGTCACGCCGCCGATCGGCTCCCCCGTCGCGGGCACGGCCGTCTACGTCCTGGACGCCTCGCTGCGCCCGGTCGCACCGGGTGTACCCGGCGAGCTCTACGCGGCCGGACCGCACCTGGCCCGCGGCTACCACGGCCGGCCCGCGCTCACCGCGGAACGGTTCGTCGCCGACCCGTTCGGCACGCCGGGCTCCCGGCTGTACCGCACCGGTGACCTGGTGCGGTGGCTGCCGCACGGCGAGCTGGAGTATCTCGGCCGTGCCGACGACCAGGTCAAGATCCGCGGCCTGCGCATCGAGCCGACCGAGATCGAGGCGGTCCTCACCGAACGCGCCGAGCTGTCCCGGGCCGCCGTCGTCGTCCGCGAGGACCGCCCGGGCGACCGCCGCCTGGTGGCCTACGTCGTCCCGGAGCCGGGCCACGCCCCGGACGCCGCCCGGCTGCGCGCCGAGCTGCGCGAAACGCTGCCCGACCACATGATCCCGACGGCGTTCGTCGCCCTGGACGCGCTGCCGCTGACGATCAACGGCAAGCTGGACCGCAAGGCGCTGCCCGCCCCCGACTACTTCGCCCAGCGGTCCGGCCGCCTTCCGGCGACCGCTCGCGAGCGGCTGCTGTGCGACCTGTTCGCACAGACCCTCGGCGTTCAGGCCGTGGGCGCCGACGACGGCTTCTTCGACCTGGGCGGCGACAGCATCCTGTCCATCCAGCTCATCGGCCGGGCCCGCGCGGCCGGGCTCACGCTGTCGGTGCGGGACGTCTTCGAGCAGCAGACCCCGGCCCTGCTCGCCGGGACGGCCACCGAGGAAGCCGCAGGCGGAGACCGTCCGGCCGTCGTCTCCGGCTCGCCGTGGGGCACCGCGCCCGCGACACCGATGATGCGCTGGTTCGCCGAACTGGGTTCCGACGCAGCCCCGTTCAACCAGTCGGTCGTCCTCACCACTCCGGCCGGCCTGGACCCCGACGCGCTGCGCGCCGCCCTCGGCACCCTCCTCGACCACCATGACGCCCTGCGCCTGCGGGTCGCCGAGGACTGGACGGTCACCGTCCCGGAGCCCGGCTCGGTCGGCCCGGAGCTGAGCCTCTTCGACGCCTCCGGCCTGGACGAGCAGGCGCTGCGTGCCGCCGTGGCGGAACAGGCCCGTGCCGCACGCGAGAGGCTGTCCCCCGCCGACGGCCGTATGCTCCAGGCCGTCTGGCTGGACCGCGGCCCCGGGCACGAGGGGCTCCTCGTCCTGGTCGCCAACCACCTGGTCGTCGACGGCGTCACCTGGCGCATCCTCCTGCCCGACCTGGTCACCGCCTACGAGGGCGGCGACCTGGCACCCACCGGAACCCCGTGGCGGCAGTGGGCGGACGCGCTCGCGCGGCTCGCCGAACACCCCGGCACCGAGGCCGAACTGGACCACTGGCGCACCGTGCTCGCCGACGCTCCGACCGCCCCTCGCCTGGACCGCACCCGCGACCTGCATGCCACGGCGGGCGAGCTCAGGGCCGAGCTCGACGCCGACACCACGCGCGAACTCCTCACCCGGGTCCCGGGCCTGTGCCGCGCCACGGTCAACGACGTGCTCCTGACGGCCTTCGCGGTCGCCGTCGCCGAGTGGCGGCGCGGGCGCGCCGAGGACCCGGACGCCCCGATCGTCGTCGACCTGGAGAGCCACGGCCGCCACGAGGACGCCGTGCCCGGCAGCGAACTCAGCCGCACCGCGGGCTGGTTCACCGCCATGTACCCCGTACGGCTCGCCGCGCCCCGCGCCGACGGCACCGACGCCCCGATGATCCGGGCGCTCAAGGCGGTCAAGGAGCAACTGCGCACGGTACCCGGCGACGGCCTCGGCCACGGCCTGCTGCGCCGGCTCAACCCGCGTACCCGGGACGTGCTCGCCGCGCTGCCCGAGCCGCAGTTCGGCTTCAACTACCTCGGCCGGCTCGGACAGGACGACACCGGCGGCTCGTGGCCGATCAACGGAGGCGACGTGGCCGGCATCGACGGTGCCATGCCGCTTGCCCACCCCGTCGATCTCAACGCCGTGGCCCTGGACACCGGTTCGGGCATCCGGCTGCGGGCGACCTGGACGTACGCGTCCGCGCTGCTCACCGACGAGGACGCCCGGCGGCTCTCCGACGCCTGGTTCCGGGCCCTGCGCGACCTCGTCGCGGAGACCGGCCGCCCCGGAGTGACCGCACTGACGCCGTCGGACCTCGCCCACCCCGGGCTTGGGCAGGACGACATCGACCTCTTGGAGCAGGCCGTCCCCGGCCTCCAGGATGTGCTCCCCCTGGCCCCCCTCCAGGAGGGCTTCCTCTTCCTCAACCTCTACGACCAGGACGCCCGGGACGTCTACGTCGGCCAGATCTCCTTCGACCTGGAAGGCACCTTCGACGCGGCCCGGATGCGCTCGGCGGCCCATGCCCTGCTGCTGCGCCATCCCAACCTGCGCGCCGGTTTCCGGCAGACCGCCTCGGGCGCATGGGTGCAGACCGTCCCGGCCGACGTCCAACCCGACTGGCGCGAGGTGGACCTGAGCGCACTGCCCACCGCCGAACGCTCCGCCGAGTCCGACCGCCTCGCCGCCGAAGACCGGGACCGCCGCTTCGACCTCACCCGGCCCCCGCTGCTGCGACTCACCGCGGTACGCCTGTCCGCCGATCACGTCCGACTGGTGATGACGAACCATCACATCCTGCTCGACGGGTGGTCGTTGCCACTGCTCTGGCAGGAGCTCACCGCACTGTACGCCGCCGGCAACGCCTCCGCCCTGCCCCGGGTGCGCCCCTACCGTGACTACCTGGCCTGGCTGGGCGAGCGCGACCGGGACGCCGCCCGGGCAGCCTGGCAGCACTCCCTGTCCGGCATGGAGGAGGGCTGCCTGCTCGCGCCGGGCGCGGGCGAGGTCGACGCGGCCCCGCTGAGCGTGCCGTTCGGCCTGGACGCGGTCGCGACCGAGGCGCTGACGGGGTGGGCGCGGTCGACCGGGGTGACCATGAACACCGTGGTGCAGGGCGCGTGGGCTCTGGCACTGGCCCAGGCCACCGGCCGGGACGACGTCGTGTTCGGCGCCACCGTCTCCGGCCGCCCGCCCGAGCTGAACGGCGTCGAGCGCATGATCGGCCTGTTCATCAACACCCTTCCCGTGCGGCTGCGCCTCGACCACTCCGAGACCCTCACCGGCCTCTTCCGCCGCCTCCAGCACGAACAGACCGCACTCCTCGACCACCAGTGGCCGGGCCTCACCGACATCCAGACCTGGACCGCACACCCCCAACTCTTCGACACCGCCATGGTGTTCCAGAACTACCCCGTCAGCGCCGACGCGACGAGCCTCGACCTCGACGGCCTGCGCGTCACCGGGTTCCACGCCGTGGAGCACACGGACTTCGTAGCCAACCTGGTCGCCCACACGCGGGACTCGGCACTGAGTCTGCGGCTCGACTACCGGGCCGATGTGTGCGAGGAGAGCCTGGCGCGAGACTTGACGGACCGGGTGGTGCGGGTGCTGGAGGCGCTGGTCGCCGATTCGACCCAGCTCGTGGGACGCCTGGAGACGCTCGAACCCTACGTGCGGGAACGGGTGTTGGTGGAGTGGAACGGGGTCGCCACCGAGCTGCCGGACGTGCCGCTGCATGAACTGGTCGCCCGGCAGGCAGAGGGTGCGCCGAATGCGGTGGCCCTGGTCTGCGACGGTCGTTCGCTCTCCTACGGTGAGTTGAACGGCCGTGCCAACCAGCTCGCGCGTTATCTGATCGCGCAGGGTGTGGGGGCCGAGCAGTTCGTGGCGGTGGCGTTGCCGAAGTCGCTGGACGCGGTGGTGGCCCTGCTCGCCGTGGTGAAGGCCGGGGCCGCCTATCTGCCGGTCGACCCGGAGTACCCGGCCGAGCGGATCGAATACATGCTCAGGGACGCCGCGCCCGTGCTGACGCTCACCGAGCCGATACCGGAAACGGAGTGGGCCGGGTACGACATGGCCGACATCGCAGACTCCGAGCGGCGGATGCCGTGGGCTTCGCGCCATGCCGCCTACATGATCTACACGTCCGGATCCACCGGACGGCCCAAGGGTGTGGTCATCGACCATCACGCGCTGGCCACCTACCTCCACCGGGCCGGTAGCGCCTACCCCGCGATGGCAGGCTCCACCGTCCTGCACTCTCCCCTCGCCTTCGACCTGACCATCACCGCCCTGTGGACCCCCCTGACCAGTGGCGGCACCGTCCAGCTGACCTCGCTGGAAGAGAGCAACAGCCAGCCGACACTGGTCAAGGCCACCCCGAGCCACCTGCCGATCCTGGCCAGCCTGCCCGACAGCGCCTCGCCGTCGCAGACGCTCGTCCTGGGCGGAGAAGCCCTGCACGCGGATCAGCTCACCACCTGGCGCGACCAGCACCCCGACGTTGAGGTGATCAACGCCTACGGGCCCACCGAATCCACCGTCAACATCACCGAACACCGCCTCAACGGCACCCAGCAAGGACCGGTGCCCATCGGCCGGCCCTTCGCCAACACCGCCGTCTACGTCCTGGACTCGGCGCTGCGCCCGGTCGCCCCCGGCGTCACCGGCGAGCTCTACCTCGCAGGCCACCAACTCGCCCGCGGCTACCACCACCGCCCCGCCCTGACCTCGGAACGCTTCACCGCCAACCCCTACGGCGGCCCCGGCAGCCGCATGTACCGCACCGGCGACCTCGCCCGCTGGACCACCAACGGCCACCTCATCTACGCAGGCCGCGCCGACCACCAAGTCAAACTCCGCGGCCACCGCATCGAACTCGGCGAAATCGAAGCCGCCCTCGTCAGCCAGGGCGCAAAGCAGGCCGCCGTCATGCTCCGCGAAGACACCCCCGGCGACCAACGCCTCGTCGCCTACATCGTGACGGACGGCTGGGACGAATCCGCGGCCCTGGCAAGGGTCGCCGAGCAGTTGCCCGACTACATGATCCCATCAGCGGTCGTCACCCTCGACGCCCTCCCCCTCACCCCCAACGGCAAACTCGACCGCAAAGCCCTCCCCACACCCACCTACACCACGAAGGGCCGAGCCCCGCGCACCCCCCAGGAAGAGATCCTCTGCACTCTCTTCGCCGAGGTCCTCTCCCTCCCCCAAGTCACCATCGACGACAACTTCTTCGACCTCGGCGGCCACTCCCTCCTCGCCACCCGACTCACCAGCCGCATCCGCGCGGTCCTGGGCGTCGAACTCAGCATCCGTCAGCTCTTCGAAACACCCACCGTCGCCGCACTGGCCGCGGAGCTGGACAGCGCCGAGCACGCCCGGTCCGAGCTCACGGCGGGTCCGCGCCCTGAGCGCATCCCCCTGTCGTACGCCCAACAACGCCTGTTGTTCCTGCATCAGCTGGAAGGGCCCAGCCCGACCTACAACACGGTCACCGCCCTCCGGCTCACCGGGGTCCTCGACGAAGAAGCCCTCCGGCAGGCCCTCGGCGACGTGGTAGCCCGGCACGAGAGCCTGCGCACGGTCTTCGCCGAGGACGAGCAGGGTGCCCATCAGGTCGTCCTGCCCGCGGACGTCGCCGAGGCTCCGTTCACCGTCGTCGAGGTCGCCGAGGAGGAGATCGAGGCGAGGCTCGCCGAGGTGGCGGCGCACTGCTTCCGGATCGACTCCGAACTCCCTGTTGCCACACGGTTGTTGCGCGTGTCGGCGGAGGAGCATGTGCTCGTCCTCCTGGTCCATCACATCGCCAGCGACGCCTGGTCACGCGGCCCGCTGGCCCAGGACCTCACCACCGCCTACACCGCACGCCTCACCGGCCACGCACCGGACTGGCCCCCACTGCCGGTCCAGTACGCCGACTACGCCCTCTGGCAACACCAACTCCTCGGCGACGACACCGACCCCGACAGCCTCGCCGGACGCCAGCTCGCACACTGGAAGAAAGCCCTCGCCGGCCTCCCCGAACAGCTCGACCTGCCCACCGACCGGCCCCGCCCCGCGGTCGCCGACTACCAGGGCGACCGGGTCGTCTTCGAGATTCCGGCGGAGCTGCACGAGCGGCTGACCGCGTTGGCGCGTGGGTCGCACACCAGTGCGTTCATGGTGATGCAGACGGCGCTCGCGGCGCTGCTCACCCGGCTCGGGGCGGGCCACGACATCCCCATCGGCACTCCCATCGCGGGCCGCACCGACGACGCCACCGACCGGCTCATCGGCTTCTTCGTCAACACCCTCGTCCTGCGCACCGACACCAGTGGCAATCCCACGTTCCGCGAGCTCCTCGACCGGGTCCGCACCACCGACCTCACCGCCTACACCCACCAGGACCTCCCCTTCGAGCGCCTCGTCGAGGTCCTCAACCCGGCGCGCACGCTGTCCCATCACCCCCTCTTCCAGGTCCTGCTGACCTTCAACAACACGGATCACGAGGGGGCGTTGAGGGACGTCGCCGACCTTCCGGGCCTGCGGGTCTCGCCACAGACGGTGCAGCGGACGGCGTCGAAGTTCGATCTCTCCTTCGCGTTCGCCGAGTCGTTCGACGATGCCCGCCGGCCGGCGGGCATCAACGGCGCGTTGGACTTCAGCACCCAGCTCTTCGAACGCACCTCCGCCACGAAGCTCGCCCAGCGATTCCTTCGCGTCCTGGAGGCCATGACCTCCTCGCCCGGCCTGCACATCGGCGACGTCGAGATCCTCGACGCCGACGAACGCGAGCGGGTGTTGGTGGGGTGGAACGGGGCCGCTACCGAGTTGCCGGACGTGCCGCTGCATGAACTGGTTGCGCGGCAGGCCGCGCGGACGCCGGACGGTGTGGCGGTGGTGAGCGACGAAAACACGCTTTCCTATGGCGAGTTGAACGGCCGTGCCAACCAGCTCGCGCGGTATCTGATCGCGCAGGGTGTGGGGGCCGAGCAGTTCGTGGCGGTGGCGCTGCCCAAGTCGCTGGACGCTGTGGTGACCCTGCTCGCCGTGGTGAAGGCCGGGGCAGCCTATCTGCCGGTCGACCCGGAGTACCCGGCCGAGCGGATCGAATACATGCTCAGGGACGCCGCGCCCGTGCTGACGCTCACCGAGCCGATACCGGAAACGGAGTGGGCCGGGTACGACACGGCCGACATCGCAGACTCCGAGCGGCGGATGCCGTGGGCTGCGCGCCATGCCGCCTACATGATCTACACGTCCGGGTCGACCGGGCGGCCCAAGGGTGTGGTCATCGACCATCACGCGCTGGCCACCTACCTCCACCGGGCCGGTAGCGCCTACCCCGCGATGGCAGGCTCCACCGTCCTGCACTCTCCGCTCGCCTTCGACCTGACCATCACCGCCCTGTGGACCCCCCTGACCAGTGGCGGCACCGTCCAGCTGACCTCGCTGGAAGAGAGCAACAGCCAGCCGACACTGGTCAAGGCCACCCCGAGCCACCTGCCGATCCTGGCCAGCCTGCCCGACAGCGCCTCGCCGTCGCAGACGCTCATCCTGGGCGGCGAGGCCCTGCACGCGGATCAGCTCACCACCTGGCGCGAGCAGCACCCCGACGTGCAGATCATCAACGCCTACGGACCCACCGAATCCACCGTCAACATCACCGAACACCGCCATAGCGGCACCCAGCAAGGACCGGTACCCATCGGCCGGCCCTTCGCCAACACCGCCGTCTACGTCCTGGACTCGGCGCTGCGCCCGGTCCCGCCGGGTGTGACGGGTGAGCTCTACCTCGCGGGCCACCAACTCGCCCGCGGCTACCACCACCGCCCCGCCCTGACCTCGGAACGCTTCACCGCCAACCCCTACGGCGGCCCCGGCAAACGCATGTACCGCACCGGGGACCTCGCCCGCTGGACCACCGACGGCCACCTCATCTACGCAGGCCGCGCCGACCACCAAGTCAAACTCCGCGGCCACCGCATCGAACTCGGCGAAATCGAAGCCGCCCTCGTCACCCAGGGCGCAAAGCAGGCCGCCGTCATCCTCCGCGAAGACACCCCCGGCGACCAACGCCTCGTCGCCTACATCGTCACCGACACCTGGGACGAAACCGCAACCCGCACAGCCCTGACCCACCACCTGCCCGACTACATGATCCCGTCGGCGGTCGTCACCCTCGACGCCCTCCCCCTCACCCCCAACGGCAAACTCGACCGCAAGGCCCTTCCCGCACCCACCTACACCACGACCGGCCGAGCCCCGCGCACCCCCCAGGAAGAGATCCTCTGCACCCTCTACGCCGAAGTCCTCGGCCTCGAACGCGTCACCATCGACGACAACTTCTTCGACCTCGGCGGCCACTCCCTCCTCGCCACCCGACTCACCAGCCGCATCCGCTCCACCCTGGGCGCCGAACTCAGCATCCGTCAGCTCTTCGAAACACCCACCGTCGCCGCACTGGCCACCCAACTGACAGACGCCGACACAGCCCGCACCCCCCTCACCCCACACCACCCCCGCCCAGACCGCATCCCCCTCTCCTACGCCCAACAACGCCTCTGGTTCCTCCACCAGTTCGAAGGCCCCAGCGCCACCTACAACATCCCCACCACCCTCCGCCTCACCGGCACCCTCAACACCCACGCCCTCCACCAAGCCCTCAACGACCTCATCACCCGCCACGAAAGCCTCCGCACGACCATCGCCGAGGACGAGCACGGTCCGCACCAGATCGTGCACTCGCCGCAGGACGTGCCGCTGACCGTCGTGGAGACCGACGAGGAGGAGCTGGCGGCGAGGCTCACCGAGGCCGCGCATCACGCGTTCGATCTCGGGGACGAACTCCCGGTGCGGGCAACAGTGTTCAGGGTTACCGCGACCGAGCATGTGCTGCTCCTGCTGATCCACCACATCGCCAGCGACGCCTGGTCGCGCGATCCGCTGGGCCGTGATCTGACGGCGGCGTACACCGCGCGCCACGCGGGCCGGGCTCCGGAGTGGGAGCCGCTCGCGGTGCAGTACGCCGACTATGCCCTGTGGCAGCACCAGCTCCTCGGCGAGGACACCCACCCCGACAGCCTCGCCGGACGCCAGCTCGCACACTGGAAGGAGACCCTCGCGGACCTTCCCGAGCAGCTCGACCTGCCCACCGACCGGCCCCGCCCCGCGGTCGCGGGCCAGGCGGGTGACCGGGTGGAGTTCGCACTCGACCCGCGCCTGCACCGTCGTACGGCCGAATTGGCGCGGGCGACGAACACGAGCACGTTCATGGTGCTTCAGGCGGCGCTCGCGGCCCTGCTCACCCGGCTGGGTGCCGGGGAGGACATTCCGCTCGGCACTCCGGTCGCCGGGCGCACGGACCGGGCGGCCGAGGATCTGATCGGGTTCTTCGTCAACACGCTCGTGCTGCGCACCGACACCAGTGGCAACCCGGCCTTCCGCGAACTGCTGGAGCGTACGCGGCGCGCCGACCTGGCGGCCTACGCCCATCAGGACGTGCCCTTCGAGCGGCTGGTGGAGGCGGTCAACCCGGCGCGGACCCTCGCGCATCACCCGTTGTTCCAGGTGATGCTGATCCTGAACACCGCCGACGCCGACCCGCAGGCGTCGCTCGCGCTGCCGGGGCTGCGGGTCACCCCGGAGCGCAGCCGGCTGGGCGCGGCGAAGACGGATCTGGCGTTCGCGCTGGTGGAGACGCGGGACGGGACTGGGCAGGGGGCCGGGATCACCGGCGCGCTGGACTTCCGCACCGATCTGTTCGACCGTACGACGGCACAGTCGCTGGTGGACCGGTTCGTGCGGCTGCTGGAGGCGGTCGTCGCCGATCCCGGCGTCCGGCTGTCCGAGGTCGACGTCCTGGCGGCCACCGAGCGGCGTGAGCTGCTGGGCGGGGCGGCCGGGACGGTGCTGGACGGGCTCGACGCGACGCTGCCGGAGCTGTTCGCGGCTCAGGCGGCCCGCACCCCGGACGCGCCGGCGGTGGTGTCGGGGTCGACGACGGTGTCGTACCGCGAACTCGACGAGCGCGCCAACCGGTTGGCGCATCTGCTGCGCCAGGAAGGCGTGCGGCCGGGAACCCCGGTGGTCATGCTGATGGAGCGGTCCGTGACGCATGTCGTGGCCACGCTGGCCATCGGCAAGGCGGGCGGAGCGTACGCCCCGCTGCATGACACGTATCCCGTGGAGCGGATGCGGTACGTGGTGCAGGACACGGCGGCCACGCTGGTTCTCACCGACCGGGCGGAGGCCGCACGGGCCGGTGAACTCGGCGTCCGGGTCGTGGTCCTGGACGAGCACGGCGCCCCGGCCGACGCGCACCGTGAGGAGGTCCCGCGCACCGGGCTGCGGCCGGACGATCTCGCCTACGTGATGTACACCTCCGGCTCGACCGGACGGCCCAAGGGCGTGGCGGTCACCCAGCGCGGCGTCGTGGACCTCGTACGGGACCACTGCTGGCGGCCCGGCACGCACGCGCGGGTGCTGCTGCACGCGCCGCACGCTTTCGACGTGTCCTGCTACGAGATGTGGGTGCCGCTGCTGTCCGGCGGCACGGTGGTCGTGGCACCGCCGGGGCAACTGGACGCCGCCTCGATCGTGGAGTTGATCGCCCGGCACGACATCACGGCGATCCATCTGACCGCCGGGTTCTTCCGGGTCGTCGCCGAGGAGGCGCCGGAGTGCTTCGCCGGGGTGCGGGAGGTGCTGACCGGCGGTGACGTGGTGTCCCCGGCGGCGGTCGCCCGGGTCCTCGAGCACTCCCCCAGCCTGGTGCTGCGCCATCTGTACGGTCCGACGGAGACGACGCTGTGCGTAACGCAGCACGAGGTACGAGCGCCGTACTCGGCCCGTACGACGCTGCCGATCGGGCGGCCGACCGGCAACACCCGGGCATATGTGCTCGACCGGTACCTCCAGCCGGTGCCGGCCGGGGTGGCGGGCGAGCTGTTCGTCTCCGGCAGCGGCCTGGCGCGCGGCTATCTGCACCGGCCCGAGCTGACCGCCGAGCGCTTCGTCGCCGATCCGTTCGGCACTGTCGGTGAGCGCATGTACCGCACCGGTGACCTGGTACGCCTCAATGCGGCGGGCGAGCTGGAGTATCTGGCGCGCGCCGACGACCAGGTCAAGATCCGCGGCTTCCGGGTGGAGCTCGGCGAGGTCGAGACGGCACTGGCGGCGCACGAGGAGGTCGCGCAGGTCGCGGCCGTCGTCCGTGAGGACCGGCCCGGCGACCGGCGCCTGGTCGCCTATGCGGTGCCAGCGCGGCATGCGCCGGAGGTGGACCCGGCCGGGCTGCGCGCGTTCGTACGGCAGTTCCTGCCCGACTACATGGTCCCCTCGGCGGTGGTCGTCCTGGACGGGCTGCCGCTGACCGCGAACGGCAAACTGGACCGCCGGGCGCTGCCCGCGCCGGACTACGCGGCGGCATCGAGCGGGCGGGCCGCCCGCACTCCGGTCGAGGAGCTGCTGTGCACGCTGTTCGCGGAGGTCCTGGGCCTGGACGCGGTGGGTGCGGACGACGGCTTCTTCGACCTGGGCGGCGACAGCATCCTGTCCATCCAGCTCGTCAGCCGGGCCCGCGCCGCGGGACTCACGCCTGCCGTGCGGGACGTCTTCGAGCACCAGTCGCCAGCCCGGCTCGCCGAGGCACTGGAACTGCGCGGCACCGGCCCAACGGCCGCGGCGCAGGTGCCGCAGGTCGATCCGTACGGTCCGGTGCCGGCCACGCCCGTCATCGCGCGGGTCGCCGAACTGGGCCTGGGCGGCGATGACTTCAACCAGTCCGTGGTGGTGTCCGTGCCGCCCGCGCTGGACGGGGAGCGGCTGGCCGCGGCCCTGCGGCGGGTGCTGGATCACCATGACGCACTGCGGCTGCGCACCGGCCCCGACGGGACCATGGAGGTGTGCCCGCCCGGCGCCGTGCCCGTCGAGGACGTCCTCACCCGTGCGACGGCCGACGCGGCCGTCTCCTCCGACGTCGAGACGCTGGCCACAGAGCTCGCGGAAGCCGCCCGGGACCGCCTCGCGCCGGCCGCGGGCCGCATGCTCCAGGCCGTCTGGGTGGACCGCGGGGACCTGCGCGACGGCCTGCTGATCCTGGTAGCGCACCATCTGGTGGTCGATTCCGTCACCTGGCGCATCCTGGTGCCGGATCTGGCGGCCGCCTACCAGGGCGACGCACCGGCCCCGACCGGCACCTCCTGGCGGCAATGGGCCACCTCGCTGCACCGGCTCGCCGCCGAGCCGGCCACCGAGGCCGAGCTGGGGCACTGGCGGGACACGCTCGCCGTGGACACGGAGCGGGCGCTCCGCGTGGACCGGGAGCGCGATCTGCACCGCACGGCGGGCCGGATCAGCCTCACCCTGTCGGCCGAGATCACGCGGGCCCTGCTCTCCCGGGTGCCGGGCGCCGTCAACGCGAGCGTCGAGGACGTGCTGCTGACGGCGTTCGGGCTGGCCGTCGCCGAGTGGCGGCGCGTCCGCGGCGAGGACCCGGACGCCCCGGTCGTCGTCGACCTGGAGAGCCACGGCCGCCACGAGGACGCCGTGCCCGGCAGCGAACTCAGCCGCACCGCAGGCTGGTTCACGGCCCTGTACCCCGTACGGCTCGCGCCGGACGTCGCCGACTGGACCGCCCTGCGCCAGGACACTGCCGCCCTCGGCGACGTACTGAAACAGGTCAAGGAACAGCTACGGTCCGTGCCCGGACACGGCCTCGGCCACGGTCTGCTGCGCCATCTCAACCCGCGTACGCGGGACGTACTCGCCGCGCTGCCCGAGCCGGAGTTCGGCTTCAACTACCTGGGCCGCCGTACGGCGGCGCCGTCCGGCCCGGCGGAGCACTGGAGCGTGATCGGCGGCGGGGTCGCGGCCTTCCGGCCCGCGGCGCCGATGGCGCACGTGGTGGAGATCAGCGCCGTGGCGCAGGACGGGGAGGACGGGCCCCGGCTGCGCGCCGACTGGACGTACGCAAGCCGCGTGGTCCGCAACGAGGACGCCCGGACCCTGGCCGAGCTGTGGTTCCGGACCCTTGAAGCCCTCGTGGAGCTCGCCGACCGCCCCGACGCGGGCGGCCTGACCCCGTCCGACGTGACCCTCGCCTCCCTCAGTCAGTCCGAGATCGAGGAGTTCGAGGCCGACCTTGATTCCGAGTGGGAGAGTGAGCAGTGAGCCGGCAACCGACTCGTTCGCGTAGCAAGATCGAGGACATCCTTCCGCTGTCCCCGCTCCAGGAAGGCTTCGTCTTCCTCAGCCTGCTCCACGAGGGCGGTCTCGACCCGTACGTCAGTCAGGTCGCCTTCGACTTGCACGGCCGGTACGACGACTCCCGGATGCGCCGCGCCGCCCGGGCCCTGCTGGAGCGCCACCCGAACCTGCGTGCCGGTTTCCGGCAGCGCCGCAACGGCGCCTGGGCCCAACTTGTGCTGCGGGAACCTGAGTTGTCCTGGCAAGAGCACGACCTCGGCGCCCTGCCGACGGAGGATCGGGAGCTCGCGGCAGGCCGACTGGCCGCGGAGGAGCGCGCCCGGCCCTTCGACCTCGGCCGCCCGCCGCTGCTGCGCTTCACGGCCCTGCGGCTGTCCGCCGACCATGTCCGCCTGGTGATGACGAACCATCACATCCTGCTCGACGGCTGGTCACTGCCGGTTCTCCTCAAGGAACTCATGGCGCTCTACGACACCCAGGGCGACGTCTCCGCCCTGCCCCGGGTGCGCCCCTACCGCGACTACCTGGCCTGGCTGGGCGAGCGCGACCGGGACGCCGCCCGGGCAGCCTGGCAGCACTCCCTGTCCGGCCTGGAGGAGGGCTGCCTGCTCGCGCCGGGCACGGTCGAGGTCGACGCGGCCCCGGAGAACGTCTCCCTCAGCGCGGGAGAGGCTCTCAGCGAGTCACTGGCCACCTGGGCGCGGGCGACCGGCGTGACCATGAACACCGTGGTGCAGGGCGCGTGGGCTCTGGCACTGGCCCAGGCCACCGGCCGGGACGACGTCGTGTTCGGCGCCACCGTCTCCGGCCGCCCGCCCGAGCTGAACGGCGTCGAGCGCATGATCGGCCTGTTCATCAACACCCTTCCCGTGCGGCTGCGCCTCGACCACTCCGAGACCCTCACCGGCCTCTTCCGCCGCCTCCAGCACGAACAGACCGCACTCCTCGACCACCAGTGGCCGGGCCTCACCGACATCCAGACCTGGACCGGACACCCCCAACTCTTCGACACCGCCATGGTGTTCCAGAACTACCCCGTCGAGGAGGGCTCCCTCGACACCCCGGCCGACGGCACCCGGCTCCGCGTCACCTCGGCCGAGATCAAGGGCGGCACGCACTTCGCCGTCAACGTCGTCGCCACGATGCGCGGTACGGACCTCTCCTTCCGCGTCGACTACCGCCCCGACCTCTTCGACGCGACCGACGCACGCGACTTCGGGGACCGGATGCTGCGGGTGCTGGAAGCGCTGGTCGCGGAGTCCCATCAGCTCGTGGGGCGGTTGGAGACGCTCGAACCCGACGTGCGGGAACGGGTGTTGGTGGGGTGGAACGGGGCCGCTACCGAGTTGCCGGACGTGCCGCTGCATGAACTGGTTGCGCGGCAGGCCGCGCGGACGCCGGACGGTGTGGCGGTGGTGAGCGACGGGAGCACGCTCTCCTATGGCGAGTTGAACGGCCGTGCCAACCAGCTCGCGCGTTATCTGATCGCGCAGGGTGTGGGGGCCGAGCAGTTCGTGGCGGTGGCGCTGCCGAAGTCGCTGGACGCTGTGGTGTCGCTGCTCGCCGTGGTGAAGGCCGGGGCCGCCTATCTGCCGGTCGACCCGGAGTATCCGGCCGAGCGGATCGAGTACATGCTCGAAGATGCCGCGCCCGTGCTGACGCTCACCGAGCCGATTCCTTACGAGGTGTATGCCGGGCAGTCGGCCGCCGAGGTCGACGACTCCGAGCGGCGGATGCCGTGGGCTTCGGGACATGCGGCTTACATGATCTACACGTCCGGGTCGACCGGACGGCCCAAGGGTGTGGTCATCGACCATCACGCGCTGGCCACCTACCTCCACCGGGCCGGTAGCGCCTACCCCGCGATGGCAGGCTCCACCGTCCTGCACTCTCCGCTCGCCTTCGACCTGACGATTACGGCGCTGTGGACCCCCCTGACCAGTGGCGGCACCGTCCAGCTGACCTCGCTGGAAGAGAGCAACAGCCAGCCGACACTGGTCAAGGCCACGCCGAGCCACCTGCCGATCCTGGCCAGCCTGCCCGACAGCGCCTCGCCGTCGCAGACGCTCATCCTGGGCGGCGAGGCCCTGCACGCGGATCAGCTCACCACCTGGCGCGAGCAGCACCCCGATGTTGAGGTGATCAACGCCTACGGGCCCACCGAATCCACCGTCAACATCACCGAACACCGCCTCAACGGCACCCAGCAGGGGCCGGTGCCGATCGGCCGGCCGTTCGCCAACACCGCCGTCTACGTCCTGGACTCGGCGCTGCGCCCGGTCCCGCCGGGTGTGACGGGTGAGCTCTACCTCGCAGGCCACCAACTCGCCCGCGGCTACCACCACCGCCCCGCCCTGACCTCGGAACGCTTCACCGCCAACCCCTACGCTCTGCCCGGCAGCCGCATGTACCGCACCGGGGACCTCGCCCGCTGGACCACCGACGGCCACCTCATCTACGCAGGCCGCGCCGACCACCAAGTCAAACTCCGCGGCCACCGCATCGAACTCGGCGAAATCGAAGCCGCACTGGTCACCCAGGGCGCAAAGCAGGCCGCCGTCATGCTCCGCGAAGACACCCCCGGCGACCAACGCCTCGTCGCCTACATCGTCACCGACACCTGGGACGAAACCGCGGCCCTGGCAAACCTCGCCGAGCAACTCCCGGACTACATGATCCCGTCAGCCATCGTCACCCTCGACGCCCTCCCCCTCACCCCCAACGGCAAACTCGACCGCAAGGCCCTTCCCGCACCCACCTACACCACGAAGGGCCGAGCCCCGCGCACCCCCCAGGAAGAGATCCTCTGCACGCTCTTCGCCGAGGTCCTCTCTCTCCCTCAAGTCACCATCGACGACAACTTCTTCGACCTCGGCGGCCACTCCCTCCTCGCCACCCGACTCACCAGCCGCATCCGCTCCACCCTGGGCGTCGAACTCAGCATCCGTCAGCTCTTCGAAACACCCACCGTCGCCGCACTGGCCACCCAACTGACAGACGCCGACACAGCCCGCACCCCCCTCACCGCACACCACCCCCGCCCAGACCGCATCCCCCTCTCCTACGCCCAACAACGCCTCTGGTTCCTCCACCAGTTCGAAGGCCCCAGCACCACCTACAACATCCCCACCACCCTCCGCCTCACCGGCACTCTCGACACCGAAGCCCTCCACCAGGCACTCAACGACCTCATCACCCGGCACGAAAGCCTCCGCACGACCATCGCCGAGGACGAGGAGGGCTCTCACCAGGTCCTGCTGGACTCAGCCGAGGTACCGTTCCGCACCGTAGAGGCTACCGAGGACGACGTGGACGGCCGTGTCGCCCAGGACGCCGCGGAGCCCTTCGACCTGAGCACCGAGATCCCGGTGCGGGTGACGCTGTTCAGGATCTCCGCGACCGAACACGTACTCCTCCTGCTGGTCCATCACATCGCCAGCGACGCCTGGTCACGCGGCCCGCTGGCCCAGGACCTCACCACCGCCTACACCGCACGCCTCACCGGCCACGCACCGGACTGGCCCCCACTGCCGGCCCAGTACGCCGACTACGCCCTCTGGCAACACCAACTCCTCGGCGACGACACCGACCCCGACAGCCTCGCCGGACGCCAGCTCGCACACTGGAAGAAAGCCCTCGCCGGCCTCCCCGAACAGCTCGACCTGCCCACCGACCGGCCCCGGCCGGCTTCGGCGTCGTACGACGGGGGCCGGGTGCCTCTGGAGGTGCCCGCGGAGCTGCACGGGCGGATCGCGGAACTGGCACGGGACACGAACACGACGGTGTTCATGGTGGTGCAGGCGGCTTTGGCGGCGCTGCTCACCCGGCTCGGCGCGGGCCAGGACATTCCCATCGGCACACCGATCGCGGGCCGCACCGACGACGCCACCGACCGGCTCATCGGCTTCTTCGTCAACACCCTCGTCCTGCGCACCGACACCAGTGGCGACCCGGCCTTCCGCGAGCTGCTGAGCCGGGTGCGGGCCACCGATCTGACCGCCTACACCCACCAGGACCTCCCCTTCGAGCGTCTCGTCGAGGCAGTCAACCCCACCCGTTCGATGGCTCACCACCCGCTGTTCCAGGTGCTGTTGACCTTGCACAACACGCATGCGGCGGGGGCCGAGGAGACGACGTCCTTCGCGGGGCTGCGCGCGCAGGTGCGGGGCACGGACACGGTGTCGGCGCGGTTCGATCTGTCGTTCGCGCTGGCCGAGCGGTTCGGTGACGGCAACAGCTGCGCGGGGCTGGGCGGCAGCATCACTTACAGCACGGCGCTGTTCGACCGGGAGACCGTGGAGGAGCTCGCCGGGCGGCTGGTGCGGCTGCTGAGTGCGGCCGTGGCCCATCCGGACCGGCCCATCGGGCAGTTGGAGGTCATGTCGGCGGACGAGCGGCGCCGGGTGCTCGGGGAGTGGAACGACACGGCCCGGGAGGTGCCGACCGAGTCGGTGCCGGAGCTGTTCGAGCGGCAGGCGGCGCGGACGCCGGAGGCGGTGGCCCTGGAGTTCGGTGGAGACGTGCTGTCGTACGCCGAGCTGAACGCGCGGGCCAACCGGCTGGCGCGGTGTCTGGTGGCGCGGGGTGCGGCTCCGGGCCGGTTCGTGGCTGTGGTGCTGCCGCGCTCACTGGACCTGGTGGTCACGCTGCTGGCGGTGCTGAAGTCGGGGGCGGCGTATCTGCCGGTCGATCCCGGCTATCCGGCGGACCGGGTGACGTACATGCTGGACGACGCGACACCGGCGCTGACCTTGACCGAACCGGTCGGCGAGGCGGAGCTCGCGGGGTACTCCGTGTCCGACCTGAGCGCGGCGGAGCTGCGCGGGCCGGTGGCGGCGGCGCATCCGGCGTACGCGATCTACACCTCGGGGTCCACCGGGCGGCCGAAGGGCGTGGTGGTGCCGCGGGCTGCGCTGGGCAACTTCCTGGCCGACATGGGGGCGCGCGTCGCTCCCGGCGCGCTGGACCGGCTGCTGGCGGTGACCACGGTCGGTTTCGACATCGCGGGTCTGGAGCTGTTCCTGCCGCTGCTGCACGGCGCACGGCTCGTGCTGGCCGACGAGGAGACGGCGCGCGATCCGCGGGCGCTGCTGCGGGCCGTCGAGCGCACGGGGGCGACCCTGGTGCAGGCGACGCCGAGCCTCTGGCAGGGTGTGGCGGCCGAGGCGGCGGGCGAGCTGGCCGGGGTGCGTGTGCTGGTGGGCGGTGAGGCACTGCCCGCGGAACTGGCGCGGTCGCTGGCCGGGCAGGCCCGGTCGGTGACGAATCTGTACGGTCCGACCGAGGTGACGATCTGGGCGACGGCCGCGGAGGTGACCGGGACGAACCGGGTCACCATCGGGCGGCCGCTGGCCAACACGCGGGCGTATGTGCTGGATGCGGCGCTGCGGCCGGTGCCGGTGGGCGTGCCCGGTGAGCTGTATCTGGCGGGGGCGCAGTTGGCCGAGGGCTATCACCGGCGTCCCGGGCTGACCTCGGAGCGCTTCGCGGCCGATCCGTACGGTGCTCCGGGCGCGCGCATGTACCGCACGGGCGATCTCGTGCGCCGGGAGCGGGACGGGGCGCTGCGCTATCTGAGCCGGGTCGACCAGCAGGTGAAGCTGCGTGGCTTCCGGATCGAGCTCGGCGAGGTCGAGGCGGAGCTGGCGCGGATGCCCGCGGTGGCGGAGGCCGCCGTGACGGTGCGCGAGGACCGGCCGGGGGATCAGCGGCTGGTGGCGTACGTCGTCGGCGGCGGCGCGGTGCCGGGCGCGGGCGAGCTGCGGGAGCATCTGCGGTCGCGGCTCCCGGAGTTCATGGTGCCGACGGCCTTCGTGATGCTGGACGCGCTGCCGCTCACGCCGAACGGAAAGCTGGACCGCAGGGCGCTGCCCGCGCCGGACGAAGCGGTGGAGGAGGCCGGCCGGCCGCCGCGCACCCCACGCGAAGAGATCCTGTGCGGTTTGTTCCGGGAGGTGCTGGGCACCGCGCGGTTCGGCATCGACGACAGCTTCTTCGACCTGGGCGGTCACTCGTTGCTGGCGAGCCGACTGGTGAGCCGCGTTCGGGCCACGCTGGATGTGGAGCTGTCGGTGCGGCAGTTCTTCGAGACGCCGACGGTCGCCGGACTGTCCGCCGCGCTGGAGGCTGCCGGGCGGGCCCGTACGCCGCTGACGGCGCGTCCCCGGCCGGAGCGGGTGCCGTTGTCGCCCGCGCAGCAGCGGCTGTGGTTCCTGCACCGGTTCGAGGGGCCGTCGGCGACGTACAACGTGCCGACCGCGCTGCGGCTGTCCGGGCCGCTGGACCGTACGGCGCTGGAGCTGGCGGTCGGGGATCTGCTGGAGCGGCACGGGAGCCTGCGCACGGTGTTCGCCGAGGACGAGGCGGGGGCGCGGCAGATCGTGCGGCCGGTGGAGCGTGGGCGCGAGCCCCTGGAGGTGCTGGAGGCGACCGAGGAGAGCGTGGCGGCCCGGGTGGCCGATGCCGCGCGCCACGCCTTCGATCTGACGGCGGAACTGCCGTTCCTGGTCCGGCTGTTCCGGCTGTCCGAGGACGAGCACGTGCTGTTGCTGCTCATCCATCACATCGCCTGCGACGGCTGGTCGATGACGCGGCTGGCCCGTGATCTGACCACCGCCTACGCGGCGCGCCGCGGCGGTACGGAACCGGGGTGGCACCCGCTCGCGGTGCAGTACGCGGACTATGCGCTGTGGCAGCACGAGGCGCTGGGCGACGAGGCGGACCCGGAGAGCGTCGCCGGGACCCAACTGGCGTACTGGAAGGAGGCGCTGGCGGGCCTGCCTGAGCAGTTGGAGCTGCCCACGGACCGGCCGCGTCCGGCGGTCGCGGGCTACGGCGGCGACCGGGTCGAGTTCACCGTGCCGGCGGCGCTGCACCGGCGGCTCGGGGAACTGGCGCGGGCCACGCACGCGACGACGTTCATGGTGGCCCAGGCCGCGTTCGCGGCGTTGCTGACCCGGCTGGGCGCGGGCGAGGACATTCCCATCGGGACGGCGGTGGCCGGGCGCGACGACGCGGCGACCGAGGATCTCGTCGGGTTCTTCGTCAACACCCTGGTGCTGCGCACGGACACCGGCGGCAACCCGAGCTTCCGTGAGTTGCTGGGCCGGGTGCGGGAGCGCGATCTGGCGGCGTACGCGCATCAGGACCTGCCGTTCGAGCGGCTGGTGGAGGCGCTCAATCCGGTGCGCAGCCTCGCCCATCACCCGCTGTACCAGGTGATGATCACGTTCAACAGCGCGACGGAGGCGCCGGGCGTGGTCGCGGACGCGTCGGGTGACACGGGCCTCGCGGTGACGCGGATGGCGGCCCGGACCGAGGTGGCGAAGTTCGACCTGTCGCTCACCCTGGGCGAGGGGTACACGCCGGCCGGGGAGGCGGCGGGGATGCGGGGTTCGCTGGAGTACCGCACCGAGTTGTTCGACCGGGAGACCGCCGAGTCGATCGTGACGCGGCTGCTGGGCGTGCTCGGCTCGGCGGTGGCGGACCCGGATCTGCCGATCGGCGGAATCGGCCTGCTGGATCCGGCCGAGCGGCACCGGCTGCTGGTGGAGTGGAACGAGACCGCTCGTCCGCAGCGGGAGGCGACCCTGCCCGAGCTGTTCGAGGAGCAGGTGGCGCGGACTCCGGGACGCCCGGCGTTCTCGGCGGGCGGTACGACACTGTCGTACGCGGAGCTGAACGCGCGCGCCAACCGGCTGGCGCATCTGCTGGCCGAGTGCGGGGCGGGCCCGGAGCAGGTGGTGCTGATCTCGCTGCCGCCGTCGGTGGAGCTGGGCGTGGCGGTGCTGGCGGTACTGAAGACGGGTGCCGCGTACCTGCCGGTGGACCCGGGGTATCCCGCGGACCGGGTGGCGGTGATGCTGGAGGACGCCGACCCGGTGTGCGCGCTGACCTCGTTGTCCGTGCCCGGGGAGCTGTTCCCGGCACAGTTGGCGCGGCTGGTGCTGGACGATGCGGAGGTGGCCGAGCGGCTCGCCGAATACCCGGAGCACGATCTCGCGGACGAGGACCGTACGCAGCCGTTGTCGCCGTGGAACGCGGCGTACGTCATCTACACCTCGGGCTCGACCGGGCGTCCGAAGGGGGTGCTGGTCGAGCATCAGCCGGTGGTCAACTACCTCGCGGTGTCGGCCGAGTTGTACCCGGGTGTGGCGGGTGACGCGCTGGTGCACTCGCCGCTGTCGTTCGACCTGACGGTGACCGGTCTGTTCGCGCCGCTGCTGAACGGCGGGTGTGTGCACCTGGCCGACCTGGAGGAGCTGCACGAGCGGGCGTCGGCGGGGGAAGTGCCGCCGGAGCTGCCGCAGATGACGTTCCTGAAGGCGACGCCGAGCCATCTGCCGCTGATCACCGGGCTGCCCAAGACCTGTGTGCCGCGCGGTGAACTGGTGCTGGGTGGCGAGTCGTTGACCGGGCGGGCGGTGCGGTCGCTGCTGGCGGCGCACCCGGGGGCGCGGGTGCTCAACGAGTACGGTCCGACGGAGACGATCGTCGGCTGCACCACGTGGGACGCCTCGTCGGCGGAGGACCTCACCGACGGGGTGCTGACCATCGGCCGTCCGTTCCCCAACACGCGGATGCTGGTCCTCGACCGGTTCCTCCAGCCGGTTCCGGCGGGAGTGCCGGGCGAACTGTACGTGTCCGGGGTGCAGTTGGCGCGCGGCTATCTGAGCCGGCCGGGGCTGACTGCGTCGCGGTTCGTCGCGAACCCCTTCGAGGCGCCGGGCGTGGGGGCACCTCCCACGCCTTTCGGGCAGGGGGGGAGGATGTACCGGACAGGCGACGTGGTCCGCTGGAACCGGCACGGTGAGCTGGAGTTCATCAGCCGCGTCGACGACCAGGTCAAGATCCGCGGCTTCCGGGTGGAGCTGGGCGAGGTGGAGGCGGCGCTCGCCCGTCATCCGGGGGTGGCCGAGGCGGTGGCCGTGGTCCGGGAGGACCGCCCCGGCGACCGGCGGCTGGTGGCCTATCTGGTCGAGGCGGACGACTCGGCGGCCGTCGACGCGGAGGTGCGCGAGCACCTGTTGGCGTCGCTGCCGGACTACATGGTGCCGGCGGCGTTCGTCCGGCTGGACACACTGCCGCTGACCGGGAACGGCAAGCTGGACCGCAAGGCGCTGCCGGCGCCGGACTACGCGGCGCTCAGCACCCGGCGGGCGCCGCGCGATCCGCGCGAGGAGGCGCTGTGCGCGCTGTTCGCCGAGACGCTGGGCCTGGACGCCGTCGGCATCGACGACGGGTTCTTCGACCTCGGCGGCGACAGCGTGCTGTCGATCCAGCTGGTGAGCCGGGCGCGCGGCCAGGGCCTGGTCCTGGGCGTGCGGGACGTTTTCGAGCACCAGACGGTCGCCCAGCTCGCGGAGGCGCTTGCGGCGGCACAGCCCGAGAGCGTCCCGCAGGAGGCCCAGGAGGAGCACGGGCCGGTGCCGCTGACGCCGATCATGGGCTGGTTCGCCGAACTGGGCGGCCCCGTCGAGCCGTTCAACCAGTCGGTGGTCGTGGCGGTGCCCGCGGAGCTGGACCAGGGCCGACTGGTGGGCGCGCTTCGGGCGGTGCTGGACCGGCACGACTCGCTGCGGCTGCGCGTCAGCGCCGACTGGGCGATGTCGGTCGCCGAGCCGGGCACCCCGGACGCGGCCGGTCTGCTGACCCGGCATCACGCGCCGGGCCTGGCGGACGCGGACGCGCACGGCGTGCTCACGGAGCTGGCGTCCGCGGCCCGTGACCGGCTCGCCCCGGCCGAGGGTGTCGTACTCCAGGCGGTGTGGCTGGACCGGGGGCCCGAGCAGTACGGCCTGCTGGTGCTGGTCGCCCATCACCTGGCGGTCGACGCGGTGAGCTGGCGTCTGCTGGTGCCGGACCTGGCCGCCGCCTACGAGGGCCGCGAGTTGAGCCCCCCGGGCACGGGCTGGCGCCGCTGGGCCACGACCCTGCGGGACCTGGCCGAGGACCCAGCCGTCGAGTCCGAGCTGGAGTACTGGGCGGACGCGTCCCGCACGGCCGGGCCCGAACCGGCGCTGGACGCGGACCGCGACACCCACGCCCGCGCCGGGCAGGTCGTCCTCGACCTGGACGCCGGGACCACCGAGGCGCTGCTCACCTGGGTGCCGGGCGTCTTCCACGCCGACGTGGAGGAGCTGCTGCTGACCGCGTTCGGACTGGCCGTCGCCGACTGGCGGCGCGGCCGTGGGCACAGCGCCGACGCGCCCGTCGCGGTGGACCTGGAGAACCACGGCCGGCACGAGCACCTCGCACCGGACACCGATCTCACCCGTACGACGGGCTGGTTCACCGCCCTGTACCCGGTGACGCTGAGCCCCGAGGTCACGGACTGGGCGGAGGTCTGGGACGGCGGCGCGGCGACCGGGCGGGCGCTCAGGCGCGTGAAGGAGCAGTTGCGCGCAGTGCCGGGCGACGGCCTCGGCCACGGGCTGCTGCGCTACGTCAATCCGCGCACCCGGGCGCGGCTGGCGGCCCTCCCGGTGCCGGCCTTCGGCTTCAACTACCTGGGCCGGTACACCGGTGGCCGGGCTGCGGGCGGCGCCGGGGAACCGAACGCGTGGAGCGTGCTGGGCCGCGGTGTGGCGGGCCAGCATCCGGACACCGCGCTGGCGCACCCGGTCGACCTGGTGGCGGGCGCCCACGACACCGAGCAGGGTCCGCGGCTGCACTGCGTGTGGACGTATCCGTCGGCCGTACTGGCCGAGGAGGAGATCCGGCGGCTGGGCGAGGGCTGGTTCCGGGCCCTGCGGGCGCTGGTGGAACACGCGGGCCGTCCGGAGGCCAGCGGTCTGACGCCGTCGGACGTCTCCCTCGCCGCGCTCAGCGAGGACGACATCACACGACTCGAAAGCGAATGGGGTTCCCTCTGATGTCCAAGTCCGGCTTGCAAGACATCCTGCCGCTGTCCCCGCTGCAGGAAGGCATGCTGTTCCACAACCTGTTCGACGGCGAGGAGCTGGACGCCTACAACGTCCAGGTCTTCGTGGAGCTGGCGGGCACCGTGGACACCGACCGGCTGCGGGGGGCCATCGAGGCGCTGCTGAAGCGGCACGCGAACCTGCGGGCCGCGTTCCGGCACGAGGGTCTCAAGCGCCCGGTCCAGCTCATCCCCCGTGCGGTGACACTGCCGTGGCGGGAGGAGGACCTGAGCGGGCTGCCGGAGGCCGAGCGGGAGGCCGTGGCGGAGCGGATCGCCTCCGAGGACCGCTGGCGCCGATTCGACCTGGGGAAGCCGCCGCTGATGCGGTTCACCCTGATCCGCCTCGGCGGCGGCCGGACCCGGCTGGTGATGACCAACCATCACATCCTGCTCGACGGCTGGTCCATGCCGGTGCTGCTGCGTGAGCTGATGACGCTGTACACGGTGCGCGGCGACGGGTCGGCGCTGCCGCGGGTGCGGCCCTACCGGGACTATCTGGCGTGGCTGGAGTCCCGGGACCGGGAGGCGGCCCGGCTGGCCTGGACGCAGGCGCTGGAGGGCTTCGACACACCGAGTGTCGTGGCGCCGCAGCGCGGGGCGCTGACCGCGGCGCCGGAGCGCGTCCACTTCGAGGAGGACGCGGCCGTCAGCGCGGCGCTCACCCGGTTCGCACGGTCGCACGGGGTGACCGTCAACACGGTGATCCAGGGCGCCTGGGGGCTGGTGGTGTCCCATCTGACGGGCCGGGACGACGTGGTGTTCGGGGTGACCGTGAACGGCCGGCCGCCCGAGCTGCCCGGGGTCGACACCATGGTCGGTCTGTTCATGAACACGCTGCCGCTGCGGGTCGCGCTGCGTCCGGCGGAGCCGCTGTCGCAGTTCCTGCGGCGGATGCAGGCCGAGCAGACCCGGCTGATCGACCATCAGTGGATGGGGCTCGCGGAGATCCAGCGCTGGGCGGGCTCGGGCGAGCTGTTCGACACCGCGATGGTGTTCGAGAACTATCCGCTGGACTCCAGCCGGAGCCGTCCCACGGCACCGTCCGCGGGCACGGATCTGCCGACCGTCTTGAAGATCCACTCCCGGGACCAGATGCACTACCCGCTGGGGCTGCTGGCGCTGCCCCGCGAAACGCTGCGCTTCTCTCTCGGATATCTGCCGCAGGTGTTCGACGCGGCCAGTGTCGAGCAGGTGGTCGGGGTGTTCCGGCGGGCCCTGCACACGGTGCTGGACAGCCCGGACCTGCCGGTGGGTGCCGTGCCGCTGCTCGATCCCGGGGTGCGTCGCACGGTCGTGGAGCGGTGGAGCGGCTCGGACGCCGGGCGGCCCGGCGAACTGTTCACCCGCCTGTTCGAGGAGCAGGTCGCGCGGACACCGAACCGGCCGGCGCTGGTCGCCGCCGACGGCCGGCTCACCTACGCCGAGCTCAACGCGCGGGCCAACCGGCTGGCCCGGCGGCTGGTCGAGCTGGGCGTGGGACCCGAGCGGTATGTGGCGATCGTGGTGCCGCGCCGCACCGACCTGGTGATCGGCATGCTGGCGGTGCTGAAGGCGGGCGGGGCGTACGTACCGGTCGACCCGGACTATCCGGCCGACCGGATGCGGCACATGATCGAGGACTCTGCGCCGGTCCTGGTGCTGACCACGAGCGACATGGACGCGGTCGTCGGCGAGGAGTGCGGCTGGCCGCTGACGTTCGTGCTGGACAACCCGCGGCTGAACCGCACCCTGAGCCGGCACCCGGGCGGCGATCTGACCGACGCGGACCGGGCCACTCCCCTGCTGCCGCACCATCCGGCCTACGTCATCTACACCTCCGGTTCCACCGGCCGCCCCAAGGGCGTGGTCACCGAGCACCGGGCGCTGACGGCGTTCGTCCGCCACGGCCGGGCCGAGCAGGGACCGCATGTGCGGGGTCTGTCGGTGATGCAGGCCTCGGCGTCGTTCGACCAGAGCGTCGGGTCCCTGCACACCCCGCTGATCAGCGGCGGCTGCGTGCGGCTCGCGGACCTGCCGACGCTGGCGGAGGCCGCGGCGGTCGAACCGGACTTCCGCCGGGCCACGTTCCTGAAGGCCACCCCATCGCATCTCGCGATGCTCTCCACGATGGACCGCGAGGTGTCCCCGTCAGGGCTGCTCACGCTGGGCGGCGAACAGTTGCGCGGCGACCACCTCACGGCGTGGCGGGCGGAGCACCCGGAGGTGACCGTGGTGAACGTCTACGGCCCCACGGAAGCCACCGGCCACTGCCTGGAGCGCTGGATCAAGCCCGGCACCGAGATCCCCGAGGGCCCGGTGCCGATCGGCACCCCGCACGCGGGCGTGCGGGTATACGTCCTGGACTCCGCGCTGCGGCCGGTCGCGCCCGGCGTGGCCGGCGAGGTGTATCTGGCGGGCGAGCAGCTGGCCCGCGGCTATCTCAACCGCGCCCGGCTGACGGCCGAACGCTTCCCGGCCAACCCCTTCGGCGCCCCGGGCAGCCGGATGTACCGCACCGGCGACATCGCCCACTGGACCGGCGACGGCGAACTGGTCTTCGTCGGGCGCGCGGACACCCAGGTCAAGCTGCGCGGCTACCGGATCGAGCTGGGGGAGATCGAGTCCGCGGTCGCCGCCCAGCGGGGCGTAGTGCGCTGCGCCGTGCTGCTGCGCGAGGACACCCCCGGCGACCAGCGGCTCGTGGCGTACGTCGTCACCGATCCGCAGCGCTGGGACGAGACCGCCGCCCTGACGGGCCTGGCGCGGCGGCTGCCGGACTTCATGATGCCGTCGGCGCTCGTCCCGCTCGACGCGCTGCCGCTGACCACGAACGGCAAGCTGGACCACAAGGCCCTGCCCGCCCCGACCTACTCCACGGCAGGCGGCGGCCGGGCCCCGCGCACTCCGCGCGAGGAGATCGTCTGCGCGCTGTTCGCCGAGATCCTGTCGGTGTCCGACGTGACCGTCGACGACAACTTCTTCGACCTCGGCGGCCACTCCCTGCTCGCCACCCGGCTCGTCAGCCGGATCCGGTCCACGTTGGGCGTGGAACTGTCCATCCGGCAGTTCTTCGAGACGCCGACGGTCGCCGCCCTGTCCACTGTGCTGGACGGTGCGGGCCGGGCCCGCACGCCGCTCACCGCACGGCCCCGGCCGGAGCGCATCCCCCTCTCCTACGCCCAGCAACGCCTGTGGTTCCTGCACCAGTTGGAGGGGCCCAGCCCTACGTACAACATCCCGACCGCGCTGCGGCTGACCGGCCCGCTGGACCGGCGGGCGCTGGAAGCGGCGCTGCGGGACGTCGTCGCCCGCCACGAGAGCCTGCGCACGGTCTTCGCCGAGGACGAGGACGGTGCGCACCAGATCGTGCTGGGCCCCGAGCGGGCCGAGCTCGTCTTCGAGACCGCCGACACGAGCGAGGACCGCTGGGAGGAGGATCTCGCCCAGGCGTCCCGGTACTCCTTCGACCTGAGCACGGAACTCCCCGTCCGGGCCCGGCTGCTGCGCGTCGGTGACACCGACCACGTGCTGCTGCTGCTCATCCACCACATCGCGAGCGACGCCTGGTCGCGCGGCCCGCTGGCCCGCGATCTGGCCGCCGCCTACACCGCGCGCTGCACGGGCCGGGCGCCCGACTGGCAACCGCTGCCCGTCCAGTACACCGACTACGCGCTGTGGCAGCGTGAGGTGCTCGGCGACGACGGGGACGGCGACAGCGTCGCCGGGGCCCAACTGGCGTACTGGAAGCAGGCCTTGGCGGGCCTGCCGGAGCGGCTGGAGCTGCCCGCCGACCGGCCTCGTCCCGCGGTGGCGAGCCAGGCGGGCGACCGGGTGGAGTTCACGCTCGGCGCCGAACTCCATAAGCGCCTGGGCGAGTTGGCGCGGTCCACGGACACCACGCTGCACATGGTGCTCCAGGCCGCGCTGGCGGCCCTGCTGACGCGGCTGGGCGCCGGCGAGGACATTTCCCTGGGCACGCCGATCGCGGGGCGCACCGACGACGCCACCGATCAGCTCGTCGGCTTCTTCGTCAACACCCTGGTGCTGCGCACCGACACCGGCGGCGACCCGACCTTCCGCGAGCTGCTGGCCCGGGTCCGGGCAGCCGACCTCGCCGCCTACACGCACCAGGACCTGCCCTTCGAGCGCCTCGTGGAGGTCCTCAACCCCGCCCGCTCCCTCGCCCATCATCCGCTGTTCCAGGTGGTGCTGGCCGTGCAGAACGCCGGTCCGCGCCCCGGCGACACGGCCGGTCTGCCGACGCTGCCGGGCGGCCTGGTGGTGTCCGGGCTCGGCGGGACGGCCACCGCGGCCAAGGTCGACCTCGGCTTCTCGGTGGTGGAGCGCAGGGCGGAGGACAACGCGCCCGCCGGCGTCGGGGGCGTGCTGGACTACAGCACGGACCTGTTCGACCGCCGGACGGCGCAGTCGCTGGTCGACCGGTTCGTGCGGCTTCTCACCGACGCGGCCGCGCGGCCCGAGGCGACGCTGAGCCGGCTGGAGGTGCTCGGCGCCGAGGAGCGGCAGCGGGTGCTGCACGAGTGGAACGACACCGCCAGGAACCTCGCGCCCACCACCTTGCCGGACAGCTTCGAGCGGCATGTGCGGGAGCAGCCCGACGCCGAGGCCCTGGTGTTCGACAGCGCCTCGCTGAGCTACGCCGAGCTGGACGCCCGTGCCAATCGGCTGGCGCGGCTGCTGGTGGCGCGGGGCGCCGGGCCGGAGCGGCTGGTGGCGCTGGCGCTGCCGCGCTCGGCGGAGCTGGCCGTCGCCGTCCTCGCGGTGACCAAGGCGGGCGCCGCCTATCTGCCGCTCGACCCGGGTCATCCCGCCGGGCGGATCTCCGACACGCTGGCGGACGCCGCGCCCGTGGCCCTGCTGACCACGAGCGCCGTCGCGGCGGAGCTGCCGGAGACGGACGTACCGACGCTCGTGCTGGACTCGGCCGGGACGCTGGAGCAGCTCGCGCAGGCGGACGCGGCCGCTGTCACCGACGCCGACCGGCTGTCGCCGCTGCGGCCCGCGCATCCGGCGTACGTCATCTACACCTCGGGAACCACGGGCCGGCCCAAGGGGGTGACGGTGACGCACGCGGGCCTGCCCGGGTTGGTGGACATCTTCACCGCGCAGTGCGGGGTGGTGCCCGGCAGCCGGGTCCTGCACCACCTCTCCCCTGGCTTCGACGGCGCCTTCTGGGAGCTGACGATGGGGCTGCTGACCGGGGCGACGCTCATCATCGCTCCCCCGGAGCTCACCCCGGGGCGGGAGCTGGCCGAGCTGGCGGTGCGGGAGTCGGTCACGCACGCCGCGATCACCCCCGGTGTGCTCCAGCTGATCCCGGAGGGGGCGCTGCCGGACGGCATGACCCTCGTCGTCGCCGCCGAGAGCTGCCCGCCCGAGCTGGTCAAGCGCTGGTCCTCCGGCCGTCTGATGCTCAACTCCTACGGCCCGACGGAGGCGACGGTGTGCGCCACCATGAGCCGCCCGCTGGCCGGGCCGGTCGCCCCGCCGATCGGCGGCCCCATCGCCGACACCGCCGTGTATGTGCTGGACGCCGCCCTGCGGCCGGTCGCCCCGGGCGTGCCGGGTGAGTTGTACGTCCGGGGCCCGGGTCTCGCCCGCGGCTACCTGGGCCGCCCGGCGCTGACCGCCGACCGCTTCGTGGCCGCTCCGTTCGGGGCGCCGGGCGGGCGGATGTACCGCACCGGTGACCTGGTGCGGTGGAACGCGGACGGGCAGCTGGAGTACCTGGGCCGCACCGACACCCAGGTCAAGGTGCGCGGCATGCGCGTGGAGCCGGCCGGGATCGAGGCGGTCGTGGCGCGCCGGCCGGGGGTGCGCCAGGCCGCCGTGCTCGTCCGCGAGGACACGCCCGGCGACCGGCGGCTGGTCGGCTATGTGGTGCCGGAGGAGGGCGCGGTCGTGGACGGCGCGGCGCTGCGCGGGCAGGTCCGCGAGGTGCTGCCCGAGTACATGGTGCCCGCCGCGTTCGTGGTGCTGGACAGGCTGCCACTGACCGCGAACGGCAAGCTCGACCACCGGGCGCTGCCCGCGCCGGAGTTCCGGGCGGGCGACGGCCGTGCCCCGCGCAGCCCGCGCGAGGAGGCGCTGTGCCGGCTCTTCGCCGAGGTGCTGCGCCTGGACCTCGTGGGACCCGACGACGGCTTCTTCGACCTGGGCGGCCACTCCCTGCTGGCGGTACGGCTGGTCGAGCGGATCCGTGCCGAGCTGGGCGCGGAGGTGGCCGTACGGGATCTGTTCGCGGCCCCCTCGGCCGCCGAACTCGCGGCGCGGCTCGTCTCGCGCGGTGACCGCGAGCCGATGGAGCGGCTGCTGCCGCTGCGCGCGACCGGCTCCGCACGGCCGCTGTTCTGCATCCACCCCGGGTCCGGGATGAGCTGGTGCTACTCCGGTCTGGTGCGCCATCTGCCCGCGGAGATCCCGGTCTACGGCATCCAGGCCGCGGGCCTCGACGGCGACAGCGGGCTGCCCGCGACGCTGGAGGACATGGCGGCCGAGTACGTCGACCTGATCCGGCAGGCGCAGCCCGAGGGGCCGTACCGTCTGCTGGGCTGGTCGCTGGGCGGCAACGTGGCCTTCGCCATGGCGAACGAGCTGCGCGCCCGCGGCCAGGAGGTCGAGCTGCTGGCGTTTCTGGACGCCTACCCGCGGCGGGCGTCCGCCGGGCCCGAACCCGCCCTGGCCGAGGTCTTCGCCCACAACCTGCGTGACGCCGGCTTCGAGGTCCGCGAGGAGGAACTGGCCTCGGGAGCCTTCCCGGTGGCCCGCTACCGGGCGTTCCTGGAGGCCAGCGGCGATCCGATGGGCCGCCTCGACGAGTCCGAACTTGCCGCCGTGCTCAAGGTGTTCATGAACAACGCCCGGCTGATGCGCGGCCATGCGCCGGGCCGCCACGACGGCGACGTCCTGGTGCTGACCGCGGAGCGGGTCTCCGGCGAGAAGCTGGCGCGCCGGGACCACGAGTCGTGGCGGCCGTACGTGTCGGGCCGTATCGACCGGGTCGGCGTCGACGCCGACCACCTCGGCCTTGTGCAGTCCGACGCGGCGCTCGCCCGGATCGCCGAGGCGCTGGCCGAGCGGATCGGCTGAACTCCCGCGGGGCGGCGTCACCGGACGCCGCCCCGCCTTTCGTCCCTGCCCGCCACTCCTCACGGAAGGTCACCGCCGTGCCGTTCCTCGACGTCAATGGCGTCCGGCTCAACTACTACGACAACTCACCCCCTGGGACCGGGACTTCGGCGCCGCCCGTGCTGCTGGTCATGGGCTCGGGCGGCAGCGGCCGGGCCTGGCATCTGCACCAGGTACCGGCATTGGTCGCCGCCGGGTTCCGGGTGATCAGCTTCGACAACCGCGGGATCGCCCCCAGCGACGAGGGCGCGGACGGGTTCGGCATCGACGACCTGGTCGCCGACACCGCCGCGCTGATCGAGGAACTGCGGCTGGGCCCGTGCCCGGTGGTGGGAATCTCGATGGGCGCACACATCGCCCAGGAACTCGCCGTGTCCCGGCCCGAACTGGTCGACCGGCTGGTGCTGATGGCCACCCGCGCCCGCTCGGACGCGCTGCGTACGGCGCTGTGCCGGGCGGAGATGGAGCTGTACGCCCAGGGTGTCCGGCTGCCCGCCGCCTACGAGGCGGTGGTGCAGGCCATGCAGAACCTCTCCCCGCGCACCCTCGACGACGACCAGCGGGCGCGCGACTGGCTGGACGTGCTGGAGCTGACGCGGGTGTCGGGCCCCGGGCACCGGGCTCAGCTCGCGGTGGGCGCCATGCCGGACCGGCGTCCGGCCTACCGGGGCATCCGGGCGGCCACCCGGGTCATCGCCTTCCAGGACGACCTGATCGCCCCGCCGGCGCTGGGCCGCGAGGTCGCCGAGGCCATCCCCGGCGCGGAGTTCGAGATCGTGGCGGACTGCGGGCACTACGGCTATCTGGAGGCGCCCGAGGCCGTGAACAAGCTGATCCTGGAGTTCGTGGGGCGGTGAGAACACGGCAGGACAGGACGAAGGGCCTCCCGGCCGAAGCCGGGAGGCCCTTCCGTCGTCACGGTGTCACTTGATGAGCAGCTGGTGCGCGGCCAGTTCGCGGTACAGGGGGTTGGTGTCGGCGAGTTCGTCGTGGCGGCCTATGGCGACGACCTCGCCGTGTTCCAGCACCACGATCTGGTCGCTGTCGACGACGGTGGACAGCCGGTGCGCCACCACGAGCAGGGTGCGGTCGGTGGTGACGGAGCCGATTGCGTCCCGCATCAGCACCTCGTTGCGGGCGTCCAGATTGCTGGTCGCCTCGTCCAGCAGCATGATCGGTGGGGCGGCGAGGAAGGTGCGGGCCAGCGCCAGCCGCTGGCGTTCGCCGCCGGACAGCAGCACACCGCCCTCGCCGACCTCGGTGTCGAGGCCCTGCGGGGCCCGCATGACGATGTCCTCCAGGTTGACCGAGCGCAGCACCTCGCGCATGTCCTCGTCGGTGGCGTCGGGCGAGGCCAGGGCGAGATTGTCCCGGACGGTTCCGGCGAGGACGGGCGCCGACTGCTCGACGTAGCCGAGCTTGTGGCGCAGAGCGGGCCGCGGCAGGTCGCGTACGTCGGTGCCGTCGACGCGGACGGTGCCCGAGGTGACGTCGTAGAACCGCTCGACCAGGGACAGCAGGGTGGACTTGCCCGCGCCGGAGGGGCCGACGAGCGCGGTGCGGGTGCCGCGCGGCACCACCAGGGACACGTCCTTCAGGACGGTCTCGCCGCCCTCGTAGCCGAAGGTGACCTGGTCGAACTCGATCGCGGGCGGTTGCGGGGCGGTCGGCTCGGGCTCGCCGCGTTCGCGCACCGACAGCAGGGCGGCGGGGGTTTCGGCGAGGTCGGACTCCTGCGGCAGCTCCATGACCTCCTCGATCCGGTGCAGGGCGCCGAGGCCCGACTGGAGGCGGGAGTAGGCGTTCAGGGCGCGGCCGAGCGGGAACCACAGCGTGAACAGGAACAGCAGGAAGGAGACCAGGTCGCCGACCTCGATGGCGCCGGAGGCCACGCGGGCGCCGCCGACGCCCAGGACCACCAGGAACGCGACCTGGACAGTGGTGGACGTGATCGGGTTGATCAGCGACTGGAGGCGCGCGATGCGCAGTCCGGCGTCGTGGGCGTGCCCGGCGAAGGCGTCGACGGCCCGTGCCTCGCGCTCCTCGGCGCCGCTGGCCCGGATGGTGCGGACGGCCGAGATGGCGCGCTCCACCGCGGAGGTCATCTCACCGACTCGGTCCTGGGCGTCCCGGGAGGCCCCGCGCACCTGCCGGGACAGTCCCACCACGGCCAGGACACCGGTCGTCAGGCCCAGGGCCGTCGCCCCGAAGAGCAGCGGGTCGATCAGGAGCATCATCACCGCCGAGCCGCCCACCAGCAGGACGTTGGTGACGATGTCGAACAGCCCGGAGGTGACCACGGCGCGCAGCAGGGTGGTGTCGGCGCCGACGCGGGAGAGCAGGTCCCCGGTGCGGCGCCGGTCGTACTCGGCGATGGGCAGCCGCAGCAGCCGGGCGACCAGTCGGCGGCGGGTGCCGAGGACCAGGCCCTCGGCCACGCGCTGGAGCAGATAGTCACGGAACCCGCTGAGCACGGCCCCCGCGAGCAGGGCCGCCACGAGCAGCCCGACCAGCCCGGCCACTCCTTCGTCGGCCTCCATGCGGGTCAGCACGTCGCGGATCAGCAGCGGCTGACAGAGCGTCAGCAAGGTGACGGCCAGCGACAGGAGCCCGACGGTGCCGAGGACCGGCCAGTGGCCCTTGAGGTGGGGCAGCAGCGTGCGCAGACCCACGTCCCCGGTCCGCCCGCCGGCCGTCCCGGCGGGTGCCGCCGTCCGCGTGGGCGCGGGCGCGGGCCGCTCCCTGGTCTGCGTGCTGGTCATCGCTCTGCCACCTTCTGTCTCGGTCCGGTCGGTCGGCCGTACGACGGGTCAGCCGGCCGCGCCGAGCACATAGCCGTCGGCCGGGCGCAGCGCGCGGGAGCGGCGCAGATCGGTCAGCACGAAGGTGCGCTGGAGCCAGCGGTCGGTTCCGTCGTAGCGGGGGGTGAACTCGGTGCGGCCGTGCACGGTGACCCGGTTGTCGACGATCGCCAGCTCTCCGGGCTGGAGCCGGTGGGTGGCCGCGGTGCGGTCGAAGTGGTCCTGGAGCACCCGCAGCGCCTCGGCGGCGCGCTCGGTGGCCGGGCTGGTAGCGGCGATGTCGACCCGGATGTCCGGGTCGTGGGGGTCGCCGGTGAGCACCGGGGCCGGGGCGGTCTCGACGTCCCCGAGGCCGAAGGAGGGCGGCGGGGCGGTGACGAACTCCGGTGCCCACAGCGCCCGTACGGTCTCGGCGGGCAGCAGCGGCAGCACCTGTCGGATGCAGGCGGTGCGCAACCCGGCCCGGCCCTCGGGGTCGGCGCGCAGGCACAGCAGCATCACGAAGTCGGGGCGGTGCTCGTGGAAGGCGTTCTCGTTGTGGAAGGTGAGCAGGGTGGAACCGGCGTTGCCCTGGAACTCCTCCATGCCGGGCACGGGGACGACGTCCTGGACGAGGGCGCCGCCCTTCTCGGGGCGGAACGCTCCGGGGTCGCCGAGCCCGGAGGCGATCATCAGCAGCAGCGCTGCGGCCAGGGAGGGCTCCCGCTGGACCGATCCGTTCACGCTGGGGGTGGGCGGGAGTTCCATCGCGTCGACCGGGAGTCCGCGCAGCACCAGTGCCCCCTGCGGCCCGGAATACCGGCGGAATTCCGCGAGAATTCGGCGGGGCGCCGGCGGCAATTCGTGCCAGGAATTCCGGGCGGCCGCCACCCACTCCGGATCATCGGGCCGACCCGAGGTGCGGCCCGCGAGTTTCCAGGCGATTTCCTCGACGAGCTGCGTGTCCTGGCCGGTGAGGGTCATGTCGTAGGGCGCAGTCGCACGTCCGGTATTCACAGCCATCGTCGGACAGCCTCCGTCCACATCGCTATCGGGTGCACTCCGGACGCTAGGGCGGGGCGTTATCGGCCGCGTATCGGTTCAGCATGTCCGGAGATGCTCTCCGAATTTCCACCCGGCGTTCATGGGCGCAGTTCGGCCAGGTCCAGGAGCAGGTCCTTCACCTCGGTCGCCGCGATCACGTCCCGGACCGGGGCGCCGGCGTCGGAGACCAGCAGCACCGGGCCGTCCTGGGGGTCGCCGGGCAGGCGTCCATGGCTGCCGCGCACCCGGGAGCCGTCCAGGGGGATGACGTTCATCGTGTAGCGCAGGCCGAGCTTCTTGCGGGCCAGCGCCTTCACCGCGCGCAGCTTGACCAGCGGATCGGTGTGGTCGAAGGCGAGTTCGGCCGGGTCGTAGCCGGGTTTGCGGTGGATGTCGACGGTGCGGGCGAAGTCGGGGGCCCGGAGGTCGTCGAGCCAGTAGTAGTAGGTGAACCAGGAGTCCGCGGCGGCCACGGCGACGAGATCGCCGGCGCGTTCGTGGTCGAGGCCGTGTTCCTTCTTGCCGGTGTCGTCGAGGAGCTCGGCCACGCCGTCCACGCCGCGCAGCAGCTCCGCGACCCGGAGCCGGTCGGCGGGGTCTCGGACATAGACGTGGGCCACCTGGTGGTCGGCGACGGCGAAGGCACGCGAGGTCCAGGGGTCCAGGTACTCCATGCCGTCCTGAGTGTGCACGTCCAGCAGTCCGGCGCGGCGCAGGGCGCGGTTGAGATGCACGGGCCGGGTGACCGGGGTGATGCCGTACTCGCTGAGGACGACCACCGTGACGCCGTCGCGGCGGGCGTCGTCCAGCAGCGGGGCGAGGGTGCGGTCCAGTTCGGCGGCGGCGCGGCGGGCGGGCCTGCCGTGCGGGCCGTGCCGCTGGAGGTCGTAGTCGAGGTGCGGTACGTAGACCAGGCTGAGGTCCGGTCGGCGGGTGCGCAGCAGATGGCGGGCGGCGTCCACGATCCACCGGGAGGAGGCGATGCCCGCGCCGGGCCCCCAGTACTGGAACAGCGGGAAGTCGCCCAGCTGGTCGGTGAGTTCGTCGTGGAGCGCGGGCGGGCGGGTGTAGCAGTCGGGTTCCTTGCGGCCGTCGGCGTAGTAGACGGGCCGCGGGGTGACGGTCCAGTCGACGTCGGCGCCCATGGCGTACCACCAGCAGACGTTGGCCACGGTGTAGCCGGGCCGCAGCGACCGGGCGGCGTCCCAGATCTTCTCGCCGCCCACGAGCCGGTTGTGCTGGCGCCACAGCAGGACGTCGCCCAGTTCGCGGAAGTACCAGCCGTTGCCCACGATGCCGTGGCCGGCGGGGAGGCGGCCGGTGAGCAGGGTGGACTGGACGGAGCAGGTGACGGCGGGCAGCACGGTCTCCAGCCGGGCGCGCCGGCCCTGCGCGGCGACCTCCGCGAGGTGCGGCATGTGGGGCAGCAGGCGTGGGGTCAGGCCCACGACGTTCAGCACGAGCAGCCGTTTCACGGGGCGTCCTCCAGCGTCAGGCCGAGGTCGATCAGGGTGTCCCGGGTCCAGGCGAGTTCGCCGGCGATGCCGTCGACCAGGTCGGTTCCGGTGGGTGCGCCGGGCAGCACCGGCCAGGTGTAGGTCTCCACCTCGACGTGGTCGGTGCGGGCCGTGCCGCCGCCCAGCAAGGCGGTGAGCGCGGCGGTGAGTTCGGGGCGGGTGCTGCGCAGCGGCGGCGGCAGCTCGCGCTGCACGGGCACGTGGTAGTGGATGCGCCAGGGGCCTTCGGCGGGCAGCGCGCCCGCGAGTGCCTCGGGCAGGTCGTCCACGGCCAGGGGCGCTCCGGCGGCCGCTTCCCGGGTCTGGTGCAGGAACCGCCGTTCGTCGAAGGCCGCCACCGCGGCGCGCGCGGCGGGGTCGTCGGGCCGGTCCACGTGTACGGCGCAGGAGGCCTGCGTCTTGACCACCGGCAACCGGGCGGCGGCCAGCCGGGCCAGGGCGGGGCCGGGTTCCTCGTGTGCGACGGCGAGATGGCAGGTGTCCAGGCAGACGCCCAGCCACTCCCGGTCCACCGAGTCGAGCAGCCCAGCCGCCTGGCCGGTGGTCTCGATCAGGCACCCCGGTTCGGGTTCGAAGCCGACGCGGACGCTGCGCCCGGTGTCGGCGGCGATCTTGGCCAGGCCCTCGGCGAGCAGGTCCAGATGGCGGCGGAGCAGGTTGTGGCGGTCCGGGGCGAAGGGCTCGCGCCAGGCGAGCGGAAGGGTCGAGACCGAACCGCGCGCCGCGTCGGCGGGCAGCAGCCCGGTGAGCACGCGGGCGCAGGCCAGGGTGTGGGCGAGCCGGGCCGGTTCGGTCCAGTCGGGCCGGTAGACCGCCTTCTTGACGGTCGGGGCGTGGAAACCGGTGTAGGGGAAGGCGTTGAGCGTGACGACCTCCAGGCCGCGCCGGTCCAGCTCCGCGCGCAGGGCCCGCACCGCGCCGGGGTCGGTGTCGAGGACCGTCACGACGGGGGCGGCCAGCCACAGGCCGAGGCCGATCCGGCCGGCCCCGAGCCGTGCGCGGACGGGCTCGGCGAAGCGGGAGAGCTGGGCGACGATGCCGTCGAGCTCCTCCGCGGGGTGCACGTTGGTGCAGTAGGCCAGGTGGACGGTGGTGCCGTCGGGGTGCCGCAGACGCACGTCGGGACGCCTCCTACCTCTCCCCGCGCCGGATGGAGCTGCCCTCGAACTCCGCGGCGGGCGCGGCGTCAGGGGCGTCGAGCTCCAGGCGTCCGCTCCGGCCGTAGAAGGCGACCGGGTTGCGCCACAGCACCTTGTCCACGGCGTCCTCGTCGAACCCGGCGGCACGCATGGCGTCGGCGGTGCGGCGGGTCTTGAGCGGGTCGCTGCGGCCCCAGTCCGCGGCGGAGTTGACCAGCATCCGGTCCGTGCCGTACTCGCGCAGCACCGCGACCATGCGCTCCTCGCTCATCTTGGTGTCGGGGTAGATCGAGAAGCCCGTCCAGCAGCCGCTGTCGGCGACCTCGGCGACCGTCACCTCGTTGAGGTGGTCGACCACGACCAGCGACGGGTCGATGCCGGACTCGCGGATCACGTCGAGCGTGCGGCGGGTGCCCTCGGCCTTGTCCCGGTGCGGGGTGTGGACGAGGACGGGCAGCTCGTACTCGACGGCGAGCTGGAGCTGGGCGGCGAACGCCTTGTCCTCCTGCGGGGTCATCGAGTCGTAGCCGATCTCGCCGACGGCCACGACCCGGTCTCGGACCAGGTAGCGGGGCAGCACGTCGAGGACCTCGGTCAGCCGCGGGTCGTTCGCCTCCTTGGGGTTGAGGGCGAGCGCGCAGTGGTGCCGGATGCCGAACTGCTCGGCGCGGTAGGGCTCCCAGCCGAGCAGGGCGTCGAAGTAGTCGGTGAAGGAGCTGACGCCGGTGCGCGGCTGGCCGAGCCAGAAGGAGGGTTCGACCAGCGCGCGGACTCCCGCGGCGGCCATCGCCTCGTAGTCGTCGGTGGTCCGGGAGGTCATGTGGATGTGGGGGTCGAAGATGCGCGTCACGTCGTGGCCTCCGTCGGTGCGGGATGGGTCGTGAGGAAGGCCAGGACATCGGGCGGGACCGGCCTGGCCGCGGCGCGGCGCTCGGTCGCGAAGTCGGCCATCATGCGGGCGAGTTCGGCATCGGCACGCTCGTCGAGACCGGCCACGCCGGCCAGCGGGATCCCGACGAACACACACTTCAGGACGGCCTGCCGGAAGGCGTGGGCGTCCAGGTGGCGGGCGCCGTAGGGGCCGAGGGCGGCGGCGATCAGCCGCGGGTCGTTGGTCCGCAGGGCGTCCTCGGTCAGCCGCAGCGCCCGGTCCCCCAGGCCCGAGGCCTGCTCCAGCAGGGGCAGTGACCTGAGCACGGCCCGCCGTTCGGCCGCCCCGCCGAGGCGGTACAGCCGCGTGGCCACGGCCGCGAGCTGCTCGCCGCGCAGCGGCAGCGCGGCCAGCAGCAGGGCGCGTACGGCGTCGTCGACCGTCCATCCGGCCTCGCCCTCGCCGGTGTCGAGCGGGTCGCGTCCGCAGCGCCGGGCGGCCACGGCGAACAGCCCGTCGACAGCGGTGACATCGTCGCTCACCGCTGTCCGGGCGTCCGCCAACCAGATGCGGGCCCGCTCGGGCAGCAGCGCCTCCAGACGTGTCATGCCACGGCCTCCTTCCGCACGGCGGCCCGCGCCGAGTGCTCCGCCGTGCGCAGGAAGGCCAGCGAGTCCGCGGCCACGGTCACCGCGGCGTGGCTGTGGCGGGGCAGCTCGACGGCGACCAGGCCGCGGTAGCCGGTGTCGGCCAGCGCGGCGAGCACGGGCGGGAAGTCGATCTCGCCCGTGCCGAACTCCAGGTGCTCGTGGACGCCCCGGCGCATGTCGTCGATCTGGACGTTCACCAGCCGTCCGGCGACCCGCCGCACGCAGTCGGCGACCGACTGGGGTTCCAGGCAGCGGCAGTGTCCGATGTCCAGGGTGAGGCCGAACACGTCCGGGTTGCCCAGCCTGCGGCTCAGCTCGTCGTAGGCGTCGAGCGTGTCGACGAACATGCCGGGCTCGGGTTCAAAGCCCAGCGGCACCCCGGCCCGTTCGGCGGCCTCGACGACCTGGGCGCAGCCCGCCAGGAGCCGGTCCCAGACGGTGTGTTCGGGCAGGTGCGGGTCGGGGGTGCCGCTCCAGAACGACACGGCCTCCGCGCCGAGTTCGGCGGCGATGCGCACGGCGCGCAGCAGCAGGTCCACCCGGCGTTCGGTGCCCTCGTCGGACATCAGCACCGGCTGGTGCTTGCGCCAGGGGTCGAGGACGTAGCGGCCGCCGGTCTCGACGACGACGGCGAGGCCGAGCCGGTCCAGGCGGGCGGCGAGCCGCCGCACCCGCTGGGACAGGTCATCGGCGAACGGGTCGAGGTGACGCGGGTCGAGGGTCAGCGCCACGCCCTGGTAGCCGAGGTCGGCCAGCACCATGAGGGCGTCGTCCAGGGTGTGGTCGCCGAAGCCGTTGGTGCCGTAGCCGAAGCGCAGCGGGAGGGGCGGGGTGGGGCCGGGGGTGGTGGTCATGTCGGGGACACCTTTCTGCCCAGTCGGCGGGCCAGCGGCAGACCCGCGGCGAGCGCGGCACCGAGGGCACCCCGGCCCGCGGCGGCGGTCAGCGCGGCCTGGAGCGGCAGCAGGCCGTGGATGCCGGCGCCCACCGCCTGCCGTACCCGCAGGGACGACGGGGTGCGGGCGGCGGCGATCTGCGCGCGGGCCCCCGCGGCGGTGTAGACGGCCGTGCACACGGCCGCGGCCACCTGGTCGGCGGGCCGGGCGCGGCGCCCGCGGGCGAGGGCGGCGGCGCCGACGGCCAGACCGCCGGCCAGCGAGGTCAGCGGCACCGCGCGGGGCGCGCCGTGCACCTCGTACCGGCTCAGCCGGGTGAGCAGGGCCGTGTGCAGGCCGACGGTGGCGGCCGTGGGCAGCGCCCGGCGCAGTCCGCCGGGGCCCGCGCCGGCCAGCACGTCGAGGGCGCGGGCGGCCGCCATCGCCGGGGCGGCCGCCCGGGTCGGTTTGAGCGCGAGGTCGTACGCCCAGACGGTCCCGGCGAGCGGCAGTGCCGTGAGCAGCCCGCGCCGTCCCTGGGCGAGGACGGCGAGGCCCAGGCCCGCTGCGGTGAGCGAGCCGGCCGTCGCGAGGGCGGCCGCGGGGCTGATCTGCCCGCTGGGGATGGGGCGTTCGGGCCGCTCCACGGCGTCGAGGTCGCGGTCGGCGTAGTCGTTCAGGGCCATGCCGGCCCAGTACAGGCAGACCGAGGAGGCCACCGTGCCGAGGGTCGACGGCCGCAGCGGCCGCCCCGCCGCTGCCGCCCCGGCGAGCACGTCGCCGGGGACGGAGAGCGCGGCGGGGGCGCGCACCAGCCGCAGCAGGGTCCGCGCGGAGGGCGCCACGTCAGCGCCCCACGGCGTCGCCGAGGCCGCGGGCCCAGTCGACGAGGGCGGCGTACTGCGCCTCCAGGCCGTGTTCGCCCCCGCCCAGCGGGTCCTTGAAGAAGAAGCCGAGCTCGGGCAGCGGGCCCGCGAGACCCGCGCGGTGGGCGAGGGCCGTGAACCGCGCCAGGTCGAGCACGAGCGGGGCGGCCAGGGCGGAGTCGCAGCCCTGCCAGGTGAACTGGAGGGACATGCGCACGCCGAGGAAGCCCTCGAAGGTGACGTGGTCCCAGGCGGTCTTCCACTCGCCGAGGTCGGGCACGTGGTGGATGTGTACCCCGCCCTCGACCGGATGACCGAGGACGCCTTCGAGGACGAGCGCCTTGGAGTCGGTCTTGCTGGCCGCGCTCGCGGGGTCGGCGAGGGTCGCCCCGTCGCCGCCGCCGAGCAGGTTGGTGCCGGACCAGGACCGCACCCGCAGGGCACGGTGGGCGAACATGGGTGCCAGCGCCGCCTTGAGCAGCGTCTCCCCGGTCTTGCCGTCCCGGCCCGCGTACGGCAGCCCCCGCTCCCTGGCCAGTTCGTCCAGGGCGGGCAGCCGCGCCCCCGTCGACGGGGTGAAGTCGACGAAGGCGCAGCCCGTCTCCAGCGCGGCCCACGCGTACAGGGCGCTGTCGGGCAGCACCGGCTCGCCGCGCTCCAGCGCCGCGCGCAGCAGGCCGAGCGAGGCGTGGGCGGGGTGCGGCTCGGCGGGTGGCTGCGTGGAGGAGACGTTGACGACGACGACCCTGTCGAGGCGGTGGCGTTCCCGGAACCGGGTCAGGTCGGACGCGACCGCGTCCGCCGCGGTCCGCCCGGCGGGACCCTCGGTGTGCGGGGCGGGACGGATCTCGGCGTCCGCCGCGCCGAGTTCCCCGGCCACCAGGTCCGGCAGTCCGGCCGGCAGGACGCCCTCCTCGGCGAGCTGGCCGGCCCGTTTGGCGAGCGGGGTGTCGACGACGTCGTGTCCGCCGAACACCAGCTCGTCGAAGCCGGGCAGGGGCAGATCACGGAAGGGGCCGAGGGTGCTGACGCACCCGGTGGCGGGCATCAGCCCGGCGCGCAGCGCGGCGGCGCCCGCCACGGTGGTCGTCGCCACCGAGCCGCGGGCACCCACCAGCCAGATTCCGGTACGCATGAAAGTCCTCTCAGGGCCGCCCTCGGCCGGTCAGCTCATGCCTTCGGGAAGGGGGTAGGACTGGAAGTCGCGGTCCAGGCGGGTGAGCGAGCGCGGCAGCCACTTGGCGGCCTCGCGGGCCACGGTGGCCTGCGGCAGGGGCTCCTTGACGTTCCACTGGTCGGGCTTGGCAATGGTCTGGATCGCCCAGGCCATGGCGTTGATCGGCGCGATGCGCTCCCAGCGGTGGCGGTCGATGCCCAGCAGGGTCATGGCGCGCATGAAGATGAACCAGATGTGGTACCCGGGCGGCGGGTTGCCGTTCATGGTGTGCACCGGGCGCTCACGGCGCGGGTCGTAGAGGACGCCCTGCGCGAAGTCGGCGAAGGCGCCCACGAGTCCGCGGCCGTACGGCCGGTAGAGGGCGTCGAAGACGCCGAGCTGTGCCGTGGACAGCACCTGGAGCGGGCCGCGGATCGGGGTGACGTACTCGGTGAAGTTGTGCGGGTAGTCCCGGGACTTGGCCATGCTCATCCAGGTGTCGAAGATGGCACGCTCCCACTTGTCGCCGAGGGCGGCGGCGATGTCGGCGTAGGCCTGCTCCAGCTCCGGACCCGAGTTGTAGAGGGTGACCTCGTCGAACTGGTACCAGAGTTCGTTGGCCCGGCGGTCGCCGAGCATGCCCGGCACGTCGGGGAACTCGGCGTGGCCGGGGGCGGTTTCGACGGCGAGGGCGCCCGGGGCGGCGAGGAGCTGACCGCCGGCACCGAGGCCGAGGGCGGCGGCGGTGCCCAGGGAGGTACGCAGGACGCTTCGCCTGCCAAGGTTTTTCTGCACGGTTCTTCCTGTTCTGTCGTGAGCGGGTGGGACGGAAGGTGGTAGGACGCGGGTCGGACTCAGACCGGTAGACCGGCCGGGGAGATGGCTGCCGGGAGGTCCGCCTCGGCGTCGTGGCGCTGGATCCAGGAGACGTCCTGGACCAGGGACGCCATGGAGTCCTTGGGCGCGGTCCCGTCCGCCGCGGGGCGCAGCCGCTGCGAGCCGCTGTCGCGGGAGCCGAGCTGGACCCGGGCGGTGTGCGGGCGGCGGACGTCTTCGTAGCCGCGCAGCGCGTCGGCGATCCGCTCGCGCGAGCCGGCGGCCGGGGAGGTGTGCGGGGCGTCCAGGAAGTGGGCGAGGACGGCCGCGTCCTCGACGGCCTGGCCGACGCCCTGGCCGTGGTGGGGCAGCATCGGGTGCGCGGCGTCGCCGAGCAGGGTGACCGCGCCGCGCCCCCAGAAGGGCAGGGGTTCGCGGTCGTACAGCTCCCAGCGCCGGGTCTCCCGCACGGCGGCCACCAGGGCGGTGACGTCGGGGTTCCAGCCGGAGAAGGCCGCGGCGAGGGCGACGGGATCGCCGGGCGCGCTCCAGGACTCCAGGTGCTCCTCACCGCCCGGGACCACGGCGACGAAGGTGAGCTGTTCCCCGCCCCGCACCGGGTAGGCCAGCATGCGGGCGTCGGGGCCGGCCCACACCAGCACGGTGTCGTCGGGCAGTCCGGGCACGTCCCGGCGGTCGACCAGCCCGCGAAGTGCGCTCTGCCCGGCGAAGACAGGCAGGTCGGGGCCGTGCAGCCCGCGGCGGACCACCGAGTGGACGCCGTCGGCGCCGATCAGGACGTCGGCTTCCTCGACGGCGCCGTCGGCGAACTCCAGCCGGACGGCGTCGCCGTCGTCGGTGAACCGCGCCAGCCGGCGGCCGAGCCGGACCGTGCCGGGCGGCAGCAGTCCGGCGAGCAGGGCGTGCAGGTCGGCGCGGTGGATGGTGTAGTACGGCGCCCCGAACTCGGCGCGCCAGGCCTCGCCCATCGGCCTGCGCACCAAGGTGGTGCCGCCCGCCCACTCCCGCACCTCCATCGCCGCGGGTTCCACGCCGCGCGCCCGCAGGGCCTCGCCGAGGCCCCAGCGCTCAAGGATCCGGGTGCCGTTGGGGGTCAGATGCATCCCCACGCCGACTTCGCCGAGCGCGGGGGCCTGTTCGTGGATCCGCACCTCGTGACCCGCCCGGGTCAGGGCGACGGCCGCGGCGAGTCCGCCCATTCCCGCGCCGACGATCGCGATCCGTACCTTGGGCACCGGATGTTTCCTTCCGTATCGGTGACAGAGCGTTGAGGGGAGGGCCTGCGGGCGCTCAGGCCCGTGCGTCGCACACGGGTTCCGTGTCGGACCAGACGAGTGCGGCCGAACCCCAGGTGAGGCCGCCGCCGAAGGCGGTCAGCACGAGGCGGTCGCCCTCCCGGACCTGGCCCGCGGCAGCCGCGTCGGCGAGGGCCAGCGGGATGGAGGCGGCGGCGGTGTTGCCGACCTCGGCGATGTTGGAGATGACGCGCTCGGGGGGCAGCCCGAGGCGCTTGGCGACGGAGGCGAGGATGCGCTGGTTGGCCTGGTGGCCGACGAAGGCATCGATGTCGTCGGTGCTCCAGCCCGCGGCTTCGGCCACGGACCGGGCCGACTCGGTCATCGTGGTGACGGCGCGGGTGTAGACCTCGCGTCCCCGCATGGTCAGGTGGTCGGCGCCGGGCGGGATGGTGATCAGGTCGGCTCCGGTGCCGTCGCTGCCGAGTTCGGCATGCAGCAGCGCGCCAGGGGTGTCCCGGTGACCGCGTTCCAGGACGACCGCTCCGGCGCCGTCGCCGAAGACGACGGCCGTGCCCCGGTCGGCGGGGTCGACGATGGAGGAGTAGACGTCCGCGCCGATGACCAGGGCGCGCTCGAAGGTCCCGGCGGTGATCATCGCGGCGGCGGCGGTGAGGCCGTAGACGAATCCGGAGCACACGGCGGACAGGTCGAACGCGGCCGCCCGGAGGCCCAGTCGGGAGGCGACCGTGGGGGCGGTGGCCGGGCAGCGCCGGTCGGGTGTGGTGGTCGCCAGCAGGACCAGGTCGCAGTCGTCCCGGCCGGCGGACTTCAGCGCGGCGCCGCCTGCGGCGACGGCCAGGTCGCCGGTGCCGGTGCCGGGTGCGGCACGGCGACGGCGTTCGATGCCGGTGCGGCTGTGGATCCAGGCGTGGTCGGTGTCCAGGTGCCGGGACAGGTCGTCGTTGGTGACGACGGACTCCGGCAGACAGGTGCCGAGTCCGGTGACGACGGCCGCCGGGGCGGGGTGCGGGCCGGTCATGCGGGGGTGCCTCCTTCCCGTGCGGTCATGGGAGCGGCAGCGGCCCGAAAATCCTCGTGGGCCGCGGTCACATGGCGTTCGGCGAAGTCCGGGCGGGCGATGGGGGCGGTGATCAGTTCGTCCGGTACGGCGAGGGTGCCGAGGAGCTCCAGCCCGTCCAGCGGGGCCGCGGCGGCCGCCTGGCGGGTGTCCTCCAGACGCAGGACGGCGTCGGTGTCGAGGATCCCGGCCCGCAGTCCGGTCAGGGCGTGCTCCAGCAGACAGGCAGCCGCGTACTGGCCCAGCAGCCGGGTGCCCAGCGGGCCTTCGGGGTGGGCGGCCCAGTGGCCGAGCGCCAGCGTCTGGCAGACCGCGCGGGTCCAGCGGGTGCTGGCCTCACCGGGTCCCGACTGCTCGACGCGGTCGAGGAGGACGTCGCAGATCTGCCGCATCAGCAGCACGGTCTCGGCGCCGCCGGCCACCGCGACCGCCTCGTCCAGCACGGCGTCGAACTCCTTGCGGTGGCGCAGGGCGTAGCGCGACGCCTGATAGCCGAGGACGGTGTTGTCACCGCCGAAGGTGACGGCGATCTCGTAGTCGTGCAGCAGCGGGGCGATCTGGTTGTCGTCGTGGTAACCGAGGCCCCCGCACAGTTCACGGGTCTCGGCGAGGGTGTGCCGCGCGTCGCCGGTGCAGCCCGACTTGCCGCAGGAGATCAGGGCGTGCACCACCTGGTCGCGGGCGGGTGGGTCCTGGGCCGCGCGGGCCACGGCGACCGAGGTCAGCGCCGCCATGGCGTGGCGGGCCGCGAGCGCCCGGCAGACGGCGGTGGACAACCGTACGCGGTAGTGGGCATGGCCGATCAGCGGTGCCCCGAACGCCTGCTTGACGACCGCGAACCGGGTGGTGACGGCGCATGCGAGGAGCTGGGCGTGGGCGGCGCCCACGGACGGGAAGAGCCGCTCGTGGGTGAAGGTGGCCAGGCACTCCTCGAACCGCCGGTGGCGGGGCAGCGGGGAGCGGTAGGTCCCGTCGGAGCCGACGGCGGCCCACCGGTCCATGAGCGCGGACAGCGGCAGACGACAGTCGGTGAAGGTCAGCACCCCGGTCTGATTGGCCGTCACCCCGCCTTTGGGCTCGGCGCGCCCGATGCTCACCCCGGGCAGCACTCGGCCACCCTCGCGCAGCGGCACCCGGAACCAGTGGTGGCCCTCGTCGCGGCCGCCCACGACCAGGCGGCCCAGCACCATGGCCACGTCGCCGGTGTGCAGGCTGTTGCCGATCCACACCTTGGCGTCGGCGGGGCTCGGAGTGTTCAGCACCAGGGTGCGGTGCGTCGGGTCGAGGACGGCGGTGGTCCGGACCCGCTTGAGGTCGGAGCCCGCGTGCAGTTCGGAGGCGGCGAAGCAGTACACCTTCGCCATCCGGTCGATCTCCGGCCCGTAGGAGCGGAGCTGGCCGGGGCCGCCGTGGCTGAGCAGCGCGTCGCCCGCGATCTGGTGCGAGACCAGGACGTTGAGCAGGGACAGGTCGTAGGCGCCGATCCAGCCCATGGTGCGCAGGAAGCCGGGGAAGGCGTCGCTGTCCCCGCGGCCCAGCCAGTCCGAGTTGGCGGTGAGTCCGGCCCCGTTGAGGAGCCGTGCCCGGCGCAGCGTCAGCAGACTGTAGTCGTACAGGCTCTGGCCGGCCGGACGGACGGGGGCGAACTCGGGCCCGGCCAGCACTCGGGCCAGTTCTTCTTCGCGATGCGTCATGGACTCCCCCAGGATCGGGTCGCTCGGTTCGGTGGCGGCGGCGGGTCAGGCGTCGAGCACCAGGGCGCAGTTGCTGCCGCCGAACCCGAAGGACGTGCTCACGGCGACGGTCGCGTCGTGCCGGCGGGCGCCGCCCAGCACCAGGTCCAGGTCGGGCAGGAGCGGGTCGGACCGTTCGGTGTGCGCGATCGGCGGCAGGATCCCGGTGCGCAGGCTGCGCAGGGTCAGTACGGCCTCGATGGCACCGGCCGCGCCGAGCGTGTGGCCGAGCAGCCCCTTGTTCGCGGTGACCGACGGGCGGTGCGGGAAGAGCCGCGCGATGAGCCGGCCCTCGGTGAGGTCGTTCGCCGGCGTCGAGGTGCCGTGGGCGTTGACGGTCTGCACGTCGGCGGGGCTCAGGCGGGCCTGTTCCAGCGCCTGGCGGACGGCGGCCTCGGCGCCCGCGCCCTCGGGATGCGGTGCGGTGGGGTGATGGGCGTCGGAGGTGCTGCCGTAGCCGAGCAGCCGGCCCAGCACCTCGGCGCCCCGGGCCCGTGCCTTGGCGGGCTTCTCCATGACGACGGCGGCCGCGCCCTCGGAGATGACGAAACCGTCGCGGTCGGCGGAGAACGGCCGGGAGGCGTCGGGCCCTTTCTGCTGGGACAGGGCGCCCATGCGGGCGAAACCGGAGACCACCAAGGGCGTCACACCGGCGTCCGTGCCGCAGGCGATCACCGTGTCGCACAGTCCCGCGTCCAGCAGGGTCTTGCCCAGGCCGATGGCCGCCGCGCCGGAGGCGCAGGCCGCGACCACGGTGTGGCTGGGGCCGGTGATCCCGTGGCGCAGGCTGATGGCGCCCGCCGCCATGTTGATCAGCGAACGGGGGTGCAGATACGGCGAGACGATCCCGGGACCGCCGCGGCCGAGCCGCTCCTGCTGCTCCTGCAAGGTCGTCACGCCGCCGAGTCCACAGCCGACGACGACGCCGACCCGGTTGCCGTCCCAGCTGTCGGGGTCCAGGCCCGAGGCGGCGAGCGCCTCCTCCACGGCGGCGAGGGCGAAGCGGATGAACGGGTCGGTGCGCGCGGTGCCCCGCCCCGCGAGCTGCCCGGGACGCAGGGGCGGCACCCGCAGGCTGTGCAGAACGCCGGTGTCCTCCAGCGGCTCGGGGTCTCCGGCCGGCAGCGAGCGGGCCGCGCACAGCGCGTCCCAGGTGGCGTCGGTGTCGGTGCCGGCCGGGGTGACCAGTCCGGTGCCGGTGATGGCGACGGGGCCGTCGGTCACGCCGCTTCCCGGCCCGGTGCGGCCAGGGCGACGATGTCCCCGACGGTGAGGTCGGCCATGCGGGTCTCCTCGCCCTCCAGATCGACGCCGGTCTCCTCCTTGATGCGGACGATGAGCTCGGCGACGGCAAGCGAGTCCAGTTCCAGGGTGCGCAGGCTGACGTCGTCCGCGATCTCCGCCGGATCGACCTCCAGGTCCTCGGCCAGGATGCTGTGCACGAGCGTCTTGGTGTCGGTGCTCATTTCTGTCGTCACCTCTGTCGGTTGTCGGGTTGCTGACCGGCGCTGCGCGCGAGGTCGGATCCACTGTGCTGGCGCCTGATATGAGCCACGTATCGCGCCGTTATCGCGTGTGCGAGGGCACGGGGCCGGGTGTGCCGGAGGGCCTGAGCGGCCCCGGATAGGCGTGGAAGCCCTGCCCGGTCTTGCGGCCGAGCCGCCCCTCGGCGACCAGTCCGGCGAGCAGGGCGCAGGGGGTGAAGCGGTCGTCCTCGGTGAGGGTGCGCAGCACGTCGAGCGTGTCGACGACGGTGTCGAGGCCGATGAGGTCGGCGGTGCCGAGCGGGCCCATGGCGTGTCCGAAGCACTCCTGGAAGACCCGGTCCACGGTCGGGGCGTCGGCGGTGCCCGCCTGGACGACCGCGGCCGCGTCGTTGACGGTGGCCATCAGGACACGGTTGGAGACGAAGCCGGGGCCGTCGGAGACGACGATGCCGTGTTTGCCCATCCCGGCCAGCAGGCCCAGGGCGCGATCGAGGGTGTCGGCGCCGGTGCGCGGGCCGCGGACGACCTCGACGGCGTCCTTGGCCCAGGCGGGGTTCATGATGTGCATGCCGAGGACCCGGTCGGGCCGGGCGGTGTGTGCGGCGAGCCGGTCGATGGGGATGGCGGAGGTGCACGAGGCGAGGACCGCGCCGGGCGGGCAGAGGGCGGCGAGGTCTTGGAAGAGCTCCTCCTTGAGCGGGATGCGCTCCGGGGCGCACTCGACGACGAAGGACACGTCGCCGAGCTGCCGGAGCTCGTCGGTCCAGCGCACGCGCGGGGGCAGCAGGCCCGGCGTGTCCCGCGGGGCCTTGCGCAGGAGTACGGCGGCCCGGGCGCCCTCGCGCAGTCGTGCGGGGCCGTCGGCGAGGGCGCGGGGGTCGGGGTCGACGACGATCACGTCATGGCCTGCGGCGGCCAGGCACTGGGCCACCCCGACGCCCATGGTGCCGGCGCCGACGACGCCGACGCTGAGCGGGGGTGGTGGCGGCGCGGTCTCGGGTTGCATCGGCTCTCCTCCGAGCGGGGTCAGCGGGGTCAGGGCTGGGCGACGACGCGCACCGCGCCGTCCGGGGCGGGGGGAGTGCGGGCGGGGTCGTAGCCGAGGAGCATGCCCGTCTCGGTGCGTTCGAGGACCTCGAAGCCGCTGAACCGCAGGTTCACCAGCATCACGCGGTTGACGTCGGTGGGCACGAACTCGGCGAGGGGGCGGCGGCCCGCGGCGAGCGCGTCGCGCAGCAGGTGGCCGATCAGGGCGGGGCCGATGCCCCGGTTGATCACCCGGCAGGACAGCAGCAGGAGTCTCAACAGGCTGGTCCGCTCGTCGAGTTCGCTCAGCGCGAGGCCGACGGTGCCGTAGGAGCCGAACCGGTCCTCCAGGCTCGCCACGAGCACCTGGTGCCCTTCGGAGGTGCACAGGTCCCGCAATTCCGCCATGTCGTAGGTGCGGCCGGTGGTGTTCAACTGGTGGGTTCGGACCGTGAGTTCGTGGGCGCGGTCGAGGTCGTCGGCGGTCGCGGGGCGCACGGTGAGGACCAGCCCGAGCGAGGCGAGGAACTCCTGCGGCGGTCCGGTGTGGTTCTCCTGGGCCTGTCGGCGCCGCGCTTCGCTGCGGTAGAGCCGGCGCCGGGCCCGGCTCTCGCCGGTGACGTACGGCGGCCGGTAGTCGGGCAGCCCGGGCAGCAGCGGGGCGTGTTCGGCGGGATGGCAGCGTACGACGGGCAGGGCGGCGGCGACCTCGGCGCGTTCCACGGCGTCGTTGTCGATGAACGCGATGGTGTCCAGGCCGATGCCGAGGGTCCCGGCGATCCGGCGCACCGCCTCGGACTTGGTTCCCCAGCCGATCTCCACGACGGTGAACAGCTCGTCCAGGCCGAGGCCGGTCAGATGGGCGACGGCGGTGTCGTGGTCGCCGCGGCTGGCGACGGCGTGCAGGATGCCCCGCGCGTCCAGGGCCTTGAGCGTGGCGACGGCTCCGGGAGCTGGGCGGGGGGTGTCCCCCTCCAGGACCGTGCCGTGCCACAGGGTGTCGTCCAGGTCCCACACCAGGCACTTGACGAGGGGGGCCGGCGGGGAACTCGCGGTTTCGCTCATGCGTGAGCCTCCCGACGGGCGGCGTGGGCAGCAGAGTTGAAGCCGTAGCGGCGCAACAGCCGTTCGGCGATGTGCAGTTCGGCGACGTGCGCGGACCCCTCGATGAGCTCCATGACCTTGGCGTCGCGGAAGAAGCGCCCCACGAGGCTGTCGGGAGCGCAGCCGGCGGCCCCGAGGGTCTGTACGGCGCCGCCGGTGACCCGGACCGCCGCGCGGGCCGCCGCGTACTTGGCGACGACGGTGTCCGCGACCGCCTCGGGCAGGCGCTGGGCGCGTGCGTGTGCGGCCCGGGCGCACAGTTCACGGGCGGCGGCGGTGTCCACGGCGCAGCGGCCCAGCAGGGCGCGGACCACCTCGTGCTCGGCGAGCACGGCACCGCCCTGGGTGCGCCGCGCGGCGTGCTCGGCGGCGGCGTCGAGGACGGCCTCGGCCATGCCCACGCACCCCCAGGCCACGGTGAAGCGCCCGTGGTCGAGCGCGGTGGCGACGACGTGCGAGAGGCCGAGCCCGACAGGTGCGAGGAGGTGGTCGCGGGGCACGCGCACCCGGTCGAGGGCGAGATGCGCGACGGCCGCCGCGCGCAGGCCGAGTTGTCCTTCGACGGGCTCTCTGCGCACGCCCGGCCGGTCGCCATCGACGAGGACCGCGGCGGGGCGTCCGTCCGCGGTGCCCAGGACGAGGAAGGTGTCGGCGGTCCGGCCGAAGGTGACCCAGCGTTTGTGCCCGCTGATCTCGATCTCCTCCCCCTTCTCGGTCACGGAGGCCGTCACGGCGGACAGTTCGGTGCCCGCGTCCCGCTCGGTGGCCGCGAACGCGGCGCGCCGCTCGCCGCGGGCCAGCGGCGGCAGCCAGCGGGCGCGCTGGGCCGGGGTGCCCCAGCGCAGCAACGCGGCGGTGACCATGTCCTGGACGGTGACCAGGGCACGCAGGGCGCTGCACGCCCCGCCGAGGTGCGCGCACACCTCGCCCAGCTCGGCGGGGGTGCCGCCGCCGCCCCCGTGTGCGGTGGGCACGCCGACGCCGAGGAGTCCGGCCCGGGCGGCCTCCGCGACGACGGAGTCGGGCAGTTCACCGACGCGGTCCCAGTCGGCGGCGTCCGCGCTCGCCCGGGCGGCGAGGGCGGCGGCGCTAGCCGTTGGCGGCATCGGTCACCGTCCCCGGGGAACGGTCGCCCGTCTTGGCGGTGACGAACGCCAGGATGTCGGCCGCGGTCCGGAAGTTGCCGACGTCGAGGTCCTCCGCCTCGACGGTGAGCCGGAAGCGGTGCTCGACGAACGCGACGAGCTCCAGCGCGAAGAGCGAGTTGGCGCGCCCGTCGGCGAAGTAGTCGTCGTCGGGCCCGACCGGGCTGCCCAACGCCCGGGTGAGGAAGGCCAGGACGTCCTCGGCCGCTGTTGCCATGGGATCTCCGGAGGTCTGGTGGGTCTACAGCTGGTAGGTGTGCTCGTGGTCACCGCCGGTGGCGACCAGGAGCAGGCTCCAGGCGGCCACCGGGCTGGCGTTGATCAGGACAACCGGTCCGCCGTCGGGCAGTTCCCCGCGGCGCAGGGCCGTGTCGAGGTTGAGCAGGACGTCGGCGGGGCCCAGGTGTCCGTAGTGGCGCAGGTTGTCGCGGCAGGCCGGGAGCAGGGCCATGTCCAGGGCCTCCTCCAGGAAGGCGAAGCCACCCGTCGAGAGGTTCTGGCTGACGTATCCGCGCACGTCCTCGCGGCGCAGGCCGTTGCGCTCCAGCAGCCGCCGCAGCAGCTCGCGCAGCCGGTTGCGGGTCTCCAGGGCGAGCCGGAAGGAGTACGCGGTGGGGTCCCGGCACTCCTCGCGCCAGTCGGCGACGCGGCGGTCGCGGAAGGGCACGTGGAACAGGTCCCAGTAGGCGCCGTCACTCTCCTGGAGGCAGTCGAGGATGCGCAGGTCGCCGGCGCGGGCCAGCAGCAGCGCCTGTCCCGCGTCGCCGCTGACCGTCACGGGATGCCGGTAGCGGGCCGGCGTCGCGGGCTTGCTGCCGTGGACGACCAGGACGTGCTCCAGGTCCGGGTCGGCGGCGAGGAGCCCGCGGGCGGTGAGCAGGGCCGGGGTGATCGACACGCAGCCGAGACCGCCCACGGAGAAGGTGAGGGCCGCGTCGGCGCCGAGCAGGTTCTGCAGCCGGGTGGCTTCGGAGACCATCAGCCGCTCGGGGGCGCGGGACTCGACGACCACGAGCGCCCCGAGGTCCGCGGCGACGACGCCCGCCTCGGCGAGCGCCTGCCGGGCCGCGTCCAGGGCCAGCGCCGTCTCGTCGAGCGCGTCGTCGGCGCGGATCCGGTCGATGCCCAGGGCCAGGCACAATTCGCGCTCCGCCGGGTGGAGCGCGGCCAGTTCAGGCAGGTCGGCGAGGTCGACGCCGCGCTCGGGCAGGTGCCAGGCGGCGGCGCGGATCGCGAGCGGCGCGGCCATCTCAGCCCTGTCCGGCGAGTTCGGCGAAGGCCTCGGCGAGTCGGTCGGCCAAGTCGTTCATCCGGTCGGCGGCGAGCCGCTCGTCATGCACCAGGTGGACCTCCAGGGCGCCGCCCGAGATCGCGCTGGTGACCACCGTTGGCACGTACGACAGCAGTGTGTTCTGCTCCAGGGCCAGCGGCCCGGAGCGGATCCATACCGGGTCCTCCCCCGTGCGCAGTTCCTCGCCGCCGGTCGCCGTGTGCTCGACGAGCAGGTCGGGCTCGGGCAGGCTGCGCAGCACCGCAGTGGCCGGGGTGAGCGGGCTGAGGTGGCGCAGGATCCCGTAGCCGACACCGTCGTTCGGCACGGAGCGCAGGATCTCCGCGGCGGCGGGGACTACCGTGTCGGCGCGCTGTCCGGGGCCGACCGGCAGCAGCACCGGGTGGGCGGAGGTGAACCAGCCGAGCGCGAGGGAGCGGTCGTCGGGACGGTAGGGGCTGGGGGCGCCCGAGCCGACCGTCAGCAGGCAGGCGTCGGGCTGCCCGCGCCACCGGCTCCAGGCGCAGGCGACGGCGGCCGCGGCCGCTTCCCGCCCGGCCGCCCCGGACCTCTTCAGCTCCCGGGCCACCTGTTCCGGGGGAAGCGTACGGCGCAGCACGACCGTGCCGGTGCACGGTCCGGCAGGCCGGTCGGGCAGTGTTCCCGTGCTGCGGCCCGCCTCCAGGACAGCGGTCCAGTGGCCGAGTTCGCCGGCCAGTTCGTCGGACTGCGCCGACTTCAGCAGCCGCTCGGTCCAGTGCCGCCACGCCCGCCGTCGTACGTCGCTCCGGCCCGACGGGGCGTCTGTGGAAGCGCCGTATCGGAGCGCGGAGTTGAGCTCCTCCAGCAGCGGTACGGCCGAGATGTGGTCGTAGGCGAAGTGGTGCACGGTGAGCAGCAGGATGCCGGTGCGACGTGGGCCGCGGTCGTAGAAGCGGGCGCGCAGCATCGGGCCGCGCACCGGGTCGACGGCGGCGGCGAGCTCGGTCTTGTCGGCTTCCAGGACGGCGGGTACGGCATCGTCGTCGAGCAGCGGCAGTGCCCTGACGTCGACGACCGTGGACGTCTCGGCCGCGGCGCGGACCAGACGGTGGCCCAGCGCGTTGCTCCTGAGGCGGAAGCGCAGGGGTTCGTGCAGCCGCACCAGCCGGTCGAGCGCGGCCCGCACCGCGTCCGCACGGACGCCGGGGGCGGTCTCCAGCACCTCGGCGACGATCAGGTCACGTCCGTGGTCCGGCGCTCGGTCCAGGATCGCGTGCATGAGCGGGCTGAGGACGATGGGCTCGTCAGCGTCGTCGTGGGCCGCCGGGGAGGTGGGCGCGGCCAGGGCCGCGAGGTCGCGCAGGGTGGGGTGGACGAGGACGTCGTGCGGGGTGAGGGCGAGCCCGGCGCGCTCGGCCCGGGCCGCTACGGCGACGCTGAGCACCGAGTCTCCGCCGATGGCGAAGAAGTCGTCGTCAGGACCGACGGGCCGCCCCAGCAACTCGGCCCAGATACCGGCGAGGACACGCTCGGCGCTCTCGTCGGAGGTAGGTTCCGTCGGGGATCCGGCGGGGACAAGTCGTGCGGGCACGGCGGCTCCAGGGGTGGCGGGGCGGGGGTTCGGATCCTCAACACCGCCCGCGGGCAAGGCGCCGCGCGGGCTGGATCCCTCAACACGGCCTGAGGTCAGGGCCCGTCGGGGCTGCGGGTCCTCAAGACCTCCCGTAAACAAGGGAGAATCCTCAAGATTGCCCGCGGGCAAGGCGCCGCGGGCCAGCTTGCCGTTGGCCGTGCGCGGGAGGTGGCGGTGGGTGAGGATGCGGGCCGGGAGCATGGCGGCGGGCAGCAGACGGGCGAGCCGGTCGCGCAGGTCGGCCTCGGCGGGCAGGGCCTCGCCCGCGATGTGCGCGACGAGCCGGGGTGCGCCGTGGGTGTCCGGCTCCGCGCCGACCACGGCCTCCCGCACCCCCGGCTGCTGGAGCAACGCGCGCTCGATCTCGGCCGGTTCGATGCGGTGACCCCGGATCTCCACCTGGTCATCGGCGCGCCCCTGGAAGTCGAGCGTGCCGTCGAGACGGACGCTCACGACATCCCCGGTGCGGTACATGCGCGCACCGGGCACTCCGGCGAACGGGTCGGCCACGAAGCGCGCGGCGGTCGGTCCGGGCAGGCCGTGGTAGCCCCGGCCGACGGCACGGCCGCCGAGGTACAGCTCTCCCGGCCGGCCGGGCGGCACGGGCCGCAGACCGGCGTCGAGGACGTGGGCGCGGACACCGGGCAGGGGACCGCCGATGCCGGGGAGCGGACCGGCCTGGTCCGGCGTGACCTCGCCGCACGTGCCCACCACGGCGCACTCGGTGGGCCCGTACATGTTCAGCAGCCGGAAGGACGTGCCCGGAGCGGGCCGGACCCGCAGCCGGTCACCGCCGGTGGCCAGCACCCGCAGTCCGGGCACCGGCACGTCAGGGGCCTCCGCCAGGACGAGTTCCGCCATCGGTGTGGGCAGACAGGCGACCGCGATCCGCTCGTCGGCGAACCCGCGGAGCAGCGCGGCCGGCGTACGGAGAGCGTCGTCGGCGAGGTACAGGGTCGCCCCGTGGCGCAGGGTCCCGAGGATCTCCAGCACCGACCCGTCGAACCCCGGCGCGAACCCCTGGGCCACCCGGTCCCCCGCCCGCAGCCCGGTCTCCCGCCCGAACCACGCCAGCAGGTTCTCCAGCGCCCCGTGCTCCACTGCGCACCCCTGCGGGCGTCCGGTGGAACCGGAGGTGAAGGCCACGTAGGCGAGCCGACGCACCTGGCCGGAACCACGGGCGAGCGGCACGCCACCACGCCCCGGGCGGCCCGCGTCGTCCGGCGTCACCGCGGTCCTGCCGCCGGCGTGTGCGGCCGTGAGGTCGGGCGGGCCGACGAGGACGGGAGCGTCGAGGTCCGTGAGGATGCCGGCGAGCCGGTCGGGCGGGGCGGCCGGGTCGAGGGGCACGAAGGCCGCGCCCGCCTTGAGCACGCCGAGCCAGCCGACCACCAGGTCCGCGCCGCGCGGCGCGAGCACCGGCACCACCGTGTCCGGCCCGGCGCCGGCCTCCGACAGCCGTGCGGCGAGCAGTTCGGACCGCCGGTCCAGTTCGCCGTAGCCGCAGGTCTGCCCGCCGTGCACGACGGCCGGCCGCTCCGGGTCCTCGGCGGCGATCCGCCGCACCGCCCCCGTCACATCCCCGTCGGGCACTCGCGGCTCGGCACCGGAGACGAGGTCGCTCAGCGGACGGTCCGGGTCCTCGATCGCGGCGGCGATCAGCGCGAGGAATCGGTCGGCGAGCCCTTCCACCGTGGCGCGGTCGAACAGGTCGACGGCGTACTCCACATAGCCGGGCATGGGCCCGTCCGCCTCGTCGCTGAACCCCAGGGTGAGGTCGACCTTGGCGGTGCCGGGCGCGACGCCGGCCACGGCCCCCGCGTCGGTCGTCACGGTGAGGCCCGGCAGCTCCGCGGTGTGCGGGGCCGTGTTCTGGTGGGTGTAGCAGACGGTGTACAGCGGATGCCGGGACGGATCGCGCCGCGGGTTGAGGTCGGCGACGATCCTCCCGAAGGGCACCTCCTCGTGGTCCAGGACGCCGGTGACCGTGGTCGCCGTACGCCGCACCAGGTCACGGAAGCCGGCGCCGCCGTCCACGGGCGTGCGGAACGGCAGGACGTTGTTGAAGTAGCCGACGAGTTCGTGCGTGGTGGGGCTGAGACGACCGCTGGTGGCCGCCCCGACGACCACGTCCCGGTGCCCGGCCCACAGATGCAGCAGGGCGTTCACGGCGGCGAGCATCGTGACGAACGTCGTCACCCCTTCACCCCTGCTGAACTCCCGGACCGCCCGCGCCTGTTCGTCATCGATACACAGCTCCAGCAGATCTCCGGCGTACGACGGGACAGGCGGCCGGTTCCGGTCCGAGGGGAGTTCGGCGGGCCGGAGGCCGTCCAGTTCCGCCCGCCAGAACCGCAGTCCGGCGTCGAGCGCCCCGCCGGCCAGCCGGTCGCGCTGCGCCACGGCGAAGTCGGCGTATTGGACCGGAAGTTCGGGAAGCCGGGCGGGCCGCCCCTCGCGCCGGGCGGCGTAGTGCTCGGCGAGGTCGCGGAAGAACACAGCGGGCGACCAGCCGTCGAAGACGATGTGATGCCAGGTGCACAGCAACAGATGGTCGTCCTCGGCCAGGGTGACCAGGGTGGTCCGCAGCAGCGGCCCTGCCTCCGTACGGAACGGCGTACGGGCCTCCTCGACCGCGATCCGGCGCGCCTCCCGCTCGCGTTCCGCCGCCGGCCGGTCCCGCAGGTCGAGGACGGTGAGGTCGGGCGGTGCGGCGTCGAACACGGCGTAGGGCCGGCCGTCGTCCTCCAGGATCCGGGTGCGCAGCACTTCATGACGTAACGTCACCCCACGCACCGCGGCCCGCAGGGCGTCGATGTCCAGGGCGCCGTGGTAGCGCAGTTGTCCGGGGATGTTGTAGAGCGGTCCCTTGGGCAGCAGACGATCCAGGTACCAGAGCTGTTCCTGGTTGACGGAGAGCGGGAGGCGGCCGGTGCGGGGGACGGCGGTGACGTCCCGGTCGGTCCCGTAGTCCACAGGGCCGTCGGTACCTGCCGCGGTCGCCTTCCTGGAGTCGATGAGCGCGGCCATGTGCCGGACCGTCGGGTTCTGGTAGAGGTCGGCGAAGGTGATGCGCACGCCGAAACGGACCCGGGCCTCGCGGAGCAGGGTGATACCGGCGATGGAGGTGCCGCCGAGGTCGAAGTAGTGGGACTCGGGACTTATGCCGGGAGCGTCGAGGACGCGGTGCCAGATCTCCGCGACCGCCCGCTCCGTGTCGTCGTCGGCGGGCGGGGCCGCAGGGGCGGGCGACGGTGCGGCCGGGCGCGGGGCCATGTCGCCCTGCCGCTGATCCGGTGATCCGTACCAGCAGGGCACGGCCTCGAAGGGATACGTCGGCGCCTCGACCCGCTCCAGGTCCCGGCCGTCGTAGGCACCGTTCCAGTCGACCTGGACGCCGAGTTCGCAGAGCCTGCCGAGCGCGCGCAGCACGCCGTGGCGGCCGGAGTCGGCGGGCAGTGCGATGACCGGCAGTCCGGGCGCCAGCTCGCGGATGCGCCGGGACAGCACACCGTCCCCGCCGAGTTCGAGGAGGACGGCACCCTGCTGCACGAACCCGCGCACGGCGCGCAGCAGGCCCGCCTCGTCGACCTGTTCCGTCAGCGAAGCATCCGCGGCCCGCATCACCGCCTCGGCCCAGTCCAGTCTCCCCCGCGCGACCTGCACCGCGAGGTTCCCCGGCCCCGACCCGACCAACCGCGCGGTGTCCAGACCGAGCGCCCGCACGAGCCGGTACAGCCCCGTCTGCCGCACGAGCAGCCGCCGCACCGGCGCATCCTGCGGCGCCCCATCTCCGGCCTCCGCCAGTGCCGGGAACTCCCCGCACAGCTTCTGCCACGTCCGCTCGTCCGCGTCGGCGACCGTCGCGTCCCCGGAGCAGAGCAGGACCAGCGGCGGGTCCGCGGGAGCCGGTTCGGCGGGGACAGTTGCGGTGCGCAGCGCCCGCGCGAGGTCGGCGGTGTCGCGGGCGACGACGGCGACACGGTGGCGGTGGTGGTCGCGGCCGCGGTTGAGGGCGTGGGCCACCTCGGCGAGCGAGTGCCCGGTGGTCTCGGCGAAGTCGGCGAGTGCGGCGAAGTGACGGTCCAAGGCGCCCGGCGTCGCGGCGGAGACCATGACGAGCTCCCCGCCCCGCACGCCGCGCCCGCCCCGACTCCCGCCGGTCCGGCGGGCCGGTGCCTCCTCGACGACCACGTGCACATTGGTGCCGGTCAGTCCGAAGGAGCTGAGCCCCGCCCGGCGCGGGCCGCCCCCCTCGCCCTCGGGCCAGGGCCGGGCCGTGTCGTTGACGCGGACGGGGCTGCCGGAGCCGAGCAGGGGGTGCGGCTCGGTGAAGCCGGGCGTCGGGTACAGGGTGGTCCGGCGCAGCCCCGTGACCACCTTGAACAGGCCCGCCATGCCCGACGCGTGGTCGAGGTGGCCCAGGTTGGCCTTGACGGCGCCGATCGGCAGCGGCTCCCCCGTCGCCCCGGCGCTCAGGAGGGCCTGCCGCAGTCCGGCCGCCTCCACGGCGTCGCCGAGCGCCGTGCCGGAGCCGTGGCACTCCAGATATCCGGCGGAGGTGACCGGCAGACCCGCGTCCCGCCAGGCCGCCTCGATCACCTCGGCCTGGGCGTCCCGGCTGGGCGCGCTCATGCCGGTCGCTCGGTAGCCGTTGTGGTTGACGGCGGTCCCGCGCAGTACGGCGTGGATGTGGTCGCGGTCGGCCAGCGCCCGGGACAGCGACTTGAGGACGACGATTCCGCCGCCCTCACCGCCGACGGTGCCATCGGCCGCGGCATCGAACGGGCGGCACACACCGTCCGGCGACTCGATGCCCGGCAGCGGCTCGTATCCGGCCAGCGGCCGCAGCACGGTCCGGAGACTCACCCCACCGGCGATCGCAAGCTCGGCCTGTCCGGAGCACAGTTGCTGCACGGCGAGGACGACCGCCGCCAGGCTGCCGCTGCACGCGGTGTCGACGACGTGGCAGGGGCCGGCCAGGTCGAGCAGATAGGCGACGCGGGCGGCGCTCGCCGACGGCAGGGTGCCGAGGATGCGCTGCGGGTCGTCGTCGGGGACGAGTCCGGCGTAGGCGGGGTCGGGTGCGCTGAGGACGACCGCGGTGCGCGAGCCGCGCAGCTCGCCCGGGGCGTGGCAGGCGTTCTCCACCGCCCGGTGCACCAGGTGCAGCGCGAGCCGCTGATGCGGGTCCATGGTCTGCGCCTCATGCCGGGAGAGCCCGAAGAAGGCGTGGTCGAACAGGTCGATGCGGTCGAGGTAGGCACCGGGCGCGTACGAGGTGCCCGGGTCGCCTCCGGCGTACCGCACCCGTTCGGCGCTCGGCGGTGCCACGGCGACCCGTCCGGCGCGCAGATTGTCGTGGAGCATGTCCAGGTCGTGAGCGCCGGGCAGCGCCACCGCGACTCCGACGATCGCCACAGGCTCGTGCCCCATCGCGTCCTCCCGCATCACAGTTCCCAGTCGCCGGTGCCGTCGTCCACGGCATCCGGTCCCTCGTCCGCCGCGCGCTCAGCCGTTCCGACGTCGACTTGGTCAACCGGCGCGGGAGCGGGGCCCGACGGTGGCCCGCCCCGCTCGTCCAGGAGTTGGGCCATCTCCTCCACGGTGGAGTGTTCGAGGAGGTCCGCGATCGGGATCGGTTCGCGCCCGGGCGGGTTGAGTCGTGCGGCCAGTTCCAGGAGGCTCAGGGAGGTTCCGCCGGCCTCGAAGAACTTCTCCCGCGCGCTGATGCCGTCCCGGCCGACGAGCCGGGCCCACTCCCGGGCGACCCAGCGCTCGGTCGCGCCCCGCGGAGCGCGGCCGGTGACGGGCCGGGTGGGCGGCGCGGCGTCGAGGCGGTGGCGGTCTACCTTGCCGTGCGGGGTGAGCGGGAGGCTGTCCCGCACCAGCCATGCCGAGGGCACGAGGTGGCCGGGGAGCCGCCGGGCGAGGTCCGCGCGGACGGCGTCAAGCGCGTCCTGAGTGCCGTCGACGGAGGTCGCGGGGACCAGATGGGCCGTCAGGCGTCGTGTGTGGCCGGTGCCGTCGGCGGTGACGGCGGCCTGGGCGACGGCCGGATGGGCGGTCAGCGCCGCCTCGACCTCGGCGGGTTCCACCCGGAATCCGCGCACCTTGACCTGGTCGTCGACCCGCCCGAGGAACTCCAGCCCGCCGTCGCCCCGGCGGCGGACCCGGTCGCCGGTGCGGTACATACGGGCGCCCGACGGCCCGTACGGACTGGCCGTGAACCGCAGGGCGGTCTGCGCGGGCTGCTCCCGGTATCCGCGGGCGAGCCCGGCGCCCGCCAGATACAGCTCGCCCGCGGCGCCGGTCGGCACCGGCCGGAGCCGGGCGTCCAGCACATACACGCGCGTGCCGGGCACGGGGGTGCCGATCGGCGGTTCGCCGTCGCCCGTGAGCGGGCCGCTGACGGTGGCGCACACCGTGCTCTCGGTGGGCCCGTAGGCGTTGAAGACCTTGTTCCGCACGGCGAGCCGGGCGGCGAGCGCGGCGGGCAGGTGCTCGCCCGCGGAGACCACGGCCGTCGCGCGGGGCAGTGCCCCGTCGGGCAGCATGCCCAGCACCGCGGGCGGCAGCGTGACGTGGGTGACGGCCTCCCGGGCCAGGGTCCGGGCGAGCTCACGGCCCGGCCGGAGCCGTGCGGCGGGGGCCAGGACGAGGGTGGCGCCGGTGAGCAACGCCGCGCACGTCTCCCAGAAGGCGGCGTCGAAACTCGGTGCCGCGAACTGGAGGACGCGGCTGCCGGGACCACCGGCGCCCGTGCCGCGCACCGCGGCCAGCATGCCGGTCACTCCCCGGTGGGTGACGTCGACTCCCTTGGGACTGCCGGTCGATCCGGAGGTGAAGATCGTGTAGGCGGTGCTGTCCGGCCGTACCGATACCACGGGCGCGGTGTCCGGCAGGCCGTCGAGCAGGACCCCGTCGAGAGCGACGACACGCACCGTACCGGGCCGCCAGGGGGCGTCCTCGCCCGTCCGGGTCAGCAGGAGTGCGGCGCCGGAGTCAGCGACGGCGTGTGCGGCGTGCTCGCCGGGGTGGTCGGGGTCCAGGGGCAGGAAGGCGGCTCCGGCCTTGAGGACGGCGAGTTGGGCGGCGATCCGGTCGATGCCGCGGGGCAGGGCGACCGCGACGAGGGCCTCTGGCCGGGCACCGCACTCGATCAGGTGGTGCGCGAACCGGTTGGAGCGCGCGTCCAGCTCCGCGTAAGTGACCCGTTCCGCCCGCTCCCCGTCGCCGTACGAGAGTGCCGTCGCGTCCGGCGTACGAGCCGCTTGGGCCGCGAACAGGTGGTGCACGCAGGCCGGTTCGAGCGCACCGGGTGTTCCGGCGGGGTCGCGCGGCGCGCTCTCGCCGGTCAGGGGTACGGCCGCCACCGGCGCGTCCGGCGCGACGGCCTCCAGGGCGAGCAGCGCGGTGCGGAGCTCGTCGGCCAGCCGGGCGATCTCGTCCGGGGTGAACACGGTGGTGTCGTAGTCGACTTGGAGCACGAGAGCACCACCGGAGTGCACGAGCAGCGACAGCGGATAGTTGGTGGTGTTGTCGGTGTCGAGGCGGACGACGCGGACCGTGCCCACGCGCACGACGGCCGGGTCGTAGGGGATGTTGTCGAAGGCGAGGGCGGTGTCGAACCGTCCGGCGGCGCCCGGCAGTTCGGACAGCGGGAAGGTGGCGTGCCGTCGTGCCTCGACCTGACGGTCCTGGACGGCGCGCAGCCAGTCCAGCAGCGGGGCGCGCTCGTCGACGCGGATGCGCACGGGCAGCGTGTTGACGAGCAGCCCGATCATGCTCCCGGCGTCCGGCAGGTCGGCTTCGCGGGTCGAGACGGTGGCGCCGAACACGACGTCGTCCGTGCCCGCGTGCCGGGACAGCAGCAGTGCCCACGTGGCCTGGACGAGGGTGTTGAGGGTGAGCCGGTGGCGCCGGGCGAAGGCGCGCAGCCGCTCGTGCTCGGGCAGCGGGATCGTGAGGGTGTGCTCGGCGTGCGGCCCGCTCCGGCCGCCCGGCGCGGGACGGCGGCCGTACGGGAGCGGCGTCGGCGCGGTGCGACCGTCCAGCTCCGCCTGCCAGTGGGCGCGGCTCTCGGCCTGGTCGCGGTCGCGCAGCCACTGGACGTAGTCCGCGAAGGGCCTGCGCGGCACGACGGCCGGGGCACGTCCGGCGGCGAGGTCCTCGTACGCGGCGAGGACGTCGGTGAGGATCTCCGACACGCTCCAGCCGTCCACGAACAGGTGGTGGGTGGTCCACAGGACCGTCATCTCGTCGTCGCCGGTGCGGGCGAGGGCCAGCCGGTGCGGCGGTGCCTGCCGCGGATCGGGGTCCTGCGCCCGGTCCCGCTCGGTCAGTGCCGCCAGCGCGTCCCGCCGGGCGTCCGGGCCGAGCCCGCGCCAGTCGTACGCCGTGACGGGCACCCGGAACTCCGGGTGCACGATCTGCTCCGGCCGCCCGCCGTAGGGCAGGTGCACGGTGCTGCGCAGGGCCGGCGACTGATCGACGACGTGCTGCCAGGCGCGGGCCAGCGCGTCGGCGTCCGTGATGCCCGCGAGGGTCAGGGTGATGCGGCGTGCATAGAGGTCCCGCCCGGCCAGGGAGTGGTAGAGCAGCCCGGCCTGGAGGGGGGTCAGCGGGTAGCGGTCGCGTCGGACGGGGACGCTCTCGGCCGCGGGCACGACCGCACGCGCCGCCTCGGCCAGGGCGCGCACCGTGGGCCGCTCGAACACGTCCTTCGGGGTCACCGCGAGACCGGCCGCGCGGGCCTCGGCGACGAGCCGCACGCTGGTGATGGAGTCGCCGCCGAGGTCGAAGAAGTCGTCGTCGACACCGACGCGTTCGACCCCCAGGGCCGCCGACCAGACGCCCGTCAGGGTCCGCTGCACCGGCGTCTCGGGCGGCGCGTACGCCGACTCCGGCGCGCGGGCGGGCCCGGGTCGGGGCAGGGCGCCCCGGTCGATCTTGCCGCTCGCGTTGAGGGGCAGGGCAGGTACGGCGACGAAGGCGGACGGGATCAGGGCGGCGGGCAGGGTGCGGCCGAGCAGACGGCGCAGGGCCGTGCCGGCGGGGGCGTCCCGGCCGGGGCGCGGCACGACGTAGGCCGCCAGCCGTGCCTCGCCCGCCTCGTCGCGCCAGGCCGTGACGAAGGCCTCGGCTACATCGGGGTGAGCGCGCAGCGCCGCCGCCGTCTCGGCCGGTTCGACGCGGTGGCCGCGGATCTTGACCTGGTCGTCGACGCGGCCCAGGTGGGTGAGGGTGCCGTCGGCCCGTGGCCGCACGATGTCGCCGGTGCGGTACATGCGGCTGCCGGGCGGACCGAACGGATCGGCGATGAAGTGTGCCGCGGTCTGCGCGGGCTGCCCCAGGTAGCCGCGCGCCAGACCGGCCCCGGCGATGTGGAGTTCCCCCGGCGTGCCGACGGGGACGGGGCGGAGCCAGGGGTCCAGGACATGGTGCCGCGCACCCGCCACGGGCCGCCCTATGGGCACACCGTCCGCACCGGCCACCGGTTCCGCGGCGCCGCGCGGCACCAGGTGGGCGGTGGAGCACATCGTGGTCTCGGTCGGCCCGTAGAGGTTGCCGAAGGAGTGTCCGGCCGCCCAGGCCCGCGCCGTGTCCGCGGGGCACACGTCGGCCGCCGAGCAGACGAGCACCGAGTCGGGCACCGCGGCGGGGTCGAGGGTGCCGAGCAGGGCGGGCGGCAGCATCAGTACGGTCGTACCGTCGGCGCGGACCCGGCGGGCCAGCGCCTGCGGGTCGAGCCGCTCCTCGGGCAGGCTGAAGCACACGGCCGCCCCGGTCAGCAGAGGCATGAGGATCTGCCACAGGCCGCCGTCGAACGCGCAGGACAGATGCTGGAGCATCCGTGCGCCGGACCCCAGTCCGAGCGTGCGTCGGCTGTCGGCGGCGAGGGCGGTGAGCCCGGCGTGCGGGATCTGCACACCTTTGGGCCGCCCGGTCGACCCGGAGGTGTGGACGACGTAGGCGAGGTGCTGCGGCAGAACCGGCCGCCGGGGCGCGGTGCCAGGGTGCCGGGCGATCGCCGTGCGCTCCTCCTCCGCGTCAAGGCGTACGAGGGGCGCGGCGCCCTCCGGCAACAGGGCCGCGTGCTCGCGGTCCGTGACGATGACGAGCGGTGCCGCGTCGGCGATCACATCGGCGCGCCGCCGCGGCGGGTGGCCGGGGTCCAGGGGCAGGAAGGCGCCTCCGGCCTTGAGTACGGCGAGCGCGGCCACGACGAACTTCGGGCCCCGGTCGAGACAGATTCCGACGACGGTGTCCGGGCCGACGCCCAGGCCGACGAGATGCTGCGCCAACTGGTTTGCGGCGTGTTCGAGTTCGCCGTACGTCACGTGCTCCCGCCCGTGTACGACGGCGGTCGCGCCGGGATCGCGGCGTACCTGTTCGGCGAACACCTCGTGCACACAGCGGCCGTCCTCGGCGGGGCCGCCGTCCAGCCGGAGGGCCGGATCCCGCCGCTCGGCGCCGGTCAATTGGGGCAGCTCACGCAGCGGCCGGTGCCCCTCCCGCCCGAGCCGGTCCAGCAGCTCCTGAAGGGCGCTCGCCAGCCGCTCAACCGTAGCCGCGTCGAACAGGTCCGCGCGGTACAGGAAGTCCGCCCGCAGCCCGTCGTCCGCGTCCCGGAACTCGACGGTCAGGTCGAAGTCGGCGGCCACGGCGGGCACGTCGTCCTCGGTGACGGTCAGGCCGGTGAAGCTCCGCGGCCGGGCCGGGGTGTTGGCCATCACGATCAGTACCTGGACCAGCGGGTCCTGACCGGAGTGGCGGTCCGGCGCGAGTTCCTCGACGAGCCGGTCGAAGGGAAGTTCAGCGTGGTCCACGGCCCCTGCGACCATGTTCCTTACCCCACCCAGCAGTTCGGCGAAGCTGTGCCGCTCATCCACGCTGCCGCGCAGCACGACCGTGTTGGCGAAGAACCCGACCAGCCCCTCCAGGTCCACGTCGTCGCGCCCCGAGACGACGGTCCCGACGGCGATGTCCTGTCGGCCCGTGCGCCGGGCCAGCAGCAGCATGCAGGCGGCCAGCAGCGTCACGTACAGCGTGGCGCCCTGCTCGCGGCCCAGCGCGGCGAGCCGGTCGCGGAACGGCGGGGGCAGAGTGCGCCGGAGGCGGCCCGCGGAACCGGTGCGTGCGGTGCGGGGCCGGTCTCGGGGCAGTTCGAGAGGTGCCATGCCGTCCAACTGCCGCCGCCAGTAGGCGAGGTGGCGATCGGCGCGGCCGTTCTCCGTCAGACGGTGGTGCTGCCGGACGGCGTGGTCCGCATGCCGCAGAGGCAACGGCGGGAGGTCGGGCGCCGTCTGCGCACCGGCCACGGCGGCCGAGTAGCAGATTCCGAGTTCGGCGGCCAGCACTTCGTAGGACCAGTCATCGGTGATGATGTGATGCGCCGTCAGGGTCAGGAGGTGCTCGTGCTCGCCGAGCCGGACGAGCCGGGGGCGCAGCAGCGGCAGTTCGGCCAGATCGAAGGGGCGGGCCAGGTCGGCGTGTTGCAGTCGTTCGGTCGCGGCCTCGCGCTCCAGCTCCGGGAGCCCGCTGAGGCCGCTGTGCGCCAGCCGCAGCCGGGCCCTCGGATGCACGACCTGGACACAGCGGCCCGCCTCGCTGACGAACGTCGTGCGCAGCCCTTCGTGGCGCGCGACGACCCAGTTCAGCGCGACGTCCAACGCGACCGGGTCCAGCGCTCCGACCAGCCGTAACGCCAGGCTGACGTGGTAGGCGGGGCCGGGATCGTACTGGTGCAGGAACCACAGCCGCCGCTGAGCGTGGGAGGGCACCAGCCGAAGCAGGGCGTCGCCTTGAGCACGGGGGTCGCGGGGCGCGGTGGCAGGACGCTCGTCGGCTCGGTCCCGGCCCTCGGTGCGTGTGGCGTCCGTCTCCGTGGCCAGGGCCGCCAGTGTGGGGGCCCGGAACAGGGCGCCGGGCGGGAGCGGGGCGCCGAGGGCGGCGCGGGCGCGGGCGGCCACCTGCATGGCGAGGACCGAGTCGCCGCCGAGGGTGCGGAAGAAGTCGTCGTGCCGTCCGATGCGCTGCACGCCGAGGACCTCGGACCAGACGCGGGCCAGCATCCGCTCGGTGTCGGTGCGCGGGGGCTCGAAGCCAGCGTCGGCCGACCGCGGCGGGCGGGGGTCGGGCAGCGCACGCCGGTCGGTCTTGCCGCCGGGCAGCCGCGGCAGCCGGTCCAGTGCGACGAAGACCGTCGGCACCATGTGCTCCGGCAGCCGCCCGGCGAGACGGTCACGCAGCCGGGTGGGGTCGGGTTCTGCGCCGTCCTCGGTCACCACATAGCCGACGAGCCTGCGCCGCCCTCCGTCGTCCTCCTTGACGGCGACCGCCGCGTCCCGCACGCCGGGGCTCGCGACCAGCGCGTTCTCCACCTCGGCGGTCTCCACCCGGTGGCCGTGGATCTTCACCTGCCCGTCGGTGCGGCCCAGGAAGTCGAGGTGCCCGTCGGCCCTGCGCCGGACCAGGTCGCCGGTGCGGTACAGCCGCTCACCTGCGGCACCGCGGGGGTGGGCCACGAAGGCGAGCGCGGTCGCGCCGGGCCTGCCGTGGTAGCCGCGCGCCAGCCCAGGCCCGGCGATGTACAACTCCCCGGTTCCGCCCGCGGGTACGGGCCGCAGGGCCGCGTCCAGGACGTGGACGGTGGTGCCGGCGATGGAGGGCCCGACCGGGACGGTCGTCGCGCCCTCGATCACCTGCTCGTCCAGGAACAGGACACAGGAGTCCACCGTCGTCTCGGTCGTGCCATAGGCGTTGACCACCGTGCTGCCCGGCGCGACAGCAGCCAGCAGTTCCCGGCAGTCCTCGGCGAGCCAGCCCTCCGACCCGACGGACAGCAGACGCATCGGCGGGATGCGCGTGCCGCGCGAGGCGGCCTCCCGGGCCAGCAGCTTGGCGAGCGAGGGCACCAGCTCCATGGCGGTGCCCCCACTGCGCGTCACGAGTTCGAACAGCCGGGACGGATCGGTGATCACGTCCTGTTCGGCGATGACGACGGTGCCCCCGGCGAAGACGGAACGCAGCAGGTCGGCGAGGAACAGGTCCACGGAGAGCCCACTGACGGACACCAGCTTCAGGGCGGCCGTACGGAGCCCGTACAGCCGTTCCCAGGCGCTGTGCAGACTGATCAGGTTGGCGTGGGTCACGAGTACCCCCTTGGGGGTGCCCGTGCTGCCGGATGTGTACATCAGGTAGGCGAGGGAGGCGGGCGCCGGGCGGGCCCGTACCCCAGGCGGTGCCGACCGCTCGCGCAGCTCCTCCAGCAGAACGGGGCGGGGGCCGTGCGGCAGGAGCGGGGTCAGGCGGCGCCGGGTCACCACGAGGCCCAGGCCTGCGTCCTCGGTCGTCCGGCTCAGCCGCTCGGGCGGATGGACGGGGTCGAGGGCCACGTAGGCGCCTCCGGCCTTGAGGATGCCCAGCACACCCACGACCATGTCGAAGCCGCGCTCCACGCAAAGGCCGACCAGGACGTCCGGTCCGACGCCGAGACGGACGAGCTGCCCGGCGAGCCGCTCGGCGCGCTCGTCCAGTTCCCGGAAGTCCATCCGGTGCGCGCCGTGTACGACGGCGATCGCGTCCGGCGTCCGGGCCGCCCGCCGCTCGAACACCTCGTGCACGTGCAAAGGCTCCGCACCCGCCGCCATGAACCCTCCGCACACCTTCGGCCGCTGTCCGCCCGAACGACCGGGCGCCTGAATGCGGAATCGATGATGGTGCACGTAGATATCGACCCGGCTATGTCCTCGTTATCCCGTTCGCCGTCGAAGGCGGTGCGCGTCGAGCGAACGCATCGAGGGGCTGTTCCGAAGTGTTCGGAACAGCCCCTACCGTGACCAGGGCCTCCCGGAGTCAGACGGCCCGGTTGCAGTCAGTCCGCGGCCGAGACCCTCACGCGCCGGGAGAAGCCGCCCGGGTGCACACGAGGTGGGCGAAGAAACCGCCAGGAGTGGCCCGCGGTGCATGCGCTGCACGACGGCTCGGAGGAGGCCGCGTATGCGAACCCAGCGCTCTTCGGACGCCTCCTGGAGGCTGCGCTCTCTTCGAGCCCGAGGCCGCCGTCCTCAGCACCAACTTCGGCGGATCGCCGCTATGGCCCGGAAAAACGTCCGGAGTACCTCCTGCTCCCCCGCACTGGCGCCAGTCGCGACGGCGTACTCGAGCCCCCAGCGGCCGATCTGGCCACCGCCCTCAGCAGCCTTCAGCGCTGATCAGCTCCAGCCGAACCGGCGGTCCACCACCGCGGTGAACTCGGCGAAGCTGAGTGCGGCGTCGCCGTTCTGGTCGGCGGCGTCGAACAGAGCGGAGGACGCGTCGGCATCCCGCACCCCCCAGGACGGGATGACGCCCGTGGCGGCCAACGACGGTCCCTTCCTCCGCAGGGCCACGATCACCTCCTCACGGGTCAGCAGCCGCACGCCGAACCACCCGGGTTCCCCCACCCCCACCAGCAGCCCATCGGCCCAGAACCCTACCGGCAGGCGCACCCGCGTCTCAGCCTCGTGCGCTTCGCGGACTGTCTGCATGCGATGACCGCCCGTAAGCGTGCTTGTGTCCGGGCGCGGAGCCGTCAGGCCGGTCTCCGAACTGAAGACGCAAGGGTGCACCGCCCCTAAGGAGGGCGGCGCAGCCCGATTGCAGTGACGGCCGTGACTGCCTCTCAGGCGCGGCTCGGGGACGGCTCCGATGCAGCTGCAAAGCGGGGATGGTCCACGGCCGAGAGCAGGTAGCCGGCCGCCACTGCCGCCACAGCCCTCGCCACTGCTCTTGGGTCCGCGCCTCGGCTCGTCCTGTTCCATCGATGGCGTCAGCCGCTCACGTGCAGCCCGAAACCCCTGCGACCCGCCGGTTCCAGCCCCTCCTTCAGGTGCAGCGAGGGGATCTCGTAGTCGCCGAAGTTCTGCCGCCGGAATGCGATCGGCTCGGTCGATTCCAGGGTGAGCAGGCGCTGTTCGAAGGCCTTGGCGACGTCCGCATAGTCTTCGCCGGTCATCCGGTCAGCGCCGTACAGCACGAACGGCGGCAGCACCTCGATGCCCGGGTAGTAGAGGATGCCGTGCTGGATCGGGAACAGCAGATCGTCGATGGGGCCGTTGATCCCGCGAGCGGCGTAATGCGACTCCGGGCCGCCGGCGGTCACCGACAGCAGAGCCCGCCTGCCCGCCAGGGTGCCTTCGCCGAAGCGCTCGCCGTACTTGGTGTCGCTGTGCTCGCCGACGCCGTAGGCGAAGTGGTACGTGAAGACCCGGTCCACCCAGCCCTTGAGGATCGCGGGCATCGTGTACCACCACAGCGGGAACTGGAAGATGATCGTGTCGGCCCACAGCAGCTTCTCCTGCTCGGCGCGGACGTCCGCGGTGAGCGTCCCGGAGTCGAAGGCCCGGCCCGAGTCCAGGGCGACCTTCAGCGGACGCGAGGCGCTGGTGCCGTAGTCCGCGGCGTCCACGACCGCCTTCCAGTGCATCGCGTACAGGTCACTCACCCGTACCTCGTGCCCGGCGTTCGACAGCGTGGACACCGCGAGGTCCTTCAGGGAGCCGTTGAGCGACTTCGGCTCCGGGTGGGCGTAGACGATCAGCGTCTTCATGGGAACTCCTTCGGATCGAATGCCTCCGATCCTGGACGCCACGGCGCCCGGCGTTCAGGGGCTCATGTTCCGTCGGACGGGACTTCCTGGTACCGGCAGGACCACCTTCACGGGCCCCCGCCGAGGCCATACTGGGCACATGGACGATCTCGCGGGCTTCCTGCGGACCCGGCGTTCCCGGGTCGACCCGGCGGCTGCCGGCATCCCCACCGACAGCCGCCGCCGGGTCGAAGGGCTGCGCCGCGAAGAGGTCGCGCACCTGTCCGGAGTCAGCGTCGACTACTACGTCCGCCTGGAGCAGGGCCGCGCGACCCAGCCCTCCGAGCAGGTCCTCGACGCCCTCGCCCGCGTCCTCGGCCTCGACGAGACCGAACGCGGACACCTCTACCGGCTCGCCCGGCAGCGCCGTCACCGCGCGAAGGCACCAGGCGGGCGGGTCCGGCCGGAGCTGCTGCGCGTCCTGGACCTGGTATCCGACGCACCCGCGCTGATCATGAACCACCGCACGGACGTACTCGCCGGAAACCGCCTCGCCACACTCCTCTACGGCCGCCCGGTGCCGGGCCTGAACACCGCACGGCACATCTTCCTCGAGGAAGCCGAGCGCGGACTTTACGCGGACTGGGAGAACTGCACCCTCGACGTGGTCGGGCATCTGCGCCTGGCCGCCGGCAAATACCCCGAGGATCCCCGCCTCGCCTCACTCATCGGCGAGCTGGCGATGGGCAGTGAACGCTTCCGCCGCCTCTGGGCCCGCGCGGACGTACGCGCCCGCACACATGGACGCAAGGCCTACCGGCACCCCCTGGTCGGACTGCTGGAACTGCACCAGGAGAACTTCGCGCTGCCCGACGAATCAGGGATCGAGCTACTGGTGCTGTCCGCGTCCCCCGGCAGCCCCGCCGAGGACGGACTGCGCCTGCTCGCCGGCCTGGGCGCTGACGACGGCAATGACCATCCCCCAGTGAACGCCCAGATTCGCGAGTAACTCAACGACGCCCCCCGCCACACAAGAGGCGGGGATGATGCCGGCTGCTGTCGGGGCTGCTGGACAGTTCGTTTTCTGTGTGCGGCGGGGTGCCTCCCAAAGTGCTGTACATCAGCTGTCCATTCCCGGGCTCTGGTCCACTTGTTGTAGCGGGCGGCCGACCGGAGAAGCGCCCCCGCCGCGAGATCGTCGACGCGATCCGGTACGTCGTCGCTACGGGCTGCAAGTACGGCCGCAAGCGCCATCTGGTCGTCGACACCCGCAGCCTTCCCTTCATGGTCGTGGTCACCCCCGCGGACCTGCACGACGCCGCAGCCGCAGCCGCGAAGGAAGCCCTGTTCCCCTGCGCCTGATGCACCCCGCGATCACGATCGTGCGGACCGCCTCTGCCTATGCTGGGAAGCTCGTCGACTGGGCGAAACAGCACCTCAACCTCACCATGAAGCCTGTCAGCCGTCCCAAGGACGCCCCCGGCTTCGACGTGCTGCCCCGCCGCTGGGTCGTCGAGGTGTCGCGCTGGGACCGTGGTCAGCGGGCCGCGTCATCTGGGCGCTGAGAGTCATTCAGTGAGGGTGATCGAACGAAGGTCAGCGTCCAACATGCGAATCAGTTCACCCACCCGTCCACCGCCACCTGGTGCCGCTGGGAAGCGTTTGAGCACCTCCACGACGACCGGTGTCGCACGATGCACCGCTCGCTCAATATGTTCGGCACCAACGCCCCGATTGTCGCCAGCGACGAGCTCGGCTGCTCTGGCCGCGTGAGCGCCGGCACCGAGAATGTGCTTGACCTGGGTGGCCTTCGCCAGCGGATGCAAGTACGCGGCGCCGGCCGCGGACATCGCTGCCCGCGCTGCCTCGCGCGCAGCCGCGGTTTCCGCACTCTTGGCTGCCTTGAGGGCCGCCCACGCTGTGTCGCGCAAAGACTTCCCTCGCTCACCACCCCGGGCGAACTCCCACGCGGCACCGATAGCGTCTCGAGGCCGCGAGTCGTCGGGCTGGTCTGCCTCGAATATTCCGAGCACCACTTCCGCGCACACCGCCGCGAACGCGGTGACCTCACGAAGATCTTGCTTGCTCAGAGCGATCTCGCTCTCGTCCTCTGCCATGAATCCATCCTCGACCATCGCGCTGGACAGCAAGGTGGCAGGGGAGCTCCGGGCTGCTGGGGCGTGGTCCGGCCTCTTCGGCAATCGGTGCGGGCGTCTGCGATCTCGGTGACCAGCCGCTCCTGCAGGTACTCCCCTCAGGCTGCGTGCAGGAAGCATCTGCGGATCCGCCGCCCGGCACCGATCCTGGTGGTCTGCTGTCATCCAATCGAGGCGTTTGACGGCGAACCCGGTCGTTTCGTCCTTCCCGTCAGCGAACCTGGTCGTACGAGGTGACGCACCGAAGGGGCGGAAGCACTGATGGCACAAGGCGTTGTGAAGTGGTTCAACGCGGAGAAGGGCTTCGGGTTCATCGCCCAGGACGGGGGTGGTCCGGACGTGTTCGTCCATTACTCCGCGCTCGGGGGCAGTGGCTTCAAGAGCCTGGACGAAGGCCTGCGGGTCGAGTTCGAGACCGTTCAGGGCCAGAAGGGCCCGCAGGCGACCGACGTTCGCATCCTGTAGCCGATCGACATGAGGTCGCCCGGCTTCTCGCGTAAGACAAAGAAGGTGGACCGGGCCACGAGGCTGCAGACGTGATCAACATGTCTGCGGCCGCCGCCAGTGCTTCGCTGCGGCCTTGCGCGCCACCCCGGTCAGCCGCCGGCCGCAGCCGGTTCCGTCCGCCACCTGACAGGCTGGCCATCTGCGCATACACCCCCGGCGGGCCGCTGACGGCCGGGCAACCCGTGCGAGAAGCCGCCTGGAGCAGCCGTGGCCAGGGCTGATCCGGTCAGGAGAGTGCTGTCGTGGTCTCGGCGACTCCGATGTTCTGGCCGTAGCGGAAGAGGCCGGTCGGGTCGTAGTGGCGCTTGACGCCGGTGAGGCGTTGGTAGTTGGCGCCGTAGTAGGCGTGCTGCCAGTCAGGCAGGTCCGGGTCCGGCTCGCCCTGCCGGAAGACCCCGCACTGGCCACGCTGACCTACCTGCGCCGCCATGGCGTGCGTGCCACCGTCATCGGGGGCGATGACCTGTCCAACACCCAGTTCGGCTCCCGCCTGGCCGCCTCCGACCTGGAACGGACGGCACCCGGCTCGATGACCGGACGGTTCTACGCCGCCTCACCCCAACTCGCCGACAGCCTCACCGGAGCCGGCTTGACCTGGGCAACCGCCTTCCGGGACCGCTACGGCACCATGCCCTCCTGGAAGGCGATGTCAGGACAGACGGCGGCCGACATGGCCGTGCACGCCATCAGCCGGGCAAAGATCCACCATGCCCACGTGAGCGAACGGGACAGGACAGCGATCCGCGACGCGCTGGCCGCCATGAACACTCCGGGCAAGGGCATCCCAGGCCTGTACGGGCGGGTCTTCTTCGACCGAACCCGCTCCCTGCACCTGCCCGTCACCATCGGCATCGTCCAGTCCGGAGACATCGTTTCCGCTCCCGTCCAGCTGACCGAGTACAGCCCGGAGGAGGATGTCGACGTGGCCCAGGAACTGGCCGCCAAGCGGGCCGTCTCCTTCGAGGGCAGGGTGCTGGCCCGTCAGCAGATCGTCTACACCGGTATCAACGTCAACCGGATCAGCACGCTCGACACCCGCGAAGGCACCTTCAGGGCGGACATCTTCCTGTGGTTCCGCTACAGCGGCAGCGACGAGGCCACGGACGTGGAGTTCCCCAACCTGGCGGATGACAAGTTCAAGTGGACCGCCCCCGTCCGCACATCGTCCGCCAACGGTGTGAAATACCGCCTCTACCAGGTCGTCACCACCTTCAGCACCTCGCTGGACTTCCACCGCTTCCCCTTCGACCAGCAGCATCTCGCCATCACCTTGCAGAACCGCATCCAGCCCTCCTCCCGCGTCGTCTACGTCGTGGACCGGGCCCTGGTGAAACAGGACCGCGTGGAGGCACTGAACAGCGGCAAGGACGTCCGGCAGACCATCGACGGCCTGCCCAACTGGACGGTGCGCGATCTGAGTCTGTACAAGGCCGCCGTGGGCAGCACCGCGCGGCTCGGCGACCCGGACCTGTCGCAGGGCGAACACGGCGTTCACTACGCCCAGTACGTCGCCAACGTCACAGTGGCCCGCGACGTGGCACCCTTCCTCGTCAAGAACCTCCTGCCGCTGCTGCTCAGCGCCGCTGTCACCTACGCCACCCTCTTCTTTCCACGCGACCCCCGCTACACCAGCACCCGCGTCTCCCTGGAGGTCACCGCCATGCTCAGCGCCGCCGTGCTGCTGACCAACGTCACCAACTCCCTGCCGGACATCGGATACACGGTGGCACTCGAGTGGGCCTACTACTCCTTCATGTTCCTCGTGGGCACATGCGTCTTCATCTCGCTCGCCGGCGCCTGGCTCCAGGAACACGACAACATACGGGCCTGGAACCGGCTCGCGCTTGTCTCCCGCGTCTACTATCCGGTGTTCTGCGTGTCGGTCTTCCTCGTCTACGTCGCCCAACTCGGCTGAATTCGCTGCGGTGACGTGGTGAAGACGCCGAACCACGATCCACTGGTGCACCATCTGCGAGCTGCCGCCCGAGGAATCGACCTGCTCGCCCTCGCCGCCGGCGCGCTGTTCGCCGTCACGCTCGCGGTCGTCGCGCATCGACACCAGCGACTGGACTTCGCAGATCCCGGCCCCGCACTCGGCGCCGTCGTGATCACCGGACTGGCCCTGCTCCTGCTGGCCGGCCTCGCCGGCATCCGCCGACTGAGGGTCCACCGCCTGTGGCTGGCCAGCGCATGGACCGCCGCTGTCCTGCTGACCGGCACCGTACTCATCTGGTACGCGGTGATGACCGACACCTCGCACACCCTCGCCCGCGGCACGCAGGTCACCAGCATGCGCGACACCGACGCCTACCTCACCCGCCACACCCCCGCACCGGTGCACCACGTGCGCGTGCCCACGGGTGTGTTCATCCAGGCCCTGCGCTTCACGGGCCCTTACGACGTCGAGGTGAGCGGATACATCTGGCAGCGGTACGCCGACTCGGTGCCGGCCGCCATCGAACGCGGCGTCGTCCTGCCGGAAGCCGACGACTCCTACGAGCCCCGCAAGGTCTACGACGTCCACCGCGACGGCGAGCACGTCATCGGCTGGTACTTCAACGTCCAGATCCGGCAGGTGTTCGACTACCGTACCTACCCCCTGGACGAACAGGACGTGTGGCTCCGCCTGTGGCACCCCGACTTCGAGAGCAGAGTCCAGCTCGTCCCCGACCTGGCCGCGTACCCGCCCTGGCGCGCGCCGGCCGCGTACGGCCTCGACGCGAACTTCGTCCCAGGCAACTGGGCCGTCAAGACCACCTCCTTCAGCTACGACACCCCGCGCTACTCGGTGAACTTCGGACAGGGCCGCCAGTACCGCCAAGAGGCGCATCCAGAGCTGTACTTCAACATGCACATGGCCAGAGAGTTCGCCGCACCGCTCTTCGGGCGGATCATCCCCCTGGCCTTCATCGCCGTCCTCGTCTTCGCCTCCCTCTTCGTCACCACGAAGAACACCCGGCGCTTCCCGCTCGCCGGATTCGACGGACTGACCGTGGTCGAATTCGCGGCGGCCATGCTGCTGGTGCTGACCGTCGACCACAACACCGCACGGAACGAAACCGGCTCCCACGGCATCACGTACATCGACTACGTCTACTTCTGCCTCTACTTCATGACCATCGCCGTCGTCTGGAACGCACTGCTGCTCTCCCGCGGCCCCCACCTCGCACTGATCCAGTGGCGGGACAACCTGGCTCCCAAACTGCTGTACTGGCCCGTCCTCGCCTTCCTCCTGTGCTCCATCACGGCTCTCACGTTCCTGCTGTGAAACGCGACGGGTCGGGGCGGCCCCGACGATGGGCTCGGGGCCGCCACTCATGGGCCGGTCAGCCGGACGCGATGCTTTCGGGGTCGTCCGCCGGGGTGCCGACGCGGAGCCACCGATAGCCGTACGGCGGCAGGTCGACGTGGAACTTGCCGTCCTTGCCTGCCTTGAGACCGGTGTGCTGCTCGTCGAGCAGGTCGGTCAGCCGTCCGCCGGATCCGGCCTCGGCCAGTTCCAGCCGTACGGTGTGAGGCCGGTCCGCGAAGTTGTGTACGGCCAGCACGGTGCCGTCGCCGTCACTGCAGACGTGCGCCAGCACGGCGTCCTCCCCCGTCGTGAGCAAACGGTAGTCACCCCAGGCCAGTTCGGGGGCCTCCCGGTAGCGTTCGACGAACAGACGGATGCGGCTCAGCAGGGAAGCAGGATCGCGGCTCTGCTCGTACACGTTGATCTTCTGGGGACCGAACGCGCCGTCCGCCAACGGGTTGGGGAAGGCGTCCGGCTCGGCGGTGGAGAACCCGGCGGCCTTCTGCGGGGTCCACTGCATCGGGGTGCGTACGGCCTGGCGTCCCTCCGCGGCCAGGTTCTCGCCCATGCCTATTTCCTCGCCGTAGAAGAGCACGGGGGTGCCCGGCAGGGTGAACAGCAGGCTGTAGGCCAGTTCGACGCGGCGCCGGTCGCCGTCGACCATGGGCGGGAGCCTGCGGCGCAGCCCTCGGTCGTACAGCTGCATGTCCTTGTCCGGGCCGAAGGAGGCGAACACTTCGGCCCGTTCGTCGTCGCTGAGTTTGTCGAGGGTGAGTTCGTCGTGGTTGCGCACGAACGTGGCCCAGTGGGCGTCGCGCGGTGCCGCGGGGCGCTCGCTCAGTGCGGCGGCCAGCGGCCTGGCGTCGTGGCGTGCCATCGACAGGTACATCTGCTGCATCGCGACGAAGTCGAAGCACATGGTGAGTTCGTCGCCGCGGTCCGAGGAGGGGTCGCCGAAGAAGCGGGTGGTGTCGTCGTAGGGCAGGTTGACCTCGCCGAGCAGGACCGCCTCGCCGTTGCGGCGGCCGAGGAAGGCACGCAGGTCGGCGAGGTACTCGTGCGGGTCGGGCAGCTCTCCCGCGTCGCTCTGTCCGTCGGTCTCCAGCAGGAAGGGCACGGCGTCGACCCGGAAGCCGGACAGGCCGAGCTGGGTCCAGAAGCCCATGATGCGGGCTATCTCGTCACGGACGTCGGGGTGGGCGACGTTGAGGTCGGGCTGCTGCTTGTAGAAGCGGTGCAGGTAGTACTGGCCGCTGCCCTCGTCGTACTCCCACAGGCTGTCCTCCGCGTCGGGGAAGACCACGCCCTCGGGGCCGTCCTTGGGGGGCTCGTCCTTCCAGACGTACCAGTCGCGGTGGACGGAGTCCCGGCTGGAGCGGGCGTCCTTGAACCAGGGGTGGTCCTCGGAGGTGTGGTTGACGACGAGGTCGGCGATCACGCGGATGCCGCGGTCGCGCGCGGTGCGGACGAACTCGGTGAAGTCGCCGAGGGTACCCAGGCGCGGGTCCACGCCGTAGAAGTCCGTGATGTCGTAGCCGTCGTCACGCTCCCGCGTGGGGTAGAAGGGCATCAGCCACACGCAGGTCACGCCGAGGCGCACCAGGTGGTCGATGCGCTGGGTGAGCCCCGCGAAGTCTCCGATGCCGTCGCCGTTGCCGTCCTGGTACGTCTCGACGTCCAGGCAGTACACCACCGCGTTCTTCCACCACAGGTCGGACGTGCGGGTCAGACGCATCGGTACTCCTTGGCCGTGGCGGGGATCGGGCGGGTCACGTCGAGTCGCGGCAGTACCTCGGCGCCGAACGCGTCGATGAACGCGGCCTGTTCGCGACCCACGTGGTGCAGCATCACGGCCTCGAACCCCAGGTCGGCGTACTCCTGGAGCCGGGCGGCGTGCCAGCCGAGGTCGTTGGAGACGTTGACCGTGCTCGCGACCTGCTCGGGGGTGACGTGCTCGCTGACGACGTCGAACAGTTCCGCGGAGTCGAGGTCCCAACTGACCGGCGGGGAGTGCACGTTGGTCCGCCACTGATCGTGCGCGAGGGCGAGCGCCTCGGCCTCGTCGGGCGCCCAGCTCAGGTGCACCTGGAGGTGGAGGGGCCCACGGCCGCCCGCGTCACGGTACGCGCCGATGATCTCGCGCAGGCGTTCGCGCGGGGCGTTGACCGTGATCAGTCCGTCCGCCCACTCGGCGCACCAGGCCGCGGTGGCAGTGCTGCACGCGGCTCCTATCAGCGGCGGTTCCTCGGGCGGCAGCGTCCACAGCCGGGCCCGGTCCACGCTCACCAGCCCGTCGTGGCTGACCTCCTCGCCCCGCAGCAGCGCCCGGATGACGTCGACGCACTCCCGCAGGCGCGCGGAGCGGATGTCCTTGCGGGGCCAACCCGCGCCGGTGATGTGTTCGTTGGAGGCCTCTCCGGTGCCGAGCGCGGTCCAGAACCGGCCCGGGTTCATGGACGCGAGGGTGGCGATCGCCTGGGCGACGACGGCGGGGTGGTAGCGCTGGCCGGGCGCGTTCACCACACCGAACGGCACCTGGTCGGTGGCCTGGAGGGCAGCTCCGAGCCATGACCAGGCGAAGCCGGACTCCCCCTGACGCACGCTCCACGGCGAGAAGTGGTCCGAGCACATGGCGGCGGAGAAGCCCGCCTGCTCCGCGCGCACCACGGCGTCGAGGAGATCCGCGGGTGGAATCTGCTCGTGCGAGGCGTGAAATCCGTAGACAGTCATGGCAACCGACTACCCCCCGGACGGCCCCTCAACGGGCGCCGACCCCACGGGTATCGGCGCCGTCGGAACTCCCGCGCCGCATGATGCGCGTGGTGGGGGTGAGGGGCGCGGGAGAGGACCTTGGGAGGTGCCCTCGCAGGACGACCACGGGAAAGCGCCCTCGGGCGACCTCAGCAGGCCCGCTCCGGCGAGAACCGTCTTGCGCCTTGCGTTCCTCAGCGCTGACGGCTTCGTGTCCGGCCGAGCGCCGCCGCGTCTCCGCAGGCCCCGGGCTCGCAGGTCCGCGTGTCAGGCGCTCGCGTGGCGACGGACGGCCGGCCTGCGGGGAGCCGCGTGGTGGGCGGGCCGGTCGCCGTCCTTCGACCGGTGCTGCCTCAGCCACAGGGTCGTCGCGGACAGCAGACCGGCGAAGACGACCAACAGGAGTACGGGCACCCACATCTGCCGGCTACCGGGGTTCTGCCAGCCTCCCCAGGCGGCGGTCGCCGCCCAGAGAAGAGCGCCCAGCGCGTAGAAGGCTCGGATGCGGCGCATCTGCCGTACCGCCCGCAGGAACTTGGAGTGATCGTTCTTCGGTGCCATGCGCGGCGTGTACCCCCTATCTCTCGACTCGATCAGCCTGAGGGGGACTTGTCGCAGCGGGGGCAGGGGACGACGACCTGAGGCCGGCTGTCCTTGACGGCCGGAGCCCCATACGGCCCCTCGGCCACACGTCTCCGGCCCCCGACGCTGTGCGTCGGGGGCCGGAGGCCGGTCATGTGGGTCACTCCGTCGTGCCGCTGTCCCGGTAGGAACGACGAGCCGCGTCGGCGGCCTTGTCGGTATGGGCGTCGTACTTGTTCCCGGTCCGCTCGTCGACCATGCGCTCAGCGCGCGTCACGCCCTTGTCGGCCTGGTCCGGGTGGCCCTTCGCCATTGCCTTGGCCTTGTTCGCCATGTCACCCAGCTTGCCCATGGGATACCTCCCGCGATAGCGCGTGCGTCGTACCCGGCGGCGAGTACCCGGGGAGCTGGGGGCAAACCATCCCGAACGGACCGGCAGGCGAACCACGCGGACGGACATGGACGGCCGGGCAGCGGGCACTCGGCAAGACCCGGACGGTCCGCCCTGTCGCCCCCTCCCCCTCTCGTCTCGGGAGCGGAACGCAGCAAACTGTCGACGTCGTGAGCAGGAGGAACCCGCCCGTGGTTGATTCAGTGAGGCCGGCTACACCGGCCGCGGACCCCGAGGGCACGTCCGTGCCGTCGGAACTGCTCGCGGGGCTGCTCGTGGACGAGCAGCGGCCCGAGCAGCCCATCCTGCTGGCCGGCGACGGCAATCCCCTCGACACCTGGCGCGAGAACTATCCCTACGAGCAGAAACTCCCGCGGAAGCCGTACGAGCGGGAGAAGCGGATCCTTCAGATCGAGCTGCTGAAGCTACAGAAGTGGGTGCGCGACACCGGGCAGCGCGTCGTGGTGGTGTGCGAGGGGCGGGACGCGGCCGGCAAGGGCGGCACGATCAAGCGGTTCACCGAACGCCTCAACCCGCGCGGAGCCCGGGTGGTGGCGCTGGACAAGCCGAGCGAGAGGGAGGCCGGGCAGTGGTTCTTCCAGCGCTACGTCCCCCATCTGCCCGCTCCCGGGGACATCGTCTTCTTCGACCGGTCCTGGTACAACCGGGCCGGTGTGGAACGGGTGATGGGTTACTGCACCCCTGCCGAGTACCGGCACTTCCACGCCCAGGCGCCCGTTTTCGAGAAGCTGCTCACGGACGACGGCATCACGCTGGTCAAGTTCTGGTTCTCGGTCTCGCAAGGTGAACAGCGCACCCGGTTCGCGATCCGCCAGGTCGATCCCGTACGGCAGTGGAAGCTGTCGCCCACCGACCTGGCCTCGCTCGACCTGTGGGACGCCTATACGAGGGCGAAGGTCGACATGTTCCGCGCCACGGACACGCCGTACGCGCCGTGGACCGTGGTGAAGAGCAACGACAAGCGTCGGGCCCGGCTCGAAGCGATGCGGCATCTGCTGCTGCGCTGCGACTACACGGCCAAGGACGAGGAGGCGGTCGGGTCAGCCGACCCGCGGATCATCGGCGCCGCCAACACTCTCCTGGAGAGCGGGGAGGAACCCACGGACCTCTCCCCCACCCCGCTGTCGCCTCAGAGCAGCGGCCCCGGGCAGCACCCGGAAGAGGAGGACTGAACGTCAGCGCGGCACCGCCGTGCGACGCACCGCCCGGATCCCCTCACCATCGTGACGGAATTCGTTGCACGGGGGACCACGGGCGGCGATACGCAGCCCTACGAGAGGATTCTCTTCTACGCCGGCGACCCTGCGGCCGCCGAAGCGCCAGACGGCGTTGCCGCAAGTAGGTCATAGGCGGTTGCCCGACCAGGGCATGGAAGCGCCTGGCGAGGTGTGCGCGTGACACGCCGGATTTCGCCGCGAGTGCGGGCAGGGTCCACGGGTGGGCGGGGTCGGCGTGCAGCAGGCGCAGTGCCGGGGCGAGTACGGGATCGCTGTAGGCGAGGTACCAGTTGGGGATTTGGGCGCCAGGGCGGGTGAACCAGGCGCGCAGGGCCGTGATCAGCATCAGGTCCATCGTCCGGTCCAGGAGGATCTGCTGCCCGGGTTCCGCACGGGTGATCTCCTCGAAGAGCGCGTGGCTGACCGGGCAGTTCCCTACGGACGCCTCGATGACGGCAAGGGGCGGCAGGGCCGAGAGCAGCCGGCCGGGCGCACGGGTGTCGACGGTGTAGAGACCGTTGATCAAAAGGGTGCGGTCCGGCTCTGCGGCGTACCGGACGTCCGGACCAGGGATCTGCGGGGGAAGCAGTTCCTCGCCCTGTGCCGTCGTACAGCGACCTCCGGCCTGGATCACCACGTCCGGTTCTGTTACCGGGGCGTTGGCGTTCACATACGGCACGCCCCCGCACACCACCGCCACATCACCGGGGCCGAGCCGGACCGGGGCGCCGCCTTCAAGGGTGATCCAGGCGCAGCCGTGGATCAGGACCGCCAGGGCCAGTGGTGAGCCGTCCTCGAAGCGTGCCGCCCAGGAGCCGGTCAGCAAGGACTGGTTGACGACCGAGCCACTGGTCCGTACCCCGTTAAGGAGATCGGCCAGCGGATCGATGCCGGTCAGTCCCGAGGGATCCGTGCCGGCCAGCGTAGACGAACCGGTATGGACGTGAGCCTGTGCGGTATGGGCGCGGCAGTCGGCGACTGGTTGAGTCGAGGCCATGAACGACGAGATCATCCTGGTGACGGGTGCTACGGGCAAGACCGGCCGGCGGGTGGCGCGGCTGCTGCAGGAACGGGGCGTGAGGGTTCGCACGGCCTCCCGTTCCAGCACACCGTCCTTCGACTGGACGGACCGCACCACCTGGGAGCCCGCGCTGCGGGAAGTGGCGGGGATGTACCTCGTGGTCCCCGACTTCGGCAGCCCGCAAGCCGCCCAGGCCATCGGTGCGTTCGCCCGGCAGGCCGCAGCGGCAGGAGCACAGCGGGCGGTGCTGCTGTCCGTGCCCGAGGGCGGGGCGGGAACACGCCCTTGCCGCAGAACGGGCCCTGGAACACTCTGGCTTGGACTGGACGGTGCTGCGACCGCGGTGGTTCTTCCAGAACTTCAGCGAGGACTTCCTCTACCACCCCGTGCTGATCGGCGAGGTACGACTGCCCGCCGGGGACGGCATGGAGGCATTCGTCGACGCCGAGGACATCCCCGACGTGGCCGTCGCCGCCCTCACGGAAGCCGGGCACGCCGGGTGGCACTATGAACTCAGCGGCCCCAGACCATGACCTTCCGCGACGCGGTCGAGGAAATCGCCCGTGCCACCGGCCGTGACATCCGCTACGTGCCACTGACCCTGCAGCAGTACGCGCAGGAACAACGCGCACACGGTGTACCCGAGGAATGGGTGCAACTGTCCATCAACCTGTACGAGTACATCCGCACCGGTGGCCTCGCCTCCTTGAGCGACGGCATCCAGCGAGCCCTCGGCCGCACCCCGAGGAACTTCACCGATTACGCCACCACTACCGCCGCAGAGGGCGCCTGGTCCACACCACGTTCATCTGACCTCTGACGCCTGCCCCTTCCCGGCAGCAGAGCTCCGTAAGCCGACCTCCCCACCCGCACGTGCATGCTGCGGCCCGGCCGACTCGAGGGCCGTCCCATGGGGTTCCTCAACGACGCAGACCCTGCGACCGACCGCCCCTGACGGATGGCCACCAGCACTCGCCACTGCCATCAGGGGGGCGGTTGCATGGAGTTTGAAGCAATGGCCTACTCGTCGGCGCGGGCCACAAGCAGCGGCTGGAAGAAGCCTGTCTCCTGCGGCATCCGCCATCGGGCGTCGACAAAGCCGGCCTCGGCGGCGAGGCCGGCCAACCGGACCTGGCTGAGGGCCCAGTAGGTGGTCCGGCGGACCGCGACGCGCCATTCTCCGCCTGCCGGAAGGAGTTGGAAGTGCTCCAAGTCGTAGTGCTCACCGTCGTCGTGCCATTGCCAGAGCTGGAAGGTGACGGTCCGTGCTCCGCCGTCGGCGCAGTCGGTCCGGTGGACTTGTGGAGGCGTCGAAACGGGGTGCTCGCGCGGCAGATCGTCGTAGGGGCGTGTGCTGACCAGCAGCAGGCCCTCTGGGCGCAGCACGCGGCGCATCTCGGCCAGGGCGGCGTGCACATCCTGCTCTGTCAGCAGGTGGGGAAAGCGAGTTGTCAGCGCAGACGACGACGTCGAACCGGCCATCGGCAAACGGGAGACGCCGCATGTCGGCGGCTGCTGTGCGCAGGCTGAGGCATTGGCGGGTAGCCTCCCGGGCAACACGGGCTACGGCGCGAGGGCTGAGATCGTTGCCGGTGACACGGTGCCCGCACAGCGCCAAGCCGATGGCCTGCGTGCCGGTGCCGCAGGAACAGTTCGAGCACCTCGACACGATCCCGACCGATAACGGCGTTGAGGGCGTCGTCCTGCCGGCGCATGCCAGCGTCCCACACGCAACCTCTACCGCGACGGCTGTCCCCGAGGACACCACCCAGCCACCCTCATGACCCGGTTCCACCACGTGGTGGCGGGGCGCGGCGGGGGACGCGGCAAGGGCTGTTACGGCGCTTATTGACCCCCAGCGCTCAGGTAGCGCACCGCCAGGTGCCGCGCTCAGGTTCACAGTGTGGTGTGCGCTCAGTCCACCCGTCCCTATGGGGCGATACTCCATGAGCCGCGTGACTGAACGGACAGCAGACCAGCCTTCCTCGGGGCGACGGCCGTAGCCGTGAACGGCCCGTCGCCCCGGCACAGGAGCGACCCGAGCCTGAAGTCCGGCCGAAGGCTGTGGAGTGAGAAAGCGCCCCCGTCGTGCTGGGTGATCCGCAGGGGCACCTGGCCGCCAGGATGCCGCACGACGTAGGAGCCGGTCGATCCCAGTTCTCCCTCCAGAAGCGGAATCTCCTCCTGCGGATGCAGCCAGAACTGCCACCTTCCCCTGGTATGCACTTGGAGGCGTATCTCATCCCGGCCGTCGGCCTCGACCGGAACGATCGCCCGCGTCAGCAGGGAGCCGTGCGTGAGGATCTGCCTGGGTCTCCTGTTGTCGTCGGGCGGGCTGGTGAGCTCAACCCACGAGTTCGTGGTCCGCTCCAGGTGGACCACCAGCAGAGCGGGCTTCCGAGGGTCAGTACGGACCAGTTGGACTCCCGTATTGCCGCGGCTCTCCCGGCGCTGCCGCACACCCGTGTGCTCGGGCCAGGTCTCGTAGGGATCGGGAGAGGCGAGGGGGAAAGGGCGGGGCGGAAGAGCTGAGGTCGGCCGACGCCCCATACGTCTCTGCGCGCCCGCGTCGGCGGCGCCGGCCAGGTTCGGGACCGGCCCGGTCTGCGGGGCGAGCCGTTGCTCCCGCAGCCCGTTCTCGATCGCTGGCCTCCCCTCGGCCAGGCGTACGGCATCAGCTGCGCACACAGCGATCATCCGGGCCGCACCCTCGGAAGGAGCCCAGCGGACCTCCTCGGTCGACTGTCCGTGACGGGGGTCGAAGAAGCACAGGGGACGCCGCTGCGGGCGTGGCCGTCCTTCGACCACGGCGTCCACGCAGGCCAGCGCATGGCGCCCCTCGTCGAGGGCGCGCAGCACATCGGCGGCGTCCCGGAGGTTTCGATCGCCGACAAAGTTCTGCTTGGCCTGCTCGTAGGCGTCCAGCGCCCGTTGGTAGTCAGCGAGGAGACCAGGGTCATCCTGATGCCGACCCGGCACGAAGGGATGCCCGGCAAGCATCTCGCCAAAGGCGGTGATCTCCGCATCGACCAGGGCAAGTTCATCCTCGCGTCTGCGTCCGCTGAACAGACCGGCGATCGCCCCCACTATCCCGTCAGCCATACATGTGATCGTAGTCGTGTCGGCCGGGTCGGGTATGTCACCTGTCGCCCGCTGTTCCTCTTCCCTGCCAACCCAAGCGCTCATCCGCCAAGGCAAGTGCTCAGTCACATCCCGGCCTCAGCTGTTCGGGAAGGGCCTCTACAGGTCGAACTCCACCTGCTCGATGTCCGTGAACCGGACCTCCTCCAACTGCTCGGCCCGGTGGCCGCCGTCCTGGAAGTACACCTCCTTGAGCGCCTCGGCCACGATCTCCTGCATTGTGGCCTCGCTGGTGCAGCCTCTTGTGCGGCAAAGAGGTGGGCCCGCTAGACAGTACGACGCCCAGGAAATACACCGTCGACTCCCCCGCCTGGCTGCCCTCTGCCTCAGGGCCGCGCAGCAGGGAGGCGACGGCGCGCGGTGTTCGTCTCACGCGGCGTTCCGCAGGGCTGCTCGGCGCGCACTGGGACGGCGTGGCAGGCGCAGCGCGTCGTGCAGAGGGGTGCCCAGCGCTGCCCAGGTGTGGAGGCCGGTCGCGGTCGGCCCAGTACACCCGGTGCCGCTCGCCCCACGCCCACCTCCAGCCGGGGCGTGGTCGAAGGGGCCGCATCGGGGATGTCAGCGGCCCGACCACGCCGTACGCCCATAACGGCCCAGGCGGTTCCCCGGCAGTTGCGAAGGCCGGCTCCCCACCTACCGCGACAGTCGTCCCAGCGGAGTTGGGGGCGCGGCGCACAGGTCGGCCGAGTCAGGGGCCCACGCACGGAGAAGGCACACCGGGCAGCTTGTTGTCCGGATGGGCGATGAAGTAGCTGGCCATCCAGCCGTAGGTGCCGCGGGTGTGGTTGTCGACGAAGACCCAGTACGGGTTGGAGCCGACCGTCTGGCCCAGCGTCTGGCAGTGGACCTCCAGCCGGTCGCCCGGCTGCGCCTGACCTGTGACGTCCGGGCAGTTGGTGGTGGAAGGACTCTCCCCGCAGGCCCATCCGTTCACCCGTTGCAGGTCGTTGCGCATATTGACGTCGGACGCCCAGGTGGTGAAGAACGAGCCCGCGGCCAGCTCACCAGAGGCCGCCTGCCCCACCGGGCGCATGGGATGGGACTCTTGGGCAGACGCCGTACCGGCGCCGAGTACCAGAGTGCCGAGCAGAGCCGCGCTGCCGCCCAGACGGGCGACACGGCCAAGTGCCGTTGCCATGAGGGTTTCCCTTCCAAGGGAGCCGAGTGCGCGCCGGCCTGATCCGGCCGGCGGGAGTGAACTACGCCACCAAGACGGGATCGCGGCCCGCCCTGTATGAGACGTGCCCGGAGGAAAACCGCCCGCCGCAGTACTCATACGACAACGCCCTTAGGCCGGTCCCAGTGACGAGGCGGCGCTACGCCGCCCCGGCCGACCGCGACCCCTTGAGGTCCCGTATCCGACGGAGCGTTCAACGATGTCCCTGCTCAAAACCCGTGTCGCCGCCGCCGGCATCGCCGCCGGCGCCGCTTTCACCCTGCTCGCCTCCGCCACAGCAGCCGAGGCCCGTCCCGACGCGTTCTATGTCTCGCTGCAGCCCAACAGCAACATCCGCACCGCTCCCAACACCCAGAGCCAGATCCGCGTCAACACCGGCCCCACCGTGGACCGGTACCACATGTACGGTCTCTGCTACGTCCGCGGCGAAACGGTGACCGCGGGTGGATACACCACCAACGTCTGGTACGCCGGCAACATATACGACAGCCAGGGCGCCCAGTACAACGGCTATTACGTCTGGGGCGGCAACGTCAACGTCGGCACCGACCCCGCCGACACCGTCGACCCCTGCTCCTAACCACCGCCCACCACCCCACGCCGCCTCCCAAAAAGCAAGACAGTCCCTACCAGGCTCTGCCGCCACACCCTCAGCGATCTGATCCGACGTCACCGGACATCCAGCCGCCGAAACTGCAAACCCGGCCAACGGCAGGTGGTGGATGGTCAGGTGCCGGCTGTGTGGCGGCCGGGAGAGGTGATCCTCGGTCTGTACGAGGTCCGGGATGTGATCCGCAGTGGGGGGATGGGTCTGGTCTACCGGGTGCTGCACCGTGGGTGGAACGTGGAACTTGCGGTGAAGGCTCCACGGTCCCAACTGGTGTCCACCGGGAGGGGGTTGCGTGATTTCGAAGCCGAGGCGGCGACGTGGGTGGGGTTGGGAGAGCATCCGCACACGGTGAACTGTGTGTATGTGCGCAGGCTGGGGGGCGTGCCCAGGGTGTTTGCCGAATGGCTGGACGGGGGCAGCCTCGCTGAGGCCGTTCGGGAAGGGCACCTCTACGCGGGCGGTCGCCGGGATCGGCTGCGCCGGATTCTCGATATAGCCGTCCAGACCGCGTGGGGGCTGCAACACGCCCACCGGCACGGCCTCGTGCACCAGGACGTCAAGCCCGCCAACGTGCTCCTCGATCGCGAGGGCACGGTCAAGGTGACGGACTTCGGTCTGGCCAGGGCCCGTGCCGCGGCCGGGGAGAGCACGGCAGTAGTGCCGGGCGCCAGCGTGCTGGCCGGGTTCGGCGGGATGACCCCGGCGTACTGCTCGCCGGAGCAGGCAGAGGCTGCCATCTGGACTGCGGACTCCGGGCGGCCGAGAACCCGCCTCACGCGGGCGACCGACACCTGGTCGTGGGCGCTGACCGTGCTGGAGATGTTCATGGGGCGCCCGCCGTGCCGGTACGGGCAGACCGCCGCGGAGGTGTTCACCGCCTACGTCGCCGACCGGAGGAACACCGTACCGGACGGTCTTGTCGCGCTGCTGCAACGCTGCTTCGCCTGGGCACAGTGGCCTATATGCCGCGCACGCAGGTCGTGGACTACAAATACGCCAAGCCGGAGGTCGATGTCTGGGCCACGGCGGCGACCTTGTACCGCATGCTGACCGGGACCACGCCGCGTACCTTCCCGCCGAATGCGGACCCCATCATGGTGCTGCTTCGGGATGCGGCTGTGCCGATCAGAGACCGCGACCCGTCGATCCCGCGCCGCCTCGCCGACGTGATCGACGAGGCGCTGATCGACAGTCCGCGCATCGTGACCACGACCGCGGAGTCCTTCCGGCAGGCGCTGGAAACAGCCATCTGAACGACACGTCCTCGTGACAGCAGTGGCCTTGGCCATGCCGCTCAAAAGCCGTTGGGTGCGGATCCCTGAAGTGACGGTCGGGGTCGAGCAGTGAGGTTGCAGTTCTGCTGGTTGGGGCTGGGGCGGAGGCGTTGATGTTCCCGGGCCGATGGAGGACCCCGGTGCTGTGCTGCCTACCGTCGCAGTCGCCGCGTCAGGGCCTGGCGAGGAACGGCGGGAACGCCGCTTTCGCGATGCCGCCTTTCGTCACCCTCACCACGGTCTTCGGGGCGCCGATCACGCCCTCCGGCAGGGAGAGGGTGAGGAGATACAGACCTGGTTCCACATGGGCGAAGCCGAACCAGCCCGAGCCGTCGCTGAGCCGCGTGGTCACCCGGCCGTCACCGGTGAGCGGGGCGAGCCTCACCGGTACCTGGTCCAGCGGACCGCCGCTGCGGAGCAGGAGCCTGCCGGTGACGTGCCCGTTCAGGGGTGCCGTCTTCCACGGCATGCCGGGTACGGCCGCCTCGTCCTTGAACGGCGCGTCCTCTCCCTGAGTCAGCGCCTGCTCCAGCTTGGCCCGCTCGGCCGCCAGGCCGTTGGCCGCCACGTCCTTGCTGGGGGCGGCGTACGAATAACCGCTCCAGCCGGCCGCGGTGTTGCCTGCCGCGCTGGGCCTCAGCGCCTCCCTGACCTGGCTGAGCGAGTCCGCGACGCTGTTCAGGTACAGCGCGGGTCCGTTGACCGCCTGCCGCTCGCCCTGGTGGTCGGCCAGGAACTCGGACCACTCGGAGAACATCCGCGCCTGGTCCGGATTCCAGTTGCGCTTGTAGTTCATGGTCACGGCGGTGTCCATGATCCCCTCGGCCAGCCATCCCGCCCAGTCCTGGAGGACCTCGGCGTACGTGCGTGTGGCCCGCCAGCCGCCGACCGCCTGCGGCCCGTGTCCGTAGGTGATGGCGTCCATGGACAGGCGGGCCCGCGGGTCGATCTCCCAGACTCCGAGGTAGATCCTGCGCACCAGCTGGGTGACCTGGCTGCGCCGCCAGTCGCTCCAGGCGGTGTCGGACGGGAGGGGTACGTCCGTCCGGCCCGTCGCCTGCTGGAAGCGGGCGACGGACACGGCGTTGTAGCCCCAGTCGCTGTGGGTGGTGGTGGAACTGCCGTCCGGGTAGCGGACGTAGTCGAGGTTGACGCCGTCCACGTCGTAGTTGCGCACGATGCTCTGGATGCCGCGGACGATGTAGTCGACGGCCGCCGGATGGCCGGGGTCTACATAGGCGTTGGCACCGACCAGTTCCTGGCCGTTGGCCTTCTTGTTGAGCCAGCGGTCGGCTCCGGTGGCGTTCCGGCCGTGCTGGTTGAAGACGTGGTCAGGGGAGCGGGGCGGGGTGCTGCTGTTCCACATGGTGTTGACGTTGACCCAGGCGTGCACCTGCAGTCCGGCCGCGTGTCCCTGTCGGATCACTTCCGCCAGCGGGTCGTAGGGCTCCGGGGCGATCGCGGCGTCGGTGCGCGGGTACAGGGCGTTGTTGCAGAAGCAGTCGTACCGCCGGGCCGTCTGCACGATCAGGACGTTGGCGTTGACGTCCAACGCGTCCTCGACCAGGGCCGTGACCTGTGCGGGTGTGTAGATGCCCGGGTTGAACGCGTCCACCCAGTAGCTGCGCCACTGGGCCGGTGCCGCCGCGCCGTCGTGGGCGCGGGCGTGGGCGGCCGGCGCGGTGAGCGCGCCGAGGAGCAGGCCGAGGCCCGCCGCCAGGGTCGTGAGTACGCGAGGCAAGCGCATGTCGAGGTGTCCCCTCGGGTGGAGTTCGTCGGCTGCGGGCGTACGTCGTGGGATGGCGGTGGGCCTTGGCCGGCTCTAGGCGAACGTGGCGCCCCAGGTGGCCGGTCCGACGACGCCGTCCACGCTCAGTCCCTTGCGCGACTGGAAGCTGCGGCAGGCGGAGTCGGATCCCGGCCCGTACTGGCCGTCCACGGTGAGGGAGTAGCCGTGCGCGCTGTTCATCCGGTACTGCCAGGTCGCCACGCTGGCGTGCACGAAGGTCGGCGGCTGGCGGAAACTGACGCCGGGGTAGGGCAGGGGGCCGCCGCCGGGGTTGACCTCGCCGCTGAGCACCCTGGCGTACAGGTTGCCCGGGCAGGCGGTCGCGTGGTGGTCCCGGTGGCCGGTGATGGCCCGCGCGGCGCCGCCCGACACCCGCAGGCGGTTGATGCCGTGGCGGATGGCGTCGATGAGCCCGGCGGTGATGGTGTCGTAGCTGCTGCTGGAGCCGCCGGTCAGCGCGCAGACCGCGTACCAGTCGTCGTTGCCCTGCGTGGTGCCCTGGGCGGCGGTGCGGACGTACTCGCCGCGGCCTTGGAAGACGTAGCCATGGACACAGGCGAGGTGGCTGTAGGCGATGTCCGACCAGCCGTTGTCGTCCATGTGGAAGTTCTGGATGCCCCGCACCTGGGCGGCGCAGTCGGCGTGATCGGCCTTGGCCACCTTCACGGCGTCGACGTGATGGACGACCACACCGCCCTGCGCCGGGGTGATGTCGCTGCTGACGCTCCTGGGCGCCCTGGCGCCCCACTGGGAGCGGGTGACGAACGTGGCCATCAGCTCCGCCCTCCCTTATCCAGGGCGCAGTTGACGGCGGCGTTCAGGGGTTCGGTGTGGGCCCCGCGCGCGGCTTCGGGGCCGTGGACGGCGCCGGGGTGGCGGGGGTGCGTGACGATGGGGAGTTCACGGCGTCCCGGCGGCAGGGGGGTCCCGGCACGCGCGGGTCCGGAACATATGGCGGGCAGCGCGAACGCACCGGCGGCTGCCGCCAGCAGGGTCGTGCGGCGAGACGGGCCGTGGGTCAACGGTCCTCCAAGGGGTGGGGAGGTACAAGCAATTGTTGATACGTTGACAGGTTCCAGTCAAGACAGCGGTAGTCGTCGTCCGACGTACCGGCATGGAAGTTGTTCCGCTGTTGGTGGCCGTGGATCGACTGGCGCCGCTGGCCCGTGGGGCGACTCGGTTGCTGCCGCTTGGGCCGACGGTGGCCTGGGAGGGAAAAGCGGGGTGTCGCCGTTGATTCGGAGACGCTGGGGCGCTGCTGACCCTTCGAAAGCTCGGTTTGGTCCTCGGCGGGGTCATGGGCCAGTGCCGAACTGCTAGCGGGTGTTCTGCGGGAGGTGCAGGGGGGTGTCGGCGTGCGCGGGAGCACTGGCAGTTGTTCCGGCCCTAGTAGGGCTTGGTCAGCTTCGTTTGTGAGTGGCGTGTCTGTTGGGCTGTTGGTGTCGTTGTGATGGTGTGACACCTGGTGAGATGGCCGAGGT